>CAIMWH010000143.1 GCA_903845065.1 uncultured Rhodospirillales bacterium | reverse complement strand
GGCGGGCTTCGTCTCCACCGGCCCGAGCGGGCGGCGGCGGCGGCGCGGCGCGGGCGGCGGTATCAGCTTCCGCGGCCTGGGCGCGGGCGGCCTCGTCCTCGCGAGCCTTGGCTTCGGACTCGGCCTTCAGCCGTGCCTCTTCCTCGGCGACCTTGCGGGCCTCATCCTCACGGCGACGCGCTTCCTCGGCGGCGGAGAGGATCGAGATCTTCTCCTGCTCGCGGCGCTCGGCGTCCCGGCGTTCCTGTTCACGGCGCTCGGCCTCGCGGCGGGCCGAGTCGCGCTGCTGTTCAAGCAGCGCGCGCTGGCGGGCGGCGAGTTCGGTCTGGGTCAATGCCCGGCCGGCACCTGCCGGCGGACGGGACACCGGCTGCGGCGGACGCGGCGTGGGCGCGATGGTCTGCGGCCCCAGCTGCGTGCCCGACGAGCTCGGCGTTGGGCTTGGCGCCGGGGTTGCCGGTGCCGGCCCGGGTGCACCCGGGGCCCGCTTTTTACGTACCTCGACCTGCACCACCTTGGTGCGGCCATGGCTGAAACTCTGTCGCACGGAACCAGCGTCCACGGTGCGGCCGAGTTCCGCGCGGCCCGCGGGGCGCAGCGAAAGCCTGCCCTTGCCCGTGTCCTGATCGTTGCCTTCGCTCATCTACCCGTCCGTTCTGTACTCATCTGCGCCCAGCATCGCCCGACAGCCTCACGCCGTCAGACCCGCCAGCCGCTCCGCCTCGACTCGCAGCAACCCAGCCAACCGGCCAGGCGCCACCGCCACATGCACGCACTGCTCACGCCCGAAAATCGCGCCGAGCTGCGCGCTATCCAACGGGTCAACCACCGGGAGATTTTCCCCCCGGCCACCCAGGAACCGCGCCCGCTCGTCGCCGCTTCCATCGCGCGCCTGAATGATCAGGCCTGCCCGCCCAGCCACCAGCCACTCCCGCGCTTTCACGAAGCCGGCGACAGCCTGCCCGGCGCGTCGGGCAAGCCCCAGGGTCTCACTGATCCGACGCGTCAGCGCCGCGCGGATAACCGCGCTGAGATCTGGAGGCACCAACACCGACCCGCGGGCCGCTTTGGCAAAAGCGCCCCGCTGCCGAGCGGTTTCTATCACATCCCCTCGCGCGCTCAACCAGATTCCCCGGCCGGGCAGCTTTGCGGCGATGTCAGGTACCACCATCCGGTCCGGCCCGACGACGAAGCGGATCATCTGCTCCTTCGGCAACCGCTCACGCGTCACCGCGCACCGCCGAAGCGGGCCGGTTTCGGGTTCGTCGATGTCCGCATCGGCATCCGATCCGGCCGTCGCGTCGTCGGCGAGCGGCTCGGCCGCCGGAGTTTCTTCCGGCGGGATTTCGTCAGCGTTCTCAGGCTTGTTCGGCAGCGCCTTCTTCCCCTTCGAACCAATGTGCCCGCGCGGCCATGATGACGGCATTCGCCGTCTCCTCGTCCATCGCGGCCTCGCCGACGATCTCGACCAACTCGTCCGACGCAAGGTCGGCCAAGTCGTCGATCGTCTTGATCCCCTTCTCGCCGAGCGACACCAGCATCGCCGGCGTCATCACGTCGAACGAGGCGACATCGTCGGAAACACCCAACGCGACGCGACGATCATTCAACTCGTTGTCGCGCTTCACTAGGTGCGTTTCGGCACGGCGGATAAGTTCCTCGGCGATCTGCTCGTCGAAGCCCTCGATGTCCGCGAGTTCCTCCATCGGCACGAACGCCAGTTCCTCGATGGTGTTGAACCCTTCGGTGACCAGCAGCCCGGCAATCACGTCGTCCACGTCGAGCGCATCGACGAATAGCCCGGTGCGACGGCGGAATTCTTCCTGGCGACGCTCGCTTTCCTCGGCCTCGGTGAGGATGTCGATGTCCCAGCGGGTCAACTGGCTCGCGAGTCGCACGTTTTGTCCGCGACGTCCGATAGCAAGTGACAATTGGTCATCCGGCACCACGACTTCAACCCGTCCGGCCTCTTCGTCCATCACCACCTTGGTGACTTCGGCTGGTGCAAGGGCATTCACCACGAAGGTAGCGGTGTTCTGCGACCAGGGGATGATGTCGATCTTTTCGCCCTGGAGTTCCTGCACCACCGCCTGCACGCGCGAGCCGCGCATACCGACGCAAGCGCCGACCGGGTCGATCGACGCGTCGCGGCTGATGACCGCCATTTTAGCGCGGCTGCCAGGGTCACGCGAGACGGCCTTGATCTCGATGATCCCGTCGTAGATTTCCGGCACTTCCTGCGCGAACAGCTTGGCAAGGAAGCCAGGATGGGTGCGGGAGAGGAATATCTGTGGTCCGCGCGGTTCCTCGCGCACATCGTAGATGTAGGCGCGGACGCGATCGCCGTTGCGGAAGCTCTCGCGCGGGATCAGTTCGTCGCGGCGCAGCAGCGCCTCGGCGCGGCCGATTTCCACCATGAGGTTGCCGTACTCGGTGCGCTTGACGACGCCGTTAACGACTTCGCCAACGCGATCCTTGAACTCGTCGTACTGGCGGCGGCGCTCAAGCTCGCGCACGCCCTGAACGATGACCTGCTTGGAGACTTGGGCTGCGATGCGGCCGAAGTCGATCGGGGGCAGCGGATCGATGATGTAGTCACCGATCTTCGACTCGGGGCGGAAGCGGATGGCGATATGGACCGGGATCTGGGTCTCCTCATTCTCCACCGTCTCGACGATCTCGGTCCAGCGGGACAACCGCACATCGCCGGTCTTGCGGTCGATGGTGGCGCGGATGTCCTTCTCGTGGCCGTACTTGGCGCGGCCAGCCTTCTGGATGGCGCTCTCGATCACCTGCAGGACGTCATCCCGTTCAATCGACTTCTCCCGCGCGACAGCGTCGGCGACCAGGAGCAGTTCGGGGCGGGCTATGGCGGTATCCATGGGGGCTTGCCCTTTCAGTTTGCCGGTTTCGCGGAAGCGGCGGTGGCCGCGATGAGTTCGTCGGTCAGCACGAGTTTGGCACGGCGGATATCGGCGATCGGCATCTCGATGTCACCGCCTTCATCCATGCGAATGCGCGCATTGGTGGCATCCGCCCCAAGCAGCACGCCGCTGATGCGCTTGCGGCCGTCCACCGGGATGTTCATCTCGACTCGGGCACGGTGGCCGACGTAGCGGTTCCAGTCCTTCACCCGGGTCAGCGGACGGTCGATGCCGGCGGAACTGACTTCGAGGGTCCATTCGCCGGGGATGGGATCTGACACGTCAAGCACGGCGCCGACGGCGCGGCTGATGGCCTCGCAATCCTCCACCGTGATCATCGCGCCATCCGCACGGTCGGCCATGATTTGCACGGTCGGCCGTTCACGACCGAGGACGGCGACGCGGACGAGTTCATATCCCATGTCCACCAGCGTCGGCATGACGATGGCGGCGATGCGGGCATCGAGCCCGGTGTGGTGCAGCAGTTCTGAGTCTTCAGTCATGATGGCAAAAAACAAAAAAGGCGGCCGGTTAAGGCCACCCCCCCGATAGGCGCGGAAGATGAGTGATGCCGTCATATACCGCCGCAAGTTGTCTTATGCAAGCCGATACGTATGTCACGGCGTTGTCTGGGGCGGTTGGGCAAGCTAGTTTGCGCCATGATCGCCATTCCGCAGCTTTGCCTTGTTATTCCGGTGCTGAACGAAGTCGGCAACATCGCCCCATTGGTGGCGAGCCTCGACGTGGCGTTGGCCGGCGAGTCGTGGGAGGTCATCTTTGTCGATGACGACAGCCGGGATGGCACGCGCGAGGCGATTGCCGCGGTGGCGGCGGACGATCCGCGGGTGCGGATGATCCATCGGATCGGGCGGCGCGGGTTGTCCTCGGCGTTCATCGAGGGGGCGCAGGCGAGCTTCGCGCCGTTCGTGGCCGCAATGGACGGGGACCTGCAGCACGACGAGACGGTGCTGCCGGCGATGCTGGCGGCGGTGCGCGACGAGGGGTTCGATCTGGCGATCGGCAGCCGCTACGTGGCGGGCGGCGGGATCGGGGATTGGGACGCGACGCGGGCGAGCATGTCGAGCCTGGCGACATGGCTGGCCGGGATTGTGCTGCGGACGAAGGTTTCGGACCCGATGAGCGGGTTTTTCATGCTGCGGCGGCCGGTGTTCGAGCGGGCGGTGCGGCGGTTGTCGGCGATGGGGTTCAAGATCCTGCTCGACATCATCGCCTCCCTGCCCGAGGCGCCGCGGATCAAGGAGTTGCCGTTCCAGTTCCGCACCCGGGTATCGGGCGAGAGCAAGCTCGATGCGGGAGTGTTGCGCGACTATCTGCTGCTCATACTGGACAAGTTGGTCGGGCATATCGTGCCTGTGCGGTTCCTGCTGTTCGCTGGCGTAGGCACACTCGGGATTGCGGCGCATCTGGTGGTGCTGAATGCGGGGTTGCGGCTGTTCGGCATGGGGTTTTCGGGTGCGCAGGCGCTGGCGACGGCGGTGGCGGTGGTGGGCAACTATACGCTGAACAACACGTTCACCTTCCGCGAGCGGCGTTTGAAGGGCCGTCGGTTCGTCACCGGGTTGCTGACATTCTCGCTGATTTCGAGCGTCGGGGCGGTGATGAATGTCAACGTCTCGTCGGTGCTGTTCGGAGACGCGCATTCGACCTGGTATTATGCCGGGTTCTTGGGCGCGGTGATGAGCCTAGTGTGGAACTACGCGGTGAGTTCGGCGGTTACCTGGCGGCGGTAGCGCGCGTCAGTTCCCAGTACAGCGGCGCGCGGCCGGCCTTGAGGGCCTTGGCTTCGTAACGCGTTGGCGGCCAGCCATCAGGGCGTTCGGTGGCGGGCGGCGGGACGTCGAAGAAGTTCTGCCCGGCCAGGACTTCGGTGACCCAGGCCTGGTAGGTCGGGTCATCTGAGGCGATGCGCCAGAGGCCGCCGGGGCGGACGATGCGGGCGAGTTCGGGCAGCAACGCGGGATGGACGAAGCGGCGCTTGAGGTGGCGCAGCTTGGGCCAGGGGTCGGGGAACATCAGGAACAGGCGGGCGACGGAGGCGTCGGGCAGCATGCGCAGGAGGTCCCGTGCGTCATCGTCCCAGAGGCGGAGGTTTTCGGGGAGCGGGGCGGTGTCTTCGGCGTCCTCGGGGACGAGGCGGCCGAGCATTGAGCACAGGCCGTTCTCGAAGACTTCGCAGGCGATGAGGGCGGCCCAGGGGTGCGTGGCGGCGAGGGCTTCGGCGTGTTCGCCGCCGCCGAAGCCGACTTCGACCCAGAGTTCGTGGGGTTCAGAGCTGAAGCCCGAAAGCGGCTCCGTGGCGCGGCCGGCATCGAAGCGGATGCGGGGCAGCGTCACGTCCAGCAGTTTCTGCTGACGCGGCCGCAGCGGATGGCTCCGCTGGCGGCCGTAGAGCCGGTCCGGCTGTGGTTTCAGGGTTATCGGTTGAACGCCGACTTCAGCTGGCCGACCAGGTCGGTCTTTTCCCAGGTGAAGGTGCCCTTCTCGAGGTCCGGCTCGCGGCCGAAATGGCCGTAGGCGGAGGTCACCGCATAGATCGGACGGTTGAGGTGCAGGTGTTCGCGAATGCCGCGCGGGCGGAGGTTGACCAGTTCGCGCAGGGTCTTTTCGAGCTTGGTCTCATCGACATCGAACGGGTTGCCGTGCAGTTCGACATACAGCGACAGCGGATCGGAGACGCCGATGGCGTAGCTGATCTGGAGCGTGCAGCGTTCGGCGAGGCCGGCGGCAACCACGTTCTTGGCGAGGTAGCGGCAGACATAGGCGGCCGAACGGTCCACCTTGGTGGGGTCCTTGCCGGAGAACGCGCCGCCGCCGTGCGGGGCCGCGCCGCCGTAGGTGTCGACGATGATTTTGCGCCCGGTGAGGCCGCAGTCACCATCGGGGCCGCCGATGACGAAGTTGCCCGTGGGGTTCACGTAGATTTCGTTTTCCGGCGGCATCCAGCCGGCCGGTAGGCTGCTTTCGATCAGCGGCAGCAGCATGCGCTTGATCTGGCCCTGCTCCATGCCGGCTTCGTGCTGGGTGGAGACCACCACGGAGGTGGCGCCGACCGGCTTGCCGTCGATGTAGCGCAGCGTGACCTGGCTCTTGGCGTCCGGCAGGAGGCCGGCGACCGAGAGGTCCTTCGCCTTGCGGAGTTCGTTGATGCGGCGAAGCACCAGGTGGGCGTAGTAAAGCGGCGCCGGCATCAGGGTCGGCGTTTCGGTGCAGGCGTAACCGAACATGATGCCCTGGTCGCCGGCGCCTTCGTCCTTGTTGCCGGCCGAGTCGACGCCCTGGGCAATATCGGAGGACTGCGCGTGCAGGTGGACGGCGACGTCAGCGTGCTTCCAGGAGAAACCTTCCTGGTCGTATCCGATGTCATGCACGGCCATGCGCACGAGGTGGGCGAGGTAGTCATGCGTCACTGTGTCAGGACCACGGGTTTCGCCGGCCAGAACGATGCGATTGGTGGTGACCAGCGTTTCGCAGGCAACGCGGGCATAGGGGTCGGCGGCGAGGAAGGCGTCAAGCACCGTGTCGCTAAGCCGATCGGCCACCTTGTCGGGATGGCCTTCCGAGACGGACTCGGAAGTGAACAAATATTCGCCCTTGTCGCGCATGATCTATCCCGTGCTGGCGTGTGGTGGACCCAGGAACCCCCGTTGGGGCAAGCGGCGCTGTGTGGCGGAAACGGTCCCGGGGGTCAAGCCATGCCGAGCACGTCCATCATGCTGTAGAGCCCGGGTTCGCGGCCCACGACCCACTGCGCGGCCCGGATGGCGCCGGTGGCGAAGGCCCGGCGGTCAAACGCGCGGTGGGTGAGGGCGATGTGCTCGGTGCCGGCCGCGAACAACAACGTGTGTTCGCCCACGACCTGGCCGCCACGCAGCGCGGCAAAGCCGATGGCGCCGGTTTTGCGTGCGCCGGTATGGCCGTCACGCCCGCTTTCCATCACGTCAGCAAGGTTGACCCCCCTCCCCTTCGCCACCGCGCGGCCCATGCCGACGGCGGTGCCGGACGGGGCATCAACTTTTTGTCGGTGATGCATTTCGACGATCTCGGCATCGTAGGACTCGGCCGGCAGGGCGGCGGCCATCTTCTCGGCGAGTGCGATGACCAGGTTCACGCCGGGGGAAAAGTTGGGCGCATGGACCACGGCGACGTGGCGGGCGGCCTCGGCCACGGCGGCCTCGTCGGCGGGTGACAGGCCGGTGGTGCCGAGCACCCAAGCGCAGCCGGCCGCGGCGATGGCGCGGGCGTGGGCCTGCACCGTGCTGGCGTGGGTGAACTCCACCACCACGTCACTCGTCGCCGCGAGATCGGCGATGTCGGCGCGCAGGGTCACGCCGGCGGGCGGCTGGGTGCCGGCGCGGTCGATGCCGCCGGCCACCGGAAGCCCGGCGGCCTTCGCCTCCTCGGCGACCAACTGTCCCATTCGCCCGGCGATGCCGGCCACTCCGATACCCTTTTGCATGACGCTCTCCTCAGCCGCGGCTTGCGCCGGCCCATATGTCGGCGCCATCCTCGCAAGCCCCGGGAGAAAAGACCACATGAACCAGATCACCGACCCCGCAGCCCTGCGTGCCCATTTCGGCGAGCCCAGCGAACGGGCGGTGCGCAAGCAGCTTGACCGGCTCGATGCGCACTGCCGCGCCTTCATCGCCCTCTCGCCATTCCTGGTGCTGGCCAGCGCGGATGGGGCGGGCGGGGTGGATGCGAGCCCGCGCGGCGATGCGCCGGGGTTTGTGAAAATCATCGACGACCACACACTGCTGCTGCCCGACAGGCCGGGCAACCGGCGGATCGACAGTTTGCAGAATATCGTGGAGCATCCGGGGGTTGGACTGATCTTCTTCGTGCCCGGCATCGATGAGACGGTGCGGGTGAACGGCACCGCCCGCATCGTCACCGATGCGGACCTGCTCGCCGATGTGGCGGCACAGGGCAAGATCCCCACGACCGGCCTGCTGATCACGGTAGCCGAGGCCTATTATCATTGTGCCAAGGCGCTCATCCGCTCGAAGCTGTGGCACCCGGCGACGCGGATCGAGCGCAAAAGCTTCCCGAGCCTGGGGCAGATCCTGGTGGACCAGCTTGGGGGCACCACCGTCGCCGAAGCCGATGCCAGCCTGGAGGAAGCCTACCGTACCAAGCTGTATTGAAACGCAAAACGGGCCGGGGTTGCCCCCGGCCCGTTGATCCGCGCGGGATCAGGCGTTCATCCACGCCTTGTCGAGCAGGCGGCCGTTATCGAGGTCAAAGCCGTTATGCGGCGTGATGCCTCCCACCTTCTTGCTGTGGGCGGAGATGTAGTCGCGGAAGCCGGGGACGATCACGCCGCCTTCCTTGCTCAGCATTTCCTGCATGTCCCAGATATAGGTCTTGCGCTTGGCAAAATCGGTCTCGGCGCGGGCGTCGGCCAGCAGCTTGTCGAACTTCGCGTTGTTCCAGTGGCTTTCGTTCCACGGCGCGCCGCCCTTGTAAGCCACGCCGAGCATCTGGGTGGCGGCGGGGCGGCCGGCCCAGTACGAGGTCACGAACGGGCCCTTCAGCCAAACTCGGTCCCAGAAGCCGTCAATCGGCTCCTTCTTGAGGTCCACCTTGATGCCGGCCTTGGCCGCCGAGGCCTGGAACAGGGTGCACATGTCCACCGCGCCGGCGAAGGCGGCGTCCGATGCCTGGAGGGTGATCTTCGCGTCGGCCATACCGGCCTTCTTGAAGTGGAACTTCGCCTTGTCGGGGTCATGCTTGAGCTGCGGCAGCTGGCTGTGGAAGAACGGATCGCCCTTGGGGATGGGATGATCGTTGCCCACCGAGCCGTAGCCGGCGAACAGGGTCTTGGCGATCTGCTCGCGGTCGATGGCGTATTTCAGCGCCAGGCGCATGTCGAGGTTGTTGTAGGGGGCCTGGTCGGTCTGCATGGCCATCACCGGGTGCCAGCCGCCGGGCGAGCGCAGCACGTTGATGGTCTGGTTCTTGGCCAGCAGCGAGACAGTGCGCGGGTCGCAGCGGTTCATTACGTCGATCTGGCCGGAGATCAGCGCGTTCATGCGGGCGGAGCCGTCGGACACCACGGTGATCTCGAAGCTGTCGAGCCAGCCGTGATTCTTCTTCCAGTAGTTGGGATTGCGCTTGCCGCTGACCCGCACGCCGGGCTGGAACTGCTCGAGCACGAAGGCGCCGGTGCCGATGGGCTTGGTCCAGTCGGTGTGGCCATCGGGTACCACGATGACATGGTAGTCGGTGATGACCTGGAGGAAGTCCGCGTCGGCCGCTTCCAGCTCGATCGAGATCTGGTTGGCGGTGATCTTCTTGATGTCCTTGATCGCCTTCATGGGCCCAGCGGCGCCCGACTTGGTTTTGCCGCGGTGCAGATTGAAGGAGTAGATCGCGTCATCGGCGTCGAAGGTCTTGCCGTTGGAGAACTGCACGCCCTTGCGCAGGTTCAGTATCCACTGGGACGCGCCCTTGTTGACTTCGACGCTTTCGGCGAGTTCGGGGATCGGCTTGTTTTCGGGGCTGTTTTCCATCAGCCCGTTGAACAGGCCGTAGGCGGTGACGACCATCACAGAATCGGTCCAGCTGCCGGGATCGATGCTGTCCGTGGTACTGCCGCCGGCGAGGCCGAGGCGCATGTGGCCGCCCTTGCGAGGGGTTTCGGCGGCGGCGGCGATCTGCGGGATGCTGCCAAGGACGGTGGCACCGAGGCCGAGCGCGGTGGCGCGGCCCATGAAGTCACGGCGCGACAGGGTGCCCTGTTCGAGCTGCCGCTTGAGGTCGTCGAACTCAGTCATCGCAAAGTCTCCCCTGGTCGCCGGTGGCTGGCTGCCGTTGGCATGCCAGTCCGTTATAGCTGCCCCCCGTATGTGGCACGGGCCGGGCGGAGTGACAATCTGTCTCGCTATCCGGCGAGGGCCCGCATGATGGGGTAGAGGTCACCCTTGGCCTCGAAGCCGATGCCGGGCAGGTCCGGCATGGTGACGTAGCCATCCTCGACGCGCGTGCCATCCGGGAAGCCGCCGAAGGGCTGGAAAACGTCGGGGTAGCTCTCGTTGCCGCCGAGGCCGAGGCCGGCGGCGATGTTAAGGGACATCTGGTGGCCGCCATGGGGGATGCAGCGCTTCACCGACCAGCCGGCATCGCGCACCACCTGCATGGTCCGTAAATATTCACACAGGCCGTAGCTCAGGGCGCAGTCGAACTGGAGCCAGTCGCGGTCGGCGCGCATGCCGCCGTGGCGCAGCAGGTTGCGGGCGTCCTGGTGGCTGAACAGGTTTTCGCCGGTGGCCATGGCGCCGGGGTAGAATTCGGCGAGGGCGGCCTGGAGCTGGTAGTCAAGCGGGTCGCCGGCTTCCTCGTACCAGAACAGGTCGTACTGCTTCATCATCTTGGCGTAGGCGATGGCGGTTTCGAGGTCGAAGCGGCCGTTGGCATCGACCGCGAGGCGGGCCTTGCCGTCGAGTTCGGCGAGCACCGCCTCGATGCGGGCCTGGTCGGTGGCGATGGGTTCGCCGCCGATCTTCATTTTCACCACGTTGTAGCCGCGATCGAGGTAGGAGCGCATTTCAGTGCGGAGCTGGGTGAAGTCCTTGCCGGGGTAGTAGTAGCCACCGGCGGCGTAGACGAAGACGCGCGGATCGGGCGTGGTGCCGTGGCGTTCCGCGAGCAGGCGAAACAGCGGTTTGCCGGCGATCTTGGCGGTGGCATCCCACACCGCCATGTCGATGGTGCCGACGGCGACGGAGCGCTCGCCGTGGCCGCCGGGCTTCTCGTTCTTCATCATCGCGGCCCAGATGCGGTCCGGGTCGAGGTTGGTAGCGGCGGCGTCCAGCAAATCGGCGGGGGCGGCTTCGAGGATGCGGGGGGCGAAGCGTTCGCGGATCAGGCCGCCCTGGCCGTAGCGGCCGTTGGAGTTGAAGCCGTAGCCGATGACCGGCTTGCCGTCGCGGATGACGTCGGTGACGACGGCCACCACGGAGGTCGTCATCTTGGAGAAGTCGATGTAGGCGTTGCGGATGGGCGACGAGATGGCGTGGGTGGCTTCGCGGACGTCAACGATGCGGACGGACATGGGAACTCCGGGCTGGTTGGCGGTGTTATACGCCACCGGCGGCCGGCCGAAACCCGGTGTGCTGTTTTCCTTGACTTTGCTGCACCGCACACTTATATTCGGTTTGCGCGCCTTGATGTGTTTCTGTGCGCTGCCACCCCGCGTCTGTAATTCCATGTCATGGTTTCGCGGGGGCACGCTTTCCGGTAGCTCCTGTCTCCCAGCAATTCTGCGCCGGCTCGCGGTCCTGCCGACCGCGATATGCTTGTGCCCTCCATTTGGTGGCGCGCACAGCACCAGCGAAAGACTCTCTCTTATATGACCAGCTTTGAATCTCTCGGCCTCGCTCCCGCCCTTCTCAAGGCGCTGGCCGCCGAGGGCTATACCGCCCCGACCCCGATCCAGCAGCAGGCGATTACGCCGGCGCTCGCCGGGCGTGACGTGCAGGGCATCGCCCAGACCGGCACCGGCAAGACTGCCGCCTTCGCGTTGCCGATCCTTCAGCGCCTGGCCGCTGACCGCAAGCCTGCCGTGCGTGGCGGTTGCCGCGTGCTGGTGCTGGCGCCGACGCGTGAACTTGCCTCCCAGATCGCCGAAAGCTTCCGCGTGTATGGCAGCTTCATCGGCGTGCGCGTGATCACCATGTTCGGCGGGGTGCCGAAGGGCAAGCAGGCCCGCGCCATCGCCAATGGCGTTGACGTGCTGGTGGCCACCCCCGGCCGCCTGATCGACCATATGCAGGACCGCACCGTGCGCCTGGACCACACCGAGGTGCTGGTGCTCGACGAGGCCGACCATATGCTCGATCTCGGGTTCATCATCCCGATCCGCCGCATCGTTTCCACCATCCCGTCGGCGCGGCAGACGATGTTCTTCTCGGCCACCATGCCGAAGGAAATCGCCGGTCTCGCCGAAGCCATGTTGCGCGATCCCGTGCATGTGGCCGTGGCGCCGGCCGCCACCACCGCCGAGCGGGTGGACCAGCACGTGATCTTCACCGAGGGCGCGCAGAAGCGCTCCATCCTGCTGGATCTGCTGGGCGACGTGGCCAAGGGGCGCACCCTGGTGTTCACCAAGACCAAGCATGGTGCGGACAAAGTGGTGAAGTACCTCGAAGAGAACGGCATGCCGGCCGCCGCCATTCACGGCAACAAGAGCCAGCCGCAGCGCGAACGCGCTTTGGCCGACTTCCGTGACGGGCGCACGCGCGTGCTGATCGCCACCGACATCGCCGCCCGCGGTATCGATGTGGACGGAGTCAGCCATGTGGTGAACTACGACCTGCCGAACGTGCCGGAATCCTACGTCCATCGCATCGGCCGCACCGCGCGTGCCGGCGCCACCGGCGTTGCCATCAGCCTGTGCTCCGGCGAGGAGCGTCCGTTCCTCAAGGGCATCGAGAAGCTCACCCGCCAGCGCGTGCCGGTGATGCCGATCCCGGGCCGGATGGCGAAGGCCGCCTAACCCAACTCCATCTGCGCTAGAGCCTAGCCGCGGCGGCAACGCTGCGGCTATGTTCGGCGCGGAAGAGGGAGTGGGACATGTTCATACGCGCCGCGGCCACGATCGCCGCCCTGACGCTGACCGCCGCCACCGCGCACGCCCAGTCCGTGACAATGGCGATGTCGGCGGCACCGACCAGCATCGACCCGCACTACCACACGTTCAACCCGAACGAGACGGTCGATATCCACATCTATGATCGCCTCGTCGAGCGCGACCCGCAGAACAACCTGATCCCTGGCCTCGCGCTGTCCTGGAAGCTGATCGATGACAGCACCTGGGAATTCAAGCTGCGGCAGGGCGTGAAGTTCCACGACGGTTCGGAGTTCACCGCCGCCGACGTGGCCTACACGCTGACGCGGGTGCCCACCGTGGTGAATTCGCCCGGCAGTTTCTCGATCTACACGAAAACGGTGATCAGCACCGAGTCGCCCGATCCCTATACGATCCGGATGAAGACGGCCGGGCTGTATCCGCTGCTGCCGACAGATCTGGCCAATGTGTTCATTATCCCGAAAACCCTTGGCCCCAACCCGGCCACCGAGGATTTCAACAGCGGCAAGAACGCGGCCGGAACCGGCGCGTACCGGATGGTGGAATACAAATCCGGCGAGCGCGTCGAACTTGAGCGCAACGACGGCTGGTGGGGGCCGAAGCCGCACTGGCAGCACGTCACCATCCGCATGATCCCCAACGATGGCGCCCGCACCGCGGCACTGCTGGCAGGCGATGTGCAGCTCATCGAGTTCGTGCCCACCGCCGACGCGGCGCGGCTGCGGTCGGACAAGCGGGTGACGCTGTCCGAGATCGCCTCGCTGCGGCTGATCTATATGTGGCTCGATCGCTCGCACACCGGGGATGCACCGTTCATCACCGGGCCAAACGGGGAAAAACTGGGCAAGAACCCGCTTAATGACCTTCGGGTGCGCCAGGCGCTGACGATGGCGATCAACCGGCCGGCGATTGTCGAGCGGGTGATGGAGGGGGCGGCCTACCCGATCGGGCAGTTCGTCGGCCCGGGCACCTGGGGCCATGTGCCGGATCTGCCGCCGCCGACGCTGGATGTGGCGCGCGCCAAGGCGCTGCTGGCCGAAGCGGGCTATCCCAACGGGTTCCGCATCACCCTGCACGGGCCGAACGACCGCTATGTGAATGACGGCAAGATCATCCAATCCATCGGGCAGATGTGGTCGCGCATCGGGGTGCAGACCTCGGTGGATGCCATCACCTGGCCGAACTACGTGGGGCGGACCAACAAACAGGAATTCTCGGCCTACCTGCTCGGCTGGGGCTTCCCGGAGGCCACCAATCCGCTGCGCTCGCTGGTCTACACATTCTCGCCCGCCAAGGGCTGGGGCGCAGTGAACCGGGCGCGCTATTCGAACCCAGCGTTCGACGGGCTGGTGGATAAGCTGATGGCCACCGCGGATGACGCGGCGCGCGAGAAGCTGGTGATCGAGGCAACCCGACTCGCCATGACAGATGTGGCGCTCATCCCCTTGCATTTGCAGAAAAATATCTGGGCGATGAAGGCCGGCCTGAGCTTCGTGCCGCGCACCGACGAGGATACCCGCGTGATGGACCTGAGGCCGATCGGCGGATGACAAGCTGGCTTCTCCGCCGCCTGATCCAGGCGCTGTTCGTGGTGCTGGCGATGACGGTGATCGTGTTCATCGGCGTCAACGTCATCGGCGATCCGGTCGAGATCCTGATTTCGCCGCAGGCCGATCAGGCCGAGCGGGCGCGGGCGGTGATCGCCCTCGGGCTTGATCGGCCGTTGTGGGAGCAATACGCGCGGTTCCTGTGGGGCGCGCTGCATGGCGATCTTGGCAAGAGCTTCGTGTTCAATGAGCCGGCACTGCGGCTGATCCTGCAGCGGATGCCGGCGACGATGGAACTCGCGGTAACCGCCGTGCTGCTGTCCATCGTGCTGGGTATTCCGCTTGGGCTCTATGCCGGGCTGCGGCCGAACGGCATCCCAGGACGGCTGATCATGGCGGGCTCGATCTTCGGCTTTTCGCTGCCGACGTTCTGGGTCGGGCTGATGCTGATCATGGTGTTCGCGGTGCAGTTGGGCTGGCTGCCAAGCACCGGGCGTGGGCAGACGGCAATGATGTTCGGCGTGCCGTGGTCCTTCCTGACCCGCGACGGGCTCGCCCATATGCTGATGCCGGCAACCAATCTGGCGCTGGGCAACATCGCGCTGGTGCTGCGCCTAACCCGCGCCGGCGTGCGCGAGAACATGCACATGGACTACGTGAAGTTCGCCCGCGCCAAGGGACTCACGCCGGCCCGCGTGCTGTTTGTGCATGTGATGAAGAACATCCTGATCCCCATCGTGACGGTGGTCGGCCTGGAATTTGGCTCCATCATCGCCTTCGCCGTCGTCACCGAGAGCGTGTTTGCGTGGCCGGGGATGGGCAAGCTGATTATTGACTCCATCAACGTGCTCGACCGGCCCGTCATCGTGGCGTACCTGATGATGATTGTGTTCCTCTTCATCGCCATCAACCTGATCGTCGACCTGCTCTATACCGTGCTCGACCCGCGGGTGCGGCTGGAGAGCCGCGAATGAGCGCGACCGTGTTGCCACGGCGGGAGGAAACCCCATTCCGCCGCTTCGTCGCCGAGTTCTCCTCCAACTGGCTCGCGGTGGGCGGGCTGGTGGTGGTGGTGATCGTTGCCCTGCTGGCGGTGGCCGCCCCCTGGATTGCACCGCAGAACCCGTATGACCTGGCTCAACTCGATATCATGGACGGGCGGTTAGCGCCTGGCGCCAAATCGGCGGATGGGCTGACGTTCTGGCTTGGAACGGATGACCAGGGGCGGGATATGCTGTCCGGGATCATCTACGGGCTGCGGATTTCGCTCGGGGTGGGCGTTGGTTCGGCGTTGATCGCCGGGGTAATCGGCTCGGCGCTCGGGCTGGCGGCGGCGTATTTCGGCGGGCGGATCGAGACCGCGATCATGCGGCTGGTGGACCTGCAACTCTCGTTTCCGGCCATCCTGGTGGCGCTGATGATCCTCGCCGTGCTGGGCAAGGGGGTGCTCAACGTGATGCTGGCGATCACCCTGGTGGAATGGGCCCGCTACGCCCGCACCGCCCGCGGTGCCGCCCTGGTGGAACGGCGGCGGGAATATATCGAAGCGGCCGAGTGCCTGGCGCTGCCGCGCTGGCGGCTGCTGTTCCGACACCTGCTGCCGAACTGCATGCCGCCGCTGATCGTGATCGGCACCATCCAGATCGCGCGCGCCATCACCCTCGAAGCCACGCTGAGCTTCCTTGGGCTCGGCGTGCCGATCACCGAGCCTTCGCTCGGGCTGCTGATCGCCAATGGGTATCAGTACATGCTGTCGGGGAAGTACTGGATCAGCTTCTATCCGGGGATTGCGCTGCTGGTGACGATCGTGGCGATCAATCTCGTGGGTGATCATTTGCGGGATGTGTTGAACCCGAGGTTGAAGCGGTGAAGGTCAGCAAGGCTCCGCCGGCTAAGGGCTGCAGGCCCTTAGAACCCGTTTCGTTTGAGCGGTTGGGGCGCTGGCCTTCGGTTGAGGGCGCGATCGCTTTCTTGCGCCGCAGGCAATCGCGTGCGCCTTCGGTGCGGGGTTTTGGTGGCTTCGCCAGCGAACGCGGCGAGATATCGGGATCGCGCCTGAAGGCCGTTCAACCAGCCGCGACGGGTAACGGGATCAAAGGGCCCACGGCCCTTTGCCGGCGGAGCCTTGCTGCTTCCTTGGGATGCTTCGCATGACCACCCTGCAAGTCGAAAACCTGTCGACTCACTTCTCGACCCGCGCCGGCCTGGTGAAGGCGGTGGACGGGGTGTCCTTCCACGTCGACCGGGGCGAGATTCTGGGGTTGGTGGGGGAATCCGGGTCCGGAAAGTCGGTGACGGGGTTTTCGCTGATTGGGTTGGTCGATCCGCCCGGCCGGATTGCGGCGGGCAGGATTTTGTTCCAGGGGCGCGATATCACCGCGTTGCCGGAGCATGAGCAGCGGCAGTTGCGCGGCAATCGGATCGCGATGATTTTCCAGGACCCGATGATGACGCTCAATCCGGTGTTGCGGATTGACACGCAGATGATGGAGACGGTGCACGCGCATGCGCGGGTGTCCAATGCCGAGGCGCGGGCGCGGGCGCGCGATGCGTTGGGGCAGGTTGGGATACCTTCGCCGGAGGAGCGGTTGTCGGCCTATCCGCACCAGTTTTCGGGAGGGATGCGGCAACGGGTGGCGATCGCGATCGCGTTGTTGCATCGGCCGGATTTGATTATCGCGGATGAGCCGACGACGGCGCTGGATGTGACGATCCAGGCGCAGATTTTGGCCGAGGTACAGAAGCTGGCGCGGGACAACGGGACGGCACTGATATGGATCACGCATGATTTGTCGGTGGTGGCGGGGCTCGCGGACCGGATTGCGGTGATGTACGCTGGGCGAATTGTGGAGACCGGGTCAGTGGAGGATGTGCTGGACCGGCCGATGCATCCGTATACGTCAGGGTTGATCGGGTCCGTTCCTTCGCGGAACAAGCGCGGGTCGCGGTTGCGGCAGATCCCGGGGATGACGCCGTCACTGGTGGATTTGCCGGTGGGGTGTGCGTTTCGGGCGCGGTGTCCGCGGGCAGACGCGGCATGCGCTGCCGATCCGGAAGCGAGCACGGCGGTGGCCGGGCGCGTGCTGCGTTGTTTTCACCCACAGATCGACATTGCCGCATGACCCCTCCTGTTATTGAGCTTCGCGGCGTATCCAAGCGGTTCGGCAAAACGCATGACGCGGCGTCCAGGGCGACGCGGGCGTTGCGGCGGGCGATGGGCGGCAATGTGCAGGACCAGATTGTCCGTGCGGTGGATGATGTGAGCCTGGTCGTCCGCAAGGGCGAGGTGGTGGGGCTGGTGGGCGAGTCCGGCTGCGGCAAGTCCACTATCGGGCGGATGGTGGCGGGGATCATGGCTCCGAGCGATGGGCAGGTGATTTATCACGGCAAGGACATCGCGACGTTGCCGCTCGATGCGATGCGCAAGGCGACGCTGGGCGTGCAGATGATCTTCCAGGACCCGTACGCGAGCCTCAATCCGCGGATGCGGGTGGAGGATATCGTGGGTGAGGCGCCGATGGTGCATGGGATGATCCCGCGTGGGCAGGAGGCGGCGTATATCGACGCGCAGTTGACGCGGGCGGGGCTCGATCCGGCGTACAAGCGGCGCTATCCGCATCAGTTCTCGGGCGGGCAGCGGCAGCGGATCGGGATTGCGCGGGCGCTGGCGGTGCAGCCGGAATTTCTGGTGTGCGACGAGGCGGTGGCGGCACTGGACGTATCGATCCAGGCCCAAATTCTCAACCTGTTCATGGATTTGCGAGAGCAACTTGATCTGACGTATCTGTTCATCAGCCATGATCTGGGGGTAGTGGAACATTTGTCGGATCGGGTGGTGATCATGTATCTCGGCCGGATCGTCGAGGAGGCGCCGGCGGAGGAGATCTTCGCCCGCGCCAACCATCCGTATACGCAGGCACTGCTGAGCGAGGTGCCGCGGATCGATACCCGCAAGCGGGAGTTCACCGCGATCAAGGGGGAAATCCCGAGTCCGCTGAACCCGCCGCCGGGCTGTCATTTCCATCCGCGTTGTCCGCATGCGATGGCGGCGTGCCGCGAGCAGGCGCCGGTGTTGCGGGAGGTGGCGCCGGGCCATCGCAGCGCCTGCCACCTGAACGGCTAGCACTGGGGATGACCGAGTTGCGGGCGGCATGGGCGAACCGGCGCGCCGGATGAGAGTCCTGATCTGGCAGTGGGGCCGCAAAGGCGCCGGGCCGCGCTACGCCGCCGAATTGTCCGCCAGCCTGCGCACGGTGCCAGGCGTCGCCACCACGCTATCGCTCTCGGCGCAGGCCGAGTTGTTGCAGGGGCGCGATCGGCCGGATTGCACCCTCCCCTTCCCCACCTACAACGGAAAACTCAGCCTGCTGCGCCGCCTGCCCGGCTTGCGCACCAGCCTGCCGCCGCTGGTGGCGCATCTTCGGGCGTTGGCACCGGATGTGGCGATTTGTGCCATGCCGGCGGTGCTCGACCTCTTCATGGTAACCGCGCTGCGGCGGGCCGGGGTGAAGTTCTACGTGGTGGTGCATGATGCCGACGCCCATCCGGGCGACGATTTCCCGCTACAGATGCCGCTGCAACGCGCACTGATCCGCCGCGCCGATGGGCTGATCGCGTTGACCGCCCATGTGGCGGACCGGCTTCGCGCGCTCAACCAGGTCGGCGACCGGCCGTTGCTGATGAGCACGCTGCCGCCGTTCATTTTCGGCGCTCTGCCGGCGCCGGCTGGTAATCACGGCGGCAAGCTGCGGCTGCTCAGTTTCGGGCGGCTGCTGCCGTACAAAGGGCTCGACCTTCTGGCCGAGGCGCTCGCGGTACTGGGCCCGCGCGACGATGTGGAGGTGCGGGTGGTCGGCAGCGGCCCGCCGTCAGCCGAACTCGATGCGTTGGCGGCGATGCCGCATGTCACGGTGGAGAACCGCTGGGTGCCGGAGGATGAGGTGGGCAGCATACTCGCCTGGTCGGATGCGCTGGTGCTGTCGCACCGCGAGGCGAGCCAGAGCGGGGTGGCGGCGGCGGCAATCGCGGCCCGGCGCTGGGTGATCGGCACGCGGGTGGGCGGCATAAGCGAGCAGTTGGCCGACGAACCGCTGGCCCGGCTGTGCGACCCCACGGCCGAGAGCCTCGCCGCAGCCATCCGGGGCATGATCGAGTCGCCGCCGGCGGCCTCCGTCGCAGGCGATCCACGGCAGGTCTGGCACGATGTCGCGGTGCGCCTAGCGCAGGAACTACAGGCGCACGTCACGGCGTAGGTTTCAGGCCCAGTTATGGACCGGGCGCCAGCCGAATACGCGGTGCGCCACCTCCGATGTCACCAGCGCCGCGCGCGGATGCAGCAGGTCCGCGCCACGCCACGCGACGTCGGGCAGCAGCCGCGCTGCCAGCGCTCGGGAGGGCTCGGCGGAGGCGACGTCATCGGCAATCACCAGGGCCGTGACATGGCCGGGATCGGGGCAGGTCAGCGCGGCATACACGGCGTCCGCAAGGTCCCGCACGTCAATCCAGGCGCCATATTCCCAGAACGGGGACCATTCGGCCGAAGGATCGGCCACGCGTTTGGCGCGTTCGGCGGCCTCGCGCTCGGCGTCGCACACCCAGGGCGGGCGGATGCAGATGGTGGCGATGCCGGTATCACGGGTGAAACAGCGGCACATCTCCTCGCCCAGGCGTTTGGAGATGCCGTAGGGGGTGGTGGCGCGGGGCGGATGGGCGTCATCGATCGGCAGGTAGTCCGGCGTGCCGTTGCCGCTGAAGATGCCGAGGGCGTTGACGGAGCTGAAGTTCACCACCCGGGAGACGGCGTTGGCGCGCGCGGCGGCGAGCACATTCCAGGTGCCGGTGACGTTCACCGTCATGATCTGGTCCGCCGTTTCGCCGGGGCGCCCGAGCAGGGCGGCCAAGTGCACAATGGCGTAGCACCCTTCGGCGGCGCGGGCGACGGCGGCGGGGTTGAGAATGTCGTGGCCATCCGCCACATCGAAACCGACGACGCCGTCACCTGCCGCCTGGAGGCGGCTGGTGACGGCGCGGCCGATCAAACCCTGATTTCCGGTGACGAGAACTTTCATGCCGTCAGCATGGCCGGTTCTCGCCGGTTCTCAAAGAGGGGTCAGGCGTTGGGCCACGGCGAGGACGGGCGGTCCTGCGGCGGGTTCGGGTTGGGCGGCGTGTGGCCCTGGCGGTCGCGCTCGGCCATGAATTGGTCGAACTCGGCCTTGTCCTTGGCCTGGCGCAGGCGGTCGAGGAAGCTCTGGAAGTCCAGATGGTCCTGCTCCAGGCGGCGGAGCATTTCGGCGCGGTAGGCGTCAAACGCGGTGTTGCCACTGGGGGCCGCGTAGGGCGTGCTGTTGGCTTGGCGCTGTTCCCATTTGCGGGACCAGCGGCCGCCACAACCATTGGCCCAGGCCGGGATGGGCTGGCCGTTGGCCATCGCCTGCCAGCGGTAGAACCGTTTGGCGAGGAAGCCGACGGCGAACAGCAGCAGCAGGATGCTGCCGATCCCGTGCATGCCAAACATGGCGATGCCGATCACCGCGCCGAGGGCAAGCCAGGGTAGCGGGCCGAAGTGAGCGAGACGTGCCGCATCGGGCATTGGAAGCTCCATGTGAATGTAAGTCACATTTACATTAATGGCCCGATCGACGCTCCGGGTCAAGCCACGTAACGAATTTGTTGGGAACGGCTTCGCGCCTCGGCCGCGGTACACCTTTAACGGCGGACCCGCGGGTGGAATCCACCCCGCCGCGGCCGCTGCGAGCCCGATTTATATATCGTTTTCGCTATTTTGCTATTTTGCAATGTTTGCCCGCCAACAAAAAGTCGTCGCGCACGCCTGCGCTCATCGGAAAGGCAATGGGCGGGTCGCATGACGGCAGATTTGTTCCACGCAGCGCTGGGCGTGTTGGCCGCGGGCGCCTACCTATGTTTCCGCATCTGCAATTTTGCCTTCGTGGCCAAACGGTTCGGCGGGGTTGATGTCCTGGCGCCACCGACCGCCGCCACGATCTCCATCATCTTCGGCCTGTTCGTCGCCTTCGGCACCTCCGACATCACCCAGCGCAAGCGCGAGCTCGATCTTGCGGTGCAAAAGGAGGTCAACCTTTCGCGGGCCATCGCCACCTTCGTCGAGAGCGTCAGCCCCTCGGCGAATCCGTTGCACCAGGCGCTGGTCGAATACCTCCAGGGGACCCCATGAAAACCATCGCGCCACGGCTTCTGCTCGCGGGCCTGCTCGCCGTCCTGGCCCCCTGTGCTCCGGCCGGCGCCCAGGACCTCGATACCCTGAAGCGGATCAAGTCGACCGGCACCATCATCACCGGCCACCGCGACGGCTCAGTGCCGTTTTCGTATTTCGACCATATCTACCTGCCCGTGGGGTACTCGATCGACATCTGCCTGCGCATCGTCGATGCCATCAAGGTCAGCCTCGATATGCCCAAGATCGACGCGAGGATGCGGCTGATCACCACCGCGGCGCGGGTGCCGTCGGTGGCGAACGGCACCATCGACATGGAGTGCGGCTCCACCACCAACACCATCGAGCGCCAGCAGCAGCTGGCCTTCGTTGTAACCACCTTCGTCGCCGCGACGCGCCTGGCGGTGAAGAAAGCGTCCAATATCAAAGGCCTCGATGACCTAATGAGCAAGCTCGCGGTTGCCGCCGCCGGCACCACCAATCTGCGGCAGATCACCGAGGTGAACAGCCAGCGCGGCCTGCACATGACGATCGCGCCGGTGAAATCGACCGGGGACGGCTTCAGCATGCTCGAAAAGGGCGATGCCGTTGCCTTCGCGTCGGACGACACCCTGCTCTACGGGATGATCGCCAACGCGGCGGCATCGGACACATTCGAGGTGACGCGCGAGGCGCTGTCGGTCGAGCCGTACGAGATCATGGTCCGCAGGGACGATCCGGCGTTCAAGAAAGTCGCCGATGACGCGGTGCGGGCGCTGTTCGCCTCAGGCGAAATCGAGAAGATCTACGCGACATGGTTCACCGCCCAGATCGCGCCGAAGAACATCGCGTTGAACGCGCCGATGAGCGATGCGTTGAAGCGGGCGATCGCCAAGCCGACCGATTCAGGCAACCCCAGCGACAATTGAGCGACCACCGGGACGGTCCTGCCGGACCGTCCCGCGCTTGTCATGCCTCGCCGGCAAGCACCTTTTTCGCCTGCGCAAGGTCGAGTTCGTCTTCCCACCAGGCGACGAACACGGTGGCGACCGAGTTGCCGAACAGGTTGGTGATGGCGCGGGCCTCGCTCATGAAGCGGTCGATGGCGAGCACCAGCACGATGCCGGCCACCGGCACCTTGCCGTTCAGCGTGGCGAGAGTGGCGGCCAGGGTGATGAAGCCGCCGCCAGTGATGGCCGCCGCCCCCTTCGAGGTGAGCAGCAGCACGCCAAGGATCAGCGCGTAGTCCCCCCACGAGAGCGGGATGTTCAGGGCCTGGGCGATGAAGGTAATCGCCATGGTGAAGTAGATCGAGGTGCCATCGAGGTTGAAGGCGTAGCCGAGCGGCACCACGAGGCCCACCAGCGGGCGGTTGCAGCCGAGGCGCTCCAGCTTCTCCATCAGCGAGGGAAGCGCCGCCTCGGACGAGGAGGTGCCGAGCACGATGAAGAACTCCTCGCGCAGGTATTTGATCAGCGGCCACAGCCGCAGCCCGGCGATCCGCATCACGACGGACAGCACGACGAACACGAACAGCACGCAGGTGATGTAGAAACACGCCATCAGGAAGCCGAGTTGGGCCAGCGCGCCGATGCCGTAGCGCCCGATGGTGAAGCTCATCGCGCCGAAGGCGCCGAGCGGCGCCACCTTCATGATGATGCCGATCACCCGGAACAGCGCGGTGCCGGCCTCGTCGAGGAAATGCACCACGTTGCGGCCGCGCTCACCCATGCCGGCGAGGCCAACGCCGAACAGCAGCGAGAAGAACAGCACCGGCAGGATGTCGCCCTTGGCGAAGGCACCGACGATGCTATCGGGGATGATGTTGAGGATGAAGTCGCTCACCGAGTGCGACGCGTTGGCGTAGGTGGCGACGCGGCTCTTGTCGAGCGTGGCCGGATCGATGTTGAGGCCGGCGCCGGGGGCGATGATATGGCCGACCGCGAGGCCGATCAGCATCGCGAAGGTGGTCAGCACCTCGAAATAGATGATCGCCTTCAGGCCGATGCGCCCGACCGCGGTGGTATCGGTCAGCTTGCCGATGCCCACCACCACGGTGATGAAAATGATCGGCGCGATCATCATCTTGACCAGCTTCACGAAGCCGGTGCCGAGCGGTTCCATCTGTATCGCGATGGCCGGCCAGAAATGGCCCAACACGATGCCGATGGCGATCGCCA
Organism: uncultured Rhodospirillales bacterium; assembly: GCA_903845065.1. Lineage (GTDB taxonomy): Bacteria > Pseudomonadota > Alphaproteobacteria > Acetobacterales > Acetobacteraceae > CAIYPH01. Next base: position 12,670 of record CAIMWH010000143.1, on the reverse strand, counting down.
CCAGCACCTGGATGTACAGGGATTTGGACTGATTGACCTTCGATTGACCCGCCTGGCTCACCAAAAACCTCCCCGCCGGCCTGTTACGTGGCGCGCCAGCTGTTGGGGATTTGCCACGTTCGGCCAGCATCGCACCAGTGCCTTTTCGCGGCATTTGCTGGACTGTATGGTCGGTCGACCGTTCACCAGAGGATTGCTTCATGCCCAGCTACGTCATCGCGCCCCCGCCCGTCGTCACCGTTCCCGTTGCCGGCGGCGGCGCCTTCCCGGTTCGCCGCATCTTTTGCGTCGGGCGCAACTACGCCGAGCACGCGCGCGAGATGGGGGCGGACCCGGATCGCGAACTGCCGTTCTTCTTCTGCAAGCCGGCGGACGCGCTGGTGACCGGCGATACGGACATGCCGTATCCGACCATGACCAAGAACCTGCACCACGAGATGGAACTCGTCGTCGCCATCGGCACCGGCGGCAAGGACATCGCCGAGGCCGATGCGCTGGGCCATGTGTGGGGCTATGCGGCTGGCCTGGACATGACGCGGCGCGATTTGCAGAACGCGGCAAAGAAGGAAGGCAAGCCGTGGGACATGGGCAAGGGGTTTGACCAGTCCGCCCCGATCGGCACCCTGATCCCGGCCAGCCAGTTCCCTGACCCCACCAAGGGCAAGATCGAGCTCAAGGTGAACGGCGCGGTGCGCCAGGTGTCGGACCTGTCCAAGCTGATCTGGTCGGTCGCCGAGACGATCTCGTACCTGTCCAAGCTGGTGGCGCTGGCGCCGGGTGACCTGATCTTCACCGGAACGCCCGAGGGCGTGGCCGCGGTGGTGACGGGCGATCTGCTCGAAGGCGTGGTCGAAGGCGTCGGGACCGTCACGGCGAAAATCGTCTAGCCGCAACGCGTCTCCGGCTCCCGCCGTGCGCGGGGGCCGGCAAGGAGATCCGCCGTGCAGCCCTGGTTCGACGGCCTCAGCATCTGGACCACGTTGCTCGGCAGTTTCATCGTGCTGCTGGCAGCCGCCGAACTCGGCCTGCGCGCCGGGATTTGGCATCGTCGCCGTGGCGCCGGGCCGGACGATATGATCGGCTCGCTGCACGGCGCCACCCTTGGCCTGCTCGCGCTAATGATCGGCTTCACTTTCTCCATCGCGCTCGGCCGCTTCGATGCGCGGCGCGAGGCGGTGTTGCAGGAGGCCAACGCGATCGGCACCGCGGCGTTGCGGGCGCGGATGCTGCCGGAGCTTCAGGTCAACGCCTCGCTCGCCCTGCTGCGGGACTATGCACAGGGCCGCATCATCGATGACGGCACCCGCATCGGCACGCTCGAGGCCAGCGACTTCACGCAGCGGGCCACCGCGTTGCAGAACCGGCTGTGGCGGGAGGCCGAGGCGGCCAGCGCCGCCGATGCGCGCTCGGTCCCGATCGGGCTCTACGTCCAGGCGCTCAACGATGTCATCGACATGCACGAGAAGCGGATCACCGGGCTGCGCAGCCGGGTGCCGGCCATCGTGTTCGCCATGCTGCACGGCATCGCGGCGCTGGCACTCGGCTTCACCGGCTACAATGCAGGGCTGGGCGAGCGTGGCCACCGGGTGGCCGTCATGCTGATGGCCGCGATGCTGGCCAGCGTGATGATGCTGGTGGCGGATCTCGATGCGCCACAGCGCGGGATGGTGATGGTCAGCCAGCAGCCGTTGCAGGACCTGCTCGCCGGGTTCCCTCAGCCGCCGAGATAGGCGGCAACAACCTTGGGGTTGTTCACGACGTCGGCGGCGGGGCCTTCGAGGACGATACGGCCGGTCTCCAGCACGTAGGCGTAGTCGGCCACATCGAGCGCGGCGGAGGCGTTCTGCTCCACCAGGAGGATGGTGGTACCCTCGGCCTTCAGGGCCGCGACAATGGCGAAGATTTCCTCCACCAGCAGGGGGGCGAGGCCCATGCTGGGTTCGTCGAGCAGGAGGAGTTTTGGCGCCCCCATCAAGGCACGGCCTAGGGCCAGCATCTGCTGTTCGCCGCCTGAGAGGGAGCCCGCCTGCTGGCCGGCGCGTTCGGCGAGGCGGGGGAAGCGGGCCAGCACACCATCCCGCCGGCGGGTGGTTTCGGCGCGGTCGTTGAGGGTCCAGGCGCCGAGGGTGAGGTTTTCGGCCACCGTGAGTTCGGAGAAGATCTGCCGGCCTTCCGGCACCTGGCGCAGCCCGGCGGCGGCGATGCGGTGGGGGCGCCAGCCGGCGATGTCGGTGCCTTCGAACTCGATGCGGCCGGCGCGGGGGCGGATCAGGCCGGAAAGGGCGCGCATCGCGGTGGTCTTGCCCGCCCCGTTGGCGCCGATGAGGGAGACCACCTGGCCCTCGGGGACCACGAGATCGATACCGCGCAGGGCCTCGGTGCGACCGTAGGCGACACTGAGGCCGGTGACGCGCAGCCCGGTCATGTTGTGACTCCGGCAAGGCGGGTGGCGACCTTGGGGCCGAGATAGGCCTCGATCACGGTGGGTTCGCGTTTCACCGTGTCGGGCGCGCCCTCGAAGATGCGGCGGCCGAAGTTGAGCACTGTGACGCGGTCGGACAGTTCCATGACGAAACCCATGTCGTGCTCCACCAGCAGCACGGTGGTGCCGGCGTCGCGGATGCGGCGGACCAAGGCGCCGAGGGCCACCGTTTCGGCCGGGTTCATACCGGCGGCGGGTTCGTCGAGCAGGATGAGGCGGGGGGCCGAGGCCAGAGCGCGGGCGATTTCGAGGCGGCGCTGGTCCCCGTAGGGGAGGGAGGCGGCAGGCACGTGGGCGCGGTCGGCGAGGCCGACAATGTCGAGCACCTCCAGGGCGCGGGTGCGTGCCTCGCGTTCGGCGCGGCGCAATCCGGGCAGCATCGCCACCACCGCGAGCAGGCCGCCGGTGAAGCCCGGGGCGAGGCCCGTCAGCACGTTTTCCAGCACCGTCATCTCAGCGAAGATGCGAATGTTCTGGAACGTGCGGCCCATGCCGGCGGCAGCGCGCTTGAACGGGGGCGCGGCGGTGACGTCCTGACCAAGGAAACGGATGGTGCCTTCGGAGGGCACGACGATGCCGGAGATCAGGTTGAACAGGGTGGTCTTGCCGGCGCCGTTGGGGCCGATGACGGCGTGAACGGTGCCGGGCTGGACGGCGAGTTCTACCTCATCCACCGCGACGAGGCCGGCATAGCGGCGGGTAAGGCCGGCGAGTTCGAGGACCGGGGCGCTCATGAGCGGCGCAACCGGAAGGCGAGCAGGCCGCGGGGGAGGAACAGCACCGCGATGACGATGATGAGGCCGTTGAAGACCAGGCGGAAATCGGCGAGGCCGCGCAGCATTTCGGGCAGCAGCGTCAATATCCAGGCGCCGAGAACGGGGGCGATCGGTGTGCCTATACCGCCGAGGAGGGCGTAGGACAGGATGGTGACGGCGGGTTCGAAGCCGTATTCGTTGGGGCCGATGAAGCTCGACACGTGGGCGGAGAGGGCCCCGGCAAGTCCGGCCAGGACGGCCGAGGCGAGCAGCGCGCCCAGGCGGTAGCGGGGCACATTGATGCCCATCACCTCGGCCGCCGTTTCGTCCGTGCGCATGGCCTCCATGGCGCGGCCGATATGGCTACGGCCGACCAGCCACAGCACCAGCAGTGCCACCACCAGCAGCCCGTAGATCGCGCCCACGCCGGCCCGTTCGGGGATGCCGGACAGGCCGAGGGCGCCGCCGAAATAGTCGATGTTGAGGTAAACCGCACGCAGCACCTCGCCCAGGCCGATGGTGGCAATGGCGAGGTAGACGCCGGACAGGCGCAGCGTCGGGCCGCCGATCAGCAGGGCGAAGACAACCGGCACAACGCAGGAGGCCGGCAGCACCAGCAGGAACGGCAGCTTGAACTTCACCGTCATGATGGTGGAGGAATAGGCGCCGAGCCCCATGAAGGCGGCCTGGCCGAGCGAGAGTTGGCCAACCGCCAGCACCACGTAGATCGAAAGAGCGAGCAGGCCGTTGATGCCGAGCGCATAGACCAGGTTCTGGTAGGTCCAGAAGAAATCATCCCACCAGGCCATCATGCGCGTCGCACCACGGCGCGGCCGAACAGCCCGACCGGGCGGGTCCAGAGCACGGCGACCAGGATGGCAAAGGCGACGGCTTCCTTCAGGCCCGAGGCAACGTATCCGGCGGTGAGCACCTCGACGATGCCGAGCAGCAGGCCCGCGATCAGTGCGCCGCGGATGTCACCAAGCCCGCCGACGATGATCACCACGAAGCCACGCAGCATCATCGCCTCGCCCATGTAGGGGTGGATGGCATTGAAATTGAGCCCGATCAGGACGCCGCCGGCCCCGGCGAGGGCGCCAGAGATGAAGGAGACCAGGGCGGCCAGGCGTCCGGTGTCGATGCCCATCAGGCCGGCCGCATCGGGGTTTTCCGCCATGGCGCGCAGCGCGAGGCCGAGGCGGGTGCCGCGCATGAGGGCGATCAGGCCGCCCACCAGCACGGCGGTGGCAACGAGGATCAACACCTGCGCGGCGGTGATGCGCACGCCGGCGATTACCATGGCCTCGGCGCCGATCAGGTCGGGCGGCAGGCGGCGGATGTCGGGGCCGAGCAGGGCGGTGGAGGCGGCGTAGAGCGCGAGAACGGCACCGAGGGTGACCATCAGGGACGCCAGTTCGGGGGCGCCGACGCGGCGCAACCGCGTCAGCAGCACCCAGTCGAGCGCAATCGCCAGCACGCCGGCACCCGCCGCCGCCACCGGGAGGGCGGCGACGATGGGCCAGCCGTACTGGCGGGTGAGGAACAGGGCCATGAAGGCGCCCGCGGAGAAGTAGAACCCGTAAACGAGGTTGATCACCCGCAGCACGCCGAAAATCAGCGTGAATCCGAGGGCGAACAGGGCATACGTTGCCCCCAGCAGAACCCCGTTGACGAGTTGCTGCGCCAGCACCCGATCAGGCTCTCAAACGGCTACGAAGCGATGCCGAACTTGCCACCCTTCATTTCCAACACCACCACGCCTTCGCTGGAGGCCGGATCACGCCCGGCGGTGAAGGCGAAGGGACCCATCACGCCGGTGTAGCTGGTCTTGGCGAGGGCGGCGGTGATCTTCTCGCTGTCCGCGGCGCCGGCGCGCTCGATGGCGGCGGCGGCGATGAACATGCAGTCATACGCCTGGGCGGCGAACTGGTCGGGGTCCTTGTTGTACTTGGCCTTGAAGGCGGCGACGAAGGCGGTGTTGAGCGGGTCGGGCTTGGCGATGAACCAGGGGGAGCCGACGATCATGCCGTCCGCCGCCGCGCCGGCGATGTCGCCGAGTTTGGGCGAGTTGGAGCCGTTGCCGCCGATGAACAGGGTTTCCTTGCCGAAGCCGAGTTGGCGGGCCTGGAGAAGGACGCCGGAAACCGGCTCGACGAGGGCGGAGATCGTCACCGCGTCGGGCTTGAGGCCCTTCACCTTGGTGAGCTGGGCGGAGAAATCGGTGTCCTTGGAGCCGAAGGTCTCGATGGTGAGGATCTTGAGGCCGAGCTTCTCGGCGGCGGCCTTCATCACATCGAAGCCCGACTTCGAGAACGCGTCATCATTGGCATACATCAGGGCGACGGTTTTGACGCCGCGCGCCTGGGCCTTCTTGAAGGTGACGGGCACCACGTCCGACTCGGGGAGCGAGGTGCGGAAGATATACGGCCCGATCTCGGTGATGCCGGTGGCGGTGGTGGAGGTGCCGATGGTGGGCACCTTGCGCTCGTTGGTGACGGGGCCGACGGCGAACATCTCGTTGGACAGCGTCGGGCCGATAATGAGGACGGCCTTGTCGCGGCCGATCAGCTTGCGCGCGGCGTTGATGGCCTGGTTCTTGTCGCCGGCGCTGTCTTCCACGGTGAGCGCGATTTTCTGCCCGCCGAGGATGCCCTTCTGGTTGATGGTATCGAGCGCCAGTTCGAGGCCCGCCTTGATGGCGATGCCGTAGGCGGCGGCCGGGCCGGTGAGGATTTCGATCGCGCCGACGGGGATACCGGCGGCCTGGGCGGCGGCGGGCAGGGTCGAGGCGGCGAGGCCGGCAATGGCCCCGGTCATCAGGTGTCGGCGGTTCATCGGTGTTCCTCCCGGAATGGTCGCGTGGCGGCAGCCTAATAGCACCACTGCCGCATTCAAGGGAGGTCTTGCTTTGCGTGCTTTTCCAGGCGATGCACGGGCATGACCCAGCGCATCCGCATCGCCACCTGGAACATCAATTCGCTTCGCCTGCGGCTCGGGCTGCTGGCCAGGCTGTCCGAGGAACTCAGGCCGGACGTGATCTGCCTGCAGGAAACCAAGGTGCCGGACGAGTTGTTCCCGCACGATGCGGCGGGGGCGATGGGGTTCGGGCACTACGCGTTTCGCGGCATGAAGGGCTACAATGGAGTAGCGATTTTCTCGCGGCTGCCGTTGGCGCGGATCGAGGACACGCCGGACTGGTGCGGTAAGGGGGATTGCCGGCATCTCGCGGTCACGCTGGATGCACCGTCGGGGCCGATCGAGTTGCATGATTTCTATGTGCCGGCGGGCGGCGATGTGCCGGATCGGGAGGCCAACCCGAAATACGGCCACAAGCTCGATTTCGTCGCCGAGGCGACGGCGTATTTCGCCGGGCGGAGCGGACTGGCGCGGGCGGTGCTGGTGGGCGACCTCAACATCGCGCCGCTGGAGCACGATGTGTGGAGCCACAAGCAGTTGCTCGATGTGGTGAGCCATACGCCGCCCGAGACGGAAGGGCTCAACACATGGCGTGAAACCGCGTTCCATGACGCGATGCGCCATTTCATCCCTGATGACCAGAAGCTCTACACGTGGTGGTCATACCGCAACAAGGACTGGAAGGTGGCCAATCGGGGCCGCCGGCTGGATCATGTGTGGGTGACGCCGGACCTGAAGGACAGCCTCGCCGGGCTCGTGGTGCATCAGGAGGCGCGGGACTGGGAGAAGGGGTCGGACCACGTGCCGGTGTGTATCGACCTGGAGTTCTAGCTCTCCCGGTTCAGCACGGCGTTTTCGAACACCGGATTGCGCAGGCGGTGCAGGGCGGCCTGAAGGGCGGCGCCGAGATCGCGGCGTTCGGCCTCGCCGAGGTCGGTGGCGATTTCCTCGCGGATGCCGTGGCCGGTGAGGACCAGGGCGGCGGGGCGGCCGGAGCGCTCCTCGATGCGGGCGGCGAGCCAGGCGACCGGCATCACCCGCTCGCGGCGGCGGCCGGCGCCGTCGGTGCGGATGACACGGACGGTGCGCGTTGACACGATCACCAGTTCGCCGGCTTTTGCGGTGCGGCCGTGCCAGCGGAACAGGCCGATCGCAGCCAGCAGTTCCAGCCCGGCGAACCCGCCCACCGGCCAGGCGCCGACGAAGGCGAACACGCTGGTCCCCAGGATCAGCAACCCCGCCAGCACCACGATGAGGATGCGCTGCCCACGCAGCGATAAACTGCGATGCGGGGTCATCGCCGCTTCGAAGACGATCTGGTCCAGGTCACACTCCGCTTGCCACCGCCCGCCGCCACGGCGAGACTTCGTTCATGTCCGAAGATGCACCCAAAAAGACCACGCGCAAGACCAGAGCCATGACGTTGGCCGATGTCCGCAGCTTTCTGGAGGCGCTGGCGCGGGCCAATCCGAACCCTGAAAGCGAGTTGCACTACGGCGATCCGTTCACCCTGCTGGTGGCGGTGGTGTTGTCGGCGCAGGCGACCGATGCGTCGGTGAACAAGGCGACCGCCGGGCTGTTCGCCGCGGCACCGACGCCGGCGGCGATGGCGGCACTGGGGGCGGAGGGGATCGCGCCGTTCATTCGCACCATCGGGCTGTGGCAGGGCAAGGCGAAGAATGTCGCGGCGCTGTCGCAGGTGCTGATCGATCAGCATCATGGCGCGGTTCCGCATGATCGCGCGGCACTGGAGGCGTTGCCGGGGGTGGGGCGCAAGACTGCCAACGTGGTGCTGAACGTGGCATTCGGCGAGCCGACCATGGCGGTGGATACCCATGTATTTCGCCTCGGCAACCGGACGGGGATTGCGCCGGGGGCGAATGTGCGCACGGTGGAGAACGGGCTGGTCAAGCGCATCCCGGCCGATCTGCTGCGGGAGGCGCACCATCTGCTGATCCTGCACGGGCGCTACGTGTGCAAGGCACGCACGCCGGAGTGCTGGCGCTGCGTGGCGGCCGAATGGTGCCGGTTTCCCGACAAAACCCTGCCGCCGCGCATCAAACCGCCGAAACCGTGCAATCCGGCTTGACGCGCCCCCCGCCGCGCGCCGCACACTCCGGGCGAACGAACGGAGCAGGGATATGAGCATTTCCATCGGGCGGCGCGGCGCCATCGTGGCAGCGGGAGCAACCGGCCTGCCCATCGCCAGCCATGCCCAGGCGCCCGATCCGAAGCGCGGCGGCACGCTGGTGATGCTCGGCGCGTCCACCCGGCATGTGAACCCGGCGTTGCAGTCGGGCACCCCGGCCGGCATTCCCGGCACGCAGATTTTCGCCAGCCCGCTGCGCTTCGACGACAAATGGAACCCCCTGCCTTACCTGGCGGAATCCTGGGTGCTGGCGGCGGATGGCAAGTCGCTCACACTCAACCTAGTGAAATCCGCCGTGTTCCATGACGGCGCGCCGGTGACGAGCGCGGACGTGGCGTTCTCCATCGGGGTGATCCAGAAGAACCACCCGTTCAAGACCATGCTGGAGCCGGTTGAGGGGGTGGACACGCCCGATCCGCATACCGCGATCATCCGCATGTCCCGCCCGCATCCGGCGATCATGCTGGCGATGTCACCGGCGTTGTGTCCGATATTGCCGAAGCATGTGTATGGCGATGGGCGGGATATCCTGACCCATCCGGCCAATACGGCGCCGGTGGGGTCCGGGCCGTATCGGCTCACCGAGTTCAAGCCGGGCGAGAGCATCACGCTGGCGCGGTTCGATCGGTTCTTCATCCCCGGTCGGCCGTATCTCGACAAGATCGTGATGCGCATCATCGCCGATGCGCCGACCGCGCTGCTGGCGCTGGAGCGGCAGGAGATTGTCTATATCCCCTATGTGACCACGGTGCGCGATGCGGAGCGGCTGGGCAAGCAGGCGCATCTCCAGGTGAGCGACAAGGGGTTCGAGGGGATCGGGGCGCTGAACTGGCTGGCGTTCAACTGCGCCAAGAAGCCGCTCGACGACAAGCGGGTGCGCCAGGCGCTGGCGTATCTGGCGGATCGGCCGCGCATGCTGAAGGTGTTGCAGGGCGGCAAGGTGCCGGTGGCGTTGACGCCGATCCATCCGGGTTCGCCGCTCTACACCACCGAGGTGAACCACTTCGACTACGACCTCAAGAAGGCCGAGGCGCTGCTGGATGAAGCCGGGCACAAGAAGGGAGCGGACGGGGTTCGCTTCAAGCTCACCATCGACCCCATCCCGGGCGCGGTAGAGACCAGTGCGGGGGTGGCGGAGTTCCTGCGCGGGCAGTTCAAGCGGGCCGGGGTGGAGCTGGAATTGCGCACGGCGCCGGATTTCCCCACCTGGGCGCAGCGGGTGGCCGGGCAGGAGTTCGACCTGGCGACCGATGCGGTGTTCAACTGGGGCGACCCGGTGATTGGGGTGCATCGCACCTACCTCACGCGGAATATTCGCAAGGGGGTGATCTGGTCGAACACGCAGTCCTACTCGAACCCCAAGGTGGATGCGCTGCTGGACGCGGCGGCGGCGGAGCCCGATCCGGCCAAGCGCAAGGCCGAATACAAGGAGTTCCAGCAGCTGGTGGTGGACGACGTGCCGATCCTGTTCCTGCATCCGTTCCCCTATACGCAGGCGGCGCACAAGGGGCTGAAGGGGTTGCCGACGACGATCTGGGGGCCGATGTCGCCGTGGGATGAGATGTACTGGGAGGCGGCGGATCGGCGGTGAACGCCGCAATCTGGACCGTTCGCCGGCTGCTGCATGGGGCCGGCCTGATCGTCGCCGTGCTGGTGCTGAATTTCATCCTGGTGCATCTCGCGCCCGGTGATCCGGCGGATGTGATCGCCGGCGAGATGGGCGGTGCGTCGGAAACGGTGATGGCGGATATCCGCGCCGCCTATGGGCTTGACCGCTCGGTACCGGAGCAGCTCGCGCGCTATCTCGGCCATGTGTTGACCGGGGATCTCGGATTTTCGTTCTATTTCAACCGGCCGGTGACGGCCCTGGTGTTCGACCGCATGGGGGCGACGGCCCTGCTGGTGATGAGCGCCATCGTGACGGCGCTGGTGCTCGGAACATGGCTCGGCGTGGTGGCGGCGCGGCGGCCGCGCGGGCTGGCGGCCCAGTTGGTGGCCGTGTTTTCGGTGGCGGGGTTCGCAGCACCGGTGTTCTGGACCGGGATGATGTTCCTGCTCGCCTTCGCCAGCTACTGGCCGATATTTCCGGTCAGCGGGATGGCCGATGTCGGGTATCCCCGCCATGGACTGGCATACGCGCTGGACGTGGCGCACCACCTGGTGCTGCCGAGCCTCACGCTGGCGATGATCTACATGGCGCAGTACAGCCGCCAGGCGCGCGCCGGGATGCTGGCCGCACTTTCCGCCGACTACATCAGGACCGCGCGGGCCAAAGGGCTGACCGAACCGCGCGTGGTATGGCGGCACGCGCTGCGCAATGCGCTGATCCCGGTGATCACCATCGCCGGCTTGCAGTTCGGCCAGGTGCTGGCCGGCGCGGTGCTGGTGGAGACCGTCTATTCGTGGCCGGGGCTGGGGCGGCTGGCCTATGAGTCGATCCTGCGGCGGGACAGCCCGACGTTGCTGGGGGTGCTGCTGGGCTCGGCCGTGATGGTGATCCTGGCGAACCTGCTCACCGATGCCGCCTATCGGCTGGCAGACCCCAGGTTGCGGGGAACCTCATGACGCGATCCCCTTTGGCGCGGGCCGCGGGCGCATTCCTGGCCAATCCGGCGGCACTGGCCGGGCTGTTGATCTTCGTGCTGATGCTCGCCGCCCAGGGGCTGGGACCGATGCTCTACGGGGTCGATCCGCTCGATATCGCGGCCCCTCCCCTCTCGCCGCCTGACGGGGATACGCCGTTCGGCACCGATTATCTCGGGCGTGACATTCTCGCGGCGGTGTTGGTGGGCGGGCGGGCGACCATGCTGGTGGGGCTGACGGCGGCGGTGCTGTCGGTCAGCATCGGCACCACCATCGGGGCGTTGGCGGGCTATATCGGCGGGCGCGCGGATGCGCTGCTGATGCGGATCACCGAGTTCTTCCAGGTGCTGCCGGCGCTGCTGTTCGCCATGGTGGTGGTGATGCTGTTCCGGCCCAGCCTGGGCACCGTGGCGCTGTCGATCGGGGTGGTGTCCTGGACCGGCACGGCGCGGCTGGCGCGGGCCGAGTTCATGCGGCTCAAGGGGCTCGAATTCATCGAAGCGGCGCGGGCCGAGGGTGCCACCGATGCGCGCATCATCTTCCGCGTCATCCTGCCCAACGGCATGGCGCCGCTGATTGTCTCGGCGACGCTCGCATTCGGCGGCGCGATGCTGTTCGAGGGCGGGCTGTCCTTCCTTGGCCTGGGCGACCCAAACGTGATCTCGTGGGGACTGATGATCGGGCAGAACCGCTCATATCTGCTCGACGCCTGGTGGACGGTCACCTTCCCCGGCCTCGCGCTCTTCGTTACCGTCCTCTCCATCGCCCTCATCGGCGATGGCATCAATGACGCGCTCGACCCCCGCAGCATCAACCACTGAGACCACTGCCATGCCCGATTTCGAACGCCGCATCCCCGAAGGCGACAATCGCGAGCGCCATGTCTGTCGCGACTGCGGCCATATCGACTACCAGAACCCCAAGATCGTCAGCGGCGCCGTGGTGGCCCACAAGGGCCTGGTGCTGCTGTGCAAGCGGGCGATCGAGCCGCGGCGCGGCTACTGGACGCTGCCGTCGGGCTACATGGAACTCGGCGAGACCGTCGAGGAAGGCGCCGCCCGCGAAGTCCGCGAGGAGGCAGAGGCCGAGATCACCCTCGAAGGGCTGCTCGCGGTCTATTCCATCGCGCGGATCGGGCAGGTGCAGTTGATCTACCGGGCCCGCTTCGCCGATCCCGCCAATCCCGCATTCGCGGCCGGGCCGGAAAGCGAGGAGGTCGGGCTGTTCGCCTGGGAGGACATTCCGTGGGACAATCTCGCCTTTCCCACCGTGCGCTGGGCGCTCGATGCATGGCGGGCGAATCCGTCGGGCGCGCTGGGCCCACCGGCGGGAAATCCGGTGGGATGGGTAGATCCACGCGGTAGCAATCGGGCCCCCCAGCGCTTATAATAGCGGGTATGAAAAGGGCTCTGTATTTCCTCGCCCTGATGCTGCTGACCTCCCCCGGATCGGCGGCCGGAGGCGTTCTTTACCTTGACGGGCCGATGCCGCGCTTCGGTGCCGCGCTGGGCGTGCCGCCGGCGGGCTTTACCGCCGCCCCGATGCCGAGCCAGGATGTGTTTGCCCCACGCGAGCAGCAGCTGGCGCCAGGGGAACCTTCCTTCGGCGCGCGGCTGAATAACCACACCCAGCAGTTGCGCAGCGGTGCCGGCTATGGCCCGGGCGCCAATTTCTCCGAGGAACTGCTGCGCAAGAACCGCGCCGGTCTTGGTGGTAGTTTGGCGCCGAGCCTTGAGCTTAAGGTTTTGATGGATAAGTAGGGGTCGAAGGAAGCGCTTCTTTTTG
>CAIMWH010000142.1 GCA_903845065.1 uncultured Rhodospirillales bacterium | reverse complement strand
GTCAGGACATTGTTTGATTTCGGATAGACTCTGATAGGTGATGCTGCCATTGGAGCTTGTGGTGCCAACGAGGTCAAGGTCTTGCGCCATCTGGCTGGTGGCAGCGATCATTCCCGCAAAGTCACTATTGCTCACCGCCTGATCATACTGTGCAAGATCGAGCGATTGCTGCGTCGTCAGAAGAGGATCGAGCGCTGCATGGAGATTGACCTGAAACTGCAACTGCTGATTTTGCAGGTTCTGCATGTAGGAATCTTCAACCGCCGTATACTTGGCTTTTAGATAGTCCTTCAGTTCAAAGACATTCGCCGCCGTTCCCATGAGGATAACCGCGGCTGCGGCATACGGATTATGAACAAATTTTAATGTTACTTTGATCAGGGCAAATTCTGCCGCCTCGGAAGTCTTATCTGCCAGGTAACTGCTCGTCTGTTCGGTGATGGCCGTTTGCACGTTCTTGTTTGCGGCGAAATCAACGACCTGTGCCTCATCGACGGCAGTTGCGTACAACTTGCCCGTTTTGATACCGACATCGAGTGCGGCTCCCGTAAGGCCGGCATAGGGGCTGTTGGAAGTCATCGTGTTTCATCCTTGAATTCACTCAGGACAGGAGTTCGAGCCGCAAGATTAAGCAGATGGGCAGAACGATGAGACAGCTGGACCGTTGTGAAAAGGGTGGTGGAGCCCATGCCCCCCGCCTTACTTGCTCGCCACCCCCCGCGCATCGAGGGCGCGGGCCATGAGGGTCACCGAGTGGATGGCGGGGCGGTTGGCGAGGTCGGCGATTTGGTGGCGGCAGCTGGTGCCGTCGGCGATGATGAGGTCGTCGGGCGTGGCGGCTCGGATGGCGGGGAGGAGGCCGGATTCGGCCATGGTGCGGGAGATTTCCTGGGTTTCGGATTGGTAGCCGAAGGCGCCGGCCATGCCGCAGCAGCCGGAGGCGATGGGTTTTACGGTGAGGCCGGGGATTTGTTTGAGGGCGGCGATACCTGGCGCGAAGGCGCCGAAGCTTTTCTGGTGGCAGTGGCCGTGGACGTGGGCGGTGGCGTTGAGGGGGTGGAAGGGGAGCGCAGGTTTTTCGCGGGCGAGGTATTCGCCGAGGAGCATGACGCGGTCGGCGAGGGCGCGGGATTCGGGGCCGGGGAGGAGGGAGGGGAACTCGTCCTTGAGGGTGAAGAGGCAGGAGGGTTCGAGGCCGATCACCGGGGCGTCGCCTTGGAGGGCGGCGAGGGTTCGGCTTGCTTCGGCGCGGGCACGGTCGATTTGCCCGGCGGCCAGGTAGGTGCGGCCGCAGCAGAGCGGGCGGTCGGTGGTGGGGATGGCGACTTTCTTGCCGGCGGCGTGGAGCACGGTGAGGGCGTCGCGGAGGATTTCGGGTTCGAAGGCGCGGTTGAAGGTATCGGCGAAGAGGATGACGTCACCGGTGGGGCCGTCGGCTTCGTGGTCGCGGAAGGGGTTGGCCTGCCATTCGGGGAGCGGGCGGGCGGCGGCGAGGCCGATGCGTTCGCCCAGCGCGCGCAGGAGGGGCACGCGGTTGCGCAGGTTGAAGAGGGCGGGCATGCGGGCGGCCCAGGGGGCGATGGCGGGGATGCCGGCGATGAGGCGGTCACGCAGTTTGATGCCGTGGCGGGCGGCGCGGGCGGCGGTGACTTCGATCTTGAGTTTCGCCATGTCGACGCCGGTGGGGCATTCGCGGCGGCAGGATTTGCAGGAGACGCAGAGGGCCATGCTGTCGGCGAGGGCGTCCGACGCCATGGCGTCGGGGCCGAGTTGGCCGGTGAGGGCCAGGCGGAGGGTGTTGGCGCGGCCGCGGGTGACGTCGATTTCGTCACGGGTGGCGCGGTAGGAGGGGCACATCACGCCGGCGTCGGTTTTGCGGCAGGTGCCGTTGTTGTTGCACATCTCGACGGCGCCGAGCATGCCGCCGAGGGGGCCGGGGTAGGCGGACCAGTCGAGTTGTGGGGTGAAGCCGGGGGCGGCGGCGTAGCCGGGGGGGTAGCGGAAGAGGCTGCGGTCATCCATGCGGGGGGCGCGGACGACGCGGCCGGGGTTGAGGGTGGCGTTGGGGTCGAACGCGTCCTTCACCGCCTCGAAGGCGCGGGCGATGCGGGGGCCGAACATGGTTTCGTTGAATTCGGAGCGCACGATGCCATCGCCATGTTCGCCGGAGTGGCTGCCTTTGTATTCGCGGACGAGGGCGAAGCATTCCTCGGCGATGGCGCGCATGCGGGCGATATCGGCGGGGTCCTTCATGGACAGGACGGGGCGGACGTGGAGGCAGCCGACGGAGGCGTGGGCGTACCAGGTGCCCTTGGTGCCGTGGCGGGCGAAGACGTCATTGAGGCGTTCGGTGTAGTCGGCGAGGTCGGGCAGGTCGACGGCGCAGTCCTCGATGAAGGAGACCGGTTTTCCGTCGCCTTTCATCGACATCATGATGTTGAGGCCGGCTTCGCGGACTTCGGCGATATCGGCCTGGAAGCTCGCGTCGACGGCGCGGACGACGGCGCCGGGGAAGCCGAGGTCGGCCATCATGGTGTCGAGCTCGGCGAGTTTGGCGAGCAGGGGGGCGTCGGCGTGGCCGTGGAATTCGACGATGAGGACGCTGTCGGGTTCGCCGATGAGCACGCTGTCGCCACTTGCGATCAGCATGCGGTCGATGGTGGCGCGGTAGATCGGGATGGCGCGGCCGAGGTCGATCATGGTGCGGTCGACCAGTTCGACGGCCTCGGGGTCGAGGGTGACGAGGTGCTGGGAGGCGGCCATGGCGGCGCGGAAATCGGGGAACTGGCAGATGCCGAGGACTTTGCGCGGCTTGATGGGGTGGAGTTGCAGTTCGAGGGCGGCGGAGAAAGCGAGCGTGCCTTCGGAGCCGACGAGGAGGCGGGCCAGGTTGTCGCGGCCGGCGGCGCGGGCGGTGGGGGTGAGGGCATCGATGTTGTAGCCGCCGACGCGGCGGAGCTGGCGGGGGAATTTGGCGGCGATTTCGTCGGCCTCGGATAGTCCTAGGGCGCGCAGGCGAGCGACCAGGGCGGCGGGGCCGGTGTCCTGGCCGAAGCGGGCGGTGCTGCCGTCGGCGAGGATTGCGTCGATGGCGGTGACGTTGTCGGCCATCAGGCCATAGCGGATGGATTTCGAGCCGCAGGAGTTGTTGCCGGCCATGCCGCCGATGGTGCAGCGGGCGTTGGTGGAGGGGTCGACGGCGAAGAAATTGCCGGTGGGGCGCAGCGCGGTGTTGAGGTGGGAGAGCACGATGCCGGGTTCGACCCAGGCGCGATCGCCCTCGACGGACAGCACGCGGTTGAGGTGGCGGGAGCAGTCGATCACCAAGGCGCGGTTGACGGTCTGGCCGCACTGGCTGGTGCCGCCGCCGCGGGGAAGGACGGGGATGCCGGCCTCGCGGGCGATGGCGAGCGCCGCGCTGACGTCCGCGATGGTGCGCGGCACGATCACGCCGATGGGTTCCATCTGGTAGATCGAGGCGTCCGTGGCGTAGCGGCCACGGTCGGCGGGGCTGAACAGCACCTCGCCGGCGATTTCGCGCTTGAGCCGCGCGGCCAGTCTGCTGTCGCCGATGATCGCGTTCATGGGGTGCCCTCCGGGGGGTATCGTGTAGCGCGGATGGCGATGAGTGCAATGCGGGGGCGAGGGCCGGCGAACGGGTGCGCGGTTGGCGGCCTCAGTTCTCGGCGAGGAAGCGGAGGATTTCGTCGCACTCGATCGGCTTCTGCATGACGGTGTTGATGCCGCAGCGGATGGCGGCTGACTCGAGTGTGGTGGTGATGACGCCGCTGATGAGCATGAAGGGGATGGCGCTCTGCTCGCTTTGCAGCGCCGCGGCGAGTTCGATGCCGGTCATCCCCGGCATGTTTTGATCGACGATGAGGTATTCGGGCGCGGGTTCGCGGTTGGCCAGGAACGCCAGGGCGGACTCGTAGGCGACGACCGAGTAGCCGCTCATGTCGAGCAGGAACGTCATGGCGTCACGGATGCCTTCGTCGTCATCGATCACGGCCACCAAGGTCACGGTGCATTTCCTTCGCGCGGGCGGGGGGTTGTGCGGCCGGCTGCTTTGTCGGCGGCGGATCGGGCCACCAGGTCCTTGACGCGGCTGAGGCACGGCATGCAGACGCCGTGGCTGACGGTGATGCCTTCGCCGCTGTCACGGCGGTAGAAGTCGGCGGCTTCGATCCATTCGGGGGACCGCACGCCCGCCCCGATGGGCCAGGCGACCTTCTGGCAATAGGAGCAGAGCTTGACCGTCCGCTCATCGCTGTTGCCGTCCCGCAGGGCGCTGAGGATATCGGCGCCGAACAGCGGTAGCGGCACCCTAGGCGTCTCGGATACGATGGTGGACTGGTAGAGGATGGCAACCGGCGTGGTGGCGTTGCGGATCAGCGACAGGGACATGCGCATGTGCCGCTCGACCTGGGGGGCATCGCAGCGGAATTCGAAGCCGATGGTGCGCGATCCGCCGGACCATACGGCCTGATGCAGCAGTTGGTAGCTTTCCTTGACCTCGCCGCCCTGCATCATGCTGAACAGGCTGGTGCCGACGCGGTGGCCGGGGTGCCACGGGCCGGACGAACCGCCGTCCTCCGCCGCCCATGCCCCCAGGGAATAGCCCAGGATAATGCCGTCACGGTCCACCGCGTAAGCGATGCCGTCGATGGCTTCGAGCAGCGCCTCAACCGAAAATGGCAGGGTCATTGAGCAACTTGATAAAACAACGATACTATTCGCGCGGACCATACAGTGTCGGGGCCGACATAGCGAGACCATAAGGTCGCGGAAATCGGGCGCGGGCTGGGCGGATTTGGCAAGTCCTGCCGATCCGGCGCATTCTGGGCGGCGAACAGGAGCCCAGCATGGCGTATTACGAGACCACCCGCGTTGCCGGCCGTCATTTCCTTCAGATCCCCGGGCCGACCAATGTGCCGGACCGGGTGTTGCGGGCGATGGACAATCCCACGATGGATCATCGCGGGCCGGATTTCGGCAAGCTGGGCGCGCAGATCCTGGGGAATTTGCGCCAGGTGTTCCAGACCGCCGGGCCGGTGGTGATCTATCCGGCCTCGGGCACCGGGGCGTGGGAGGCGGCGCTGGCGAACACCCATTCGCCGGGCGACGTGGTGCTGATGTGCCGGACCGGCTGGTTCGCCAGCCTGTGGAAGGAGATGGCGGAGCGGTTGTCGCTGGTCCCCGAGTTCATCGAGACGGATTGGCGGCGGGGTGCCGATGTGGAGGCCATCGCGGCGGTGCTGGCGAAGGATACGGCGTACCGGATCCGGAGCGTGTGCGTGGTGCACAACGAGACCTCGACCGGCTGCACCAGCCGGGTGGACGAGGTGCGCGCGGCGATGGACGCGGCGGGGCACCCTGCCCTGCTGCTGGTGGATACCATCTCGTCGCTCGCCTCGATCGACTACAAGCATGATGCGTGGGGCGTGGATGTGACGGTGGCGGGCTCCCAGAAGGGGCTGATGCTGCCGCCCGGGCTGTCGTTCAATGCGATCAGCGCCAAGGCGCTGGCGGCGGCGGAGACGGCGAAGCTGCCGCGTTCGTACTGGGATTGGCGGCCGATGCTGGCGGCGAATGCGACCGGGTATTTTCCCTACACGCCGGGGACCAACCTACTCTACGGGCTCGATGCCGCGATTACGATGTTGCTGGAGGAGGGGCTGGCCAATGTGTTCGCCCGGCATGATCGGCACGCCGAGGCGACGCGGCGCGCAGTTCGGACCTGGGGGCTGGAGATCCAGTGCGCCGATCCGCGGCATTATTCCTCGGCGCTGACCGCGGTGCGGGTGCCGGAGGGGCATAGCGCGGACGGGCTGCGCGCGACGATCCTGGCGAAATACAACATGTCCCTCGGCAATGGGCTGGGGCCGTTGAAGGACCGGGTGTTCCGCATCGGGCATCTCGGCGATTTCGGCGATCTGCAACTGGTGGGCACGCTGGGGGGGATCGAGATGGGGCTGCGCAGCGCCGGGGTGCCGCATGGCACGGGCGGCGTGCAGGCGGCGATCGACTATCTTTCCGGCAATGCCTGAAAGGTGAGGGCGGGCGGACGGGGTGCTTTCTTCACCGTCCGGTCCGCGATATAGTCACGCTTTGAATGGGCGATATTTCTTGACCGCTCTGAATTTCGGAAAGGCGTCTCGAGGCCCATGACTGCCCGGATCCTTGTTGTCGATGACGTGGCCGCCAACACTCGCCTGCTCGAGGCGAAACTGGCTGCCGAATATTATCAGGTGGCCGCCGCCAACTCGGGCGCCGAGGCGATCCGCCAGGCACTGGCGTGGCAGCCGGACCTTATCCTGCTCGATGTGATGATGCCGGAGATGGATGGGTTCGAGACCTGCCGGCGGCTGAAGGCCGATCCGGCGACGCAGCATATCCCCATCGTGATGGTGACCGCGCTCAGCGAGCCCGAGGAGCGGTTGCAGGGGCTGGAGGCGGGGGCGGATGATTTCCTCACCAAGCCGGTGGATTACGAGACGCTGCTGGCGCGGGTGAAGTCCCTGGTGCGGCTCAAGCGGCTGCTGGACGAGTGGCGTATTCGCGGCGAGACGGCGCGGGCGCTGGGGCTGGGGGGCGAGGGGCTTGGCCCGCCGTCCGTGGCCGGGGCGCGGGCGCTGGTGATCGAGGATTTCGAGCCCAGCGTGATGCAGATGCAGGATTGCCTGGCGCGCGAGGGGATTGTGGCGGCGCGGGCGGCGACCGAGGCGGAGGCGATGCAGTTGGCCGGGGCGATGAGCTTCGACCTCATCGTGCTGAGCCTGGCGCTGACCAACGAGGACCCGCTGCGACTCGCCTCCAAGCTGCGGGCGGCGGAGCGGACGCAGAACATCCCGCTACTGCTGGTGGCGGATGCGGAGCAGAAGGGCCGCATGCTGCGCGGCTTCGATATCGGCGCCAATGACTGGCTGCTGCGCCCGATCGACGAAAACGAGCTGCGGGCGCGGGCGCGCAACCAGATCCGCCGCAAGATCTACCAGGACCGGCTGCGTGCCGATCTCGGCCATGCGCTGGAGATGGCGCTGACCGATCCGCTGACCGGGTTCTACAACCAGCGCTATCTGATGCGGCATCTGCGCGGGCTGGTGAGCGCCGGGCAGCCGCAGGGGATCGCGGTGATGATGGTGGATGTGGACCATTTCAAGTCGGTCAACGATCGCTGGGGCCATCCGATCGGCGACCAGGCGCTGCGAGCGGTGGCGGATGCGCTGCGCCGGCGCATTCGGGTGTTCGACTCCATCGCGCGCTACGGCGGCGAGGAGTTTGCAGTGGTGATGCCGGGGACCTCGGCGGAGGACGCGCAACTGGCGGCCGAGCGGCTGCGCAGTGCCATCGCGGACATGCAGTTCTACCCGGAGCCGGGGTTGCGGCACCGGCTGACGGTGAGCGTTGGGGTGTGCTGCTCGACGGCGGAGGACATAACGGCAGAGCGCCTGCTACAAACCGCAGACCAGGCGCTCTATCAGGCCAAACGCGAAGGCAGGAATCGCACGGCGTTTCGCGAGGCGGTTTAGGCCGCTTCGGGAAGCCCGCCGCAGCAACCGCTGCGGCGTCCCGTGCGTCGGATCAGATGATCCGGCAGATCACTTGATCTTGGCTTCCTTGAACGCGACGTGCTTGCGCACGACGGGGTCGTACTTCGACATTTCGAGCTTGCCGGTCTGGGCGCGCGCGTTTTTCTTGGTGACGTAGAAATAGCCGGTGTCGGCGGTGGACACGAGCTTGATCTGGATGGTGTTGGACTTGGCCATGATATCTTCCGAACCCGAGGTCGCGCTGCCGGATGCAGCAAAGGGGAGGGTCTAATCGCGCAAGCGGGGGGGTGGCGTCAAGTGTTGCGGTCCTGATCGCTGGCATGCGGGGGTAGAAAGGCGGGATTGGCCGGTTTCAGCGGCGCCTTCTGAAGGTGTCACCGCCGCGTTGCGGGGTTTTGCGGCCCGGCCCCTGCCCTGCTCCCTGCATGATGTGGAACACGAGTCCGCCGGTGACGGGACTCGCCTCGGCGAGGCGGACCTCGACTTCCTGGGTGAGGCGGAATTGCAGGCCGTTGTGGCGGCCGGTGAGGGTCTGGGCGGCTTCGTCGTGGAAGTAGAAGTCATCGGGCAGGCTGGAGATGGGGACCAGGCCGCTGGCGCCGCTTTCGATGACGGTGATGAACAGGCCGAAGCGGGTGACGCCGGAGACGCGGGCGCCGAAATGGTGGCCGACTTTGTCGGTCATGTAGGCGGCGAGATAGCGGTCGATGGCGTCCCGCTCGGCCAGGGCGGCGCGGCGTTCGGTGGCGATGATGTGTTCGCAGGCGTCCGGCATGGTGGCGGCTTCTTCGGGGCCGAGGCCGCCGACGCCGAGCTTGAGGCCAGTGATGAGGGCGCGGTGGACCAGGAGGTCCGCGTAGCGGCGGATCGGGCTGGTGAAGTGGGCGTAGCGGCCGAGGGCGAGGCCGAAATGGCCGATGTTCTCGATATCGTAGGCGGCCTGCATCTGGCTGCGCAGCATGACCTCGCTGACCAGCACGGAGGCCTCGGTGCCGGCGACTTTTTTCAGCACGCGGTCGAGATCGCGGGGGTGGATCTGGTTGCCGGGGGGCAGCGAGATATCGAAGCCGTGCAGGAAGGTGCGCAGGTTTTCGAGTTTCTCGGCCGAGGGCGGCGGGTGGATGCGGTAGACGCAGGGCTGGTGGAGGCGCTCGAGTTCCTCGGCGGCGCAGACATTGGCCAGCACCATGAATTCCTCGATGAGGCGGTGGCTGTCCAGGCGCGGGCGGGGGGAGACGGCGGCGACGCGGCCTTCGGCGTCCAGCGTGACCTTGCGCTCGGGCAGGTCGAGATCGAGGGTGCCGCGGGCGTTGCGGGCGGCGAGGAGGACGCGGAAGGCGGCGTAGAGGGCGGGGATGGGCAGGCCGAGGTCCTGGCCTTGGTCATGGGCGGCCTGGACTTCCTCGTAGGTGCAGCGGGCCAGGCTGCGCATGAGGCCGCGGCCGAACTTGTGGGCGGTCTTGCGGCCCTCGGCGTCCACCGTCATCTCGACGAACAGGCAGCCTCGATCCTCGGCCGGGCGCAGGCTGCACCAGCCGTTGGAGAGCGCCTCGGGCAGCATGGGAACCACGCGGTCGGGGAAGTAGCAGGAGTTGCCGCGGGTGCGGGCGCTGCGGTCGAGCGGGCTGCCCGGCCGGACGTAGTGGGCGACGTCGGCGATGGCGACGATGAGACGGAAGCCGGTTTCGGTGGCTTCGGCGAATACCGCGTCATCGAAATCGCGCGCGTCGGCGCCGTCGATGGTGATCAGCGGGAGATCGCGCAGGTCGGTGCGGCCGCGCACGGTGACGCCGCGGGCCTTTTCGGCTTCGGCGATGGCTTCGTGGGGGAATTCGGTGGGGATGTCGTGGGTGTGGATGACGATGAGGGAGACGGAGCGGGCGTCCCCGAGCTTGCCAAGGCGTTCGATGATGCGGGCCGGCTTGAGGCCGTAGCCGCCGCCGGGGAGGGGCTGGGCGAGGACGATTTCGCCGGCTTCGGCACCACCGGCTTCGCCGTGCGGGATGGCCCATTCGGCCTTGGCGCGGCGGTCGGTGGGGATGAGGCGGTCGCCCTTAGGATCGGGCTTGTAGACGCCGATGACGCGGCCGGGTGTTTCGGTGAGGCGCTTGACGGTGCGGCCTTCGTATTTGCCGCTGGCGATGGGTTTGAGCTTGGCGACCACGCGTTCGCCGGGGGCGAGGGCGGGGCGGCCGCGCGGTTCGGCGGCCATCAGGATCATCGGCGGCGGGCCGTCGCCTTCCCAGGTGACGGGGCGCGCGATGGCGTCCCCATCCGGGTCGGTGCCGGTGATTTGCACCACCATGGCTTCGGGCAGGCGGCCGGGGGCGGTGAAGCGGCGGTGGCCGGCGGGGGCGATGTTGCCCTCGTGGGCGAGGCTCTTGAGGATGCCGCGCAGGCCGACGCGGTGTTCGGGGCCGAGGTTGAAGTGCTGGCTGATTTCGCGCTTGCCGACGCGGCCGGGGGCGGCATCGATGAAATGCTTGATCTCGGCCCGGCTGGGCAGCGCGCGCGCCTCGTTGGGCTCCTTGCGGGTACGCCGAGGCGGCTTCATGCGCAGGTCTCCGCGCGCGCCAGTGGCCCTCGGTGACCGCGCAGCACACAACGGACAAAAGTTTTTTGTTTCTTTTTTCCAAAAAAGAAAGCGCTGTCTTTTTTGAAAAAAAGAAACAAAAAACTTTTCCTCATGCCTGTGCGCCCTGCTGTGTGCTCATGCGGTGGCGGCTTTTTTCGCGGTGGGCTTTTTCTTCGCGGCGGGTTTCTTCTTGGCGGCGGGCTTTTTCGCGGCGGCCGGTTTGGCGGCGGCGGCTTTGGGCTCGGCGGTTTTGGCCGGCTTGGCGGCGGGCTTGGCGCCTTTGCGGGCGGCGAAACCGCGGGGTTTCAGGGTCTTGCCCTTTTCGGCCAGCAGCGCGACGGCCTGGTCGAGGGTGATGTCGTCCATGGTGAGTTCGCGCGGCAGGGTGGCGACCGTGTTGCCGTGCTGCACATAGGGGCCGAAGCGGCCCTTGCGGACCAGCACCGGCTCCTTGTCCTTGGGATGGGCGCCCATGGTGCGCACCGAGGCGAGCTTGCGGGCCAGCACGTCGACGGCGCGGTTGAGCCCGACGGCGAGCACGTCATCGTCCTTGTCGAGCGAGGCGAAGACGCCGCCCATTTTCACGTAGGGGCCGAAGCGGCCGATGCCGGCCTCGATGGGTTCCAGGGTTTCGGGGTGGATGCCGACGATGCGGGGCAGGCTGAGCAGGCCGAGGGCGGCGTCCAGGGTGAGAGTGTCGCCCTCGACGCCCTTGGGCAGGGAGGTGCGGCGGGGCTTGGTCTTGGCGCCGACCTCCTGCTCGCCCTGCTGGACATAGACGCCGTAGGGGCCACGGCGGACGGTGATGGGCTCGCCGGTTTCCGGGTGGTGGCCGAGTTCGCGCATGCCCTCCTTGAGGGTGCCGCCGTCCTCGTCCGCGCCGTCGATGGCGAGGCGGCGGGTGTATTGGCATTCCGGGTAGTTGGAGCAGCCGATGAAGCTGCCATGGCGGCCGAGTTTCAGGCCGAGGCGGCCCTTGTGGCAGGAGGGGCAGCCGCGCGGATCGGTGCCGTCTTCCCGGATGGGGAAGAAGTGGGGGCCGAGATCGTTGTCGAGTGCCGTGATGACGTCGCTGATCTTGAGTTCGCGGGTCTGCTCGATGGCCTGGGAGAACTGTTCCCAGAAGGCACGCATGACGGCGCGCCAGTCGGCCCGGCCGCCCGAGATGTCGTCGAGTTGTTCCTCGAGGCCGGCGGTGAAGTTGGTGTCGACATAGCGCTCGAAGAAGCTGGTGAGGAAGGCGGTGACGAGGCGGCCGCGGTCTTCGGGGACGAAGCGCTTCTTGTCGAGTTTGACGTAGTTGCGGTCCTGCAGGACGGTCAGGATGGAGGCGTAGGTGGAGGGACGGCCGATGCCGAGTTCCTCCATTTTCTTCACCAGGCTGGCTTCCGAGTAGCGCGGCGGCGGCTGGGTGAAGTGCTGGTCGGCCTTGACCCAGGTGGTTTCGCCATGGCGGAGCGGATCGCGCTCGCGCATTGGCGGCAGCATGCGGTTGTCGTCCTCGCCGCCCTCGGCGTCATCCTGGTCTTCGCGGTAGAGCTTGAGGAAGCCGTCGAAGGCGAGGATGGAGCCGGTGGCGCGCAGGCGGGGGCCTTGCGGCTTGGCGGCATCCGCGACATCGACGCTGACCTGGTCGAGTTCGGCGGACTGCATCTGGCTGGCGACGGCGCGCTTCCAGACGAGTTCGTAGAGGCGCTTCTGGTCGGCGTTGAGGTATTGCGCGGCCTGGTCGGGGGTGAGGGCGACATCGGTGGGGCGGATGGCCTCGTGGGCTTCCTGGGCGTTTTTGGCGCGGCTGGTGTATTCGCGCGGGGCGCCGGGCAGATAGTCGTTGCCGTAGGCTTCCTTGACGTGGGCGCGGATGGCGGTGACGGCCTCGCCGGCCATCTGCACGCCGTCGGTTCGCATGTAGGTGATGAGGCCGACGGTGTCGCCGGCGATGTCGACACCTTCATAGAGGCCCTGCGCCACCCGCATGGTCTGCTGGGCGCCGAAGCCGAGCTTGCGCGAGGCTTCCTGTTGCAGGGTGGAGGTGGTGAAGGGGGCCGGCGGGTTGCGCTTGACGCGCTTGCGCTCGACGGCGGCGACCGAGAAGGCGGCGGCTTCGACCTGGGCCTTGGCGCGCTCGGCCAGGGCCTGGGTGTTGAGATCGAACTGGTCGAGGCGCTTGCCGTCGAGATGGGTGAGCCGCGCGGTGAAGGGGGCGCCGGCCGGGGTGATGAGCTGGGCCTCGATGGTCCAGTACTCGCGGGGGCGGAACAGCTCGATCTCGGCCTCGCGCTCGCAGATCAGGCGCAGCGAGACGGATTGCACGCGCCCGGCGCTGCGGCTGCCCGGCAGTTTGCGCCACAGCACCGGCGAGAGGTTGAAGCCCACGAGATAGTCGAGCGCGCGGCGGGCGAGGTAGGCGTCGATCAGCGGTTTGTCGAGCGCGCGGGGGTGGGCGATGGCGTAGCGCACCGCGTTGCGGGTGATCTCGTTGAAGGTGATGCGGTGGACGGTAACGTTTTTGAGTACGTGCCGTTCTTCCAGCATCGCCTGCACATGCCAGGAAATGGCTTCGCCTTCGCGATCCGGGTCGGTGGCGAGATAGAGGGTTTTCGCCCCCTTGAGCGCCTTGGCGATGGCGGAGATCTGCTTGTCCCCGCGGGCATCGGCTTCCCAATCCATCTCGAAGTCCTGGTCCGGGCGCACGGAGCCGTCCTTGGGAGGAAGGTCTCGTACATGGCCGAAGCTGGCGAGCACGGTGTAACCGCCGCCGAGGTACTTGTTGATTGTCTTGGCCTTGGCGGGATTAGTAAATTTTCGGGGGCGGTTGCCCAAAGTGACGGCATGGCTAAACCTTTCAAAATAGTTGGG
>CAIMWH010000141.1 GCA_903845065.1 uncultured Rhodospirillales bacterium | reverse complement strand
ATGGTGCCCGGGGGCGGATTCGAACCACCGACACTGCGATTTTCAGTCGCATGCTCTACCAACTGAGCTACCCGGGCGCGCATTTCGTGACCGGCCGATGACCGAGCACATGTTGGAGGCGGCGGAATAGCCTACGCGGGCGCGGGGATCAACCCGTGAAATCATCATCCTCCGCCGCTTCGGGGGGAGGAGCGGGAATTGTGTAGGTTTCGGTGAACCAGCGGCCGAGGTCCACATCCGCACAACGGGCGGAACAGAACGGCCGGAAGCGCGGTTCGGTGGGTTTACGGCAGATCGGGCAGGTTGGTGTGGGGTCAGCCATGCGTTGTCTCGATGGTCCAGGAAGGAAGCGGATCGGCGCGGGATTCGACGAGCGTGATAGCCCGGCCGGCACGATGGGCGAAGTCGGTCAGGCCCACCGCATCCTGCCGCAGCGCGGTCACGATAGCCGGGGTGGCCCGCAACGTGAGCGGCCGTTCCGGGTGCGCCGCCACCATCGCGGCAGCCTCCCGCAACGCGCCGAGGCCCTGGGCGAGCGGACCCGTCATCACCTCGGCCAGCGGGGGGTGAATACGGGGACGGAGAATTTCGGCGAGGCCCAGCGCGGTGAAGCCGAGGAAACGCGGGGCCAGCGGATCGTCCGCCAGGGCCGCGATGAAGTTCGGGGCCAGGGCCACCCTTTTTTTCGCCGCCATGCCGCCGAGATCGGCCAGGATGGCGCCGGACAGGTTGAGCAGACGGATCTGCCGCGCCAGCGCCGGGATCAGCGCCTGGTTCGCCGCCGACTGCGCGCCCGCCTTGTCACGCCTGGCCGACGTGGCGCCGCCGAGATCGACATCCAGCGCCGTGAGCGCCGGGGTGATGTGGACGTGCAGGCGCGCGCCGCCGGGGAGATCGACCGTCGGTTCCAGCAGGTCGGACCAGGCGCCCTCGATGTCCTCGTCGAATGCCGGGGCGATCCGGAGCCGATCGCCCAGCGCGGGCCGCAGGGTTGCCGCCAGGGCCGCGTCATCCACCACTACCTCCGCTTCCGGGTGGAGCCCCGCAAGCCGTGTGACGCCGTCCTGGCCGCGGGACAGGACCATCGGGGGGCCAACCCCCGGGTCCATCGCCACCGCCTCCAGCCGCGGTCCCTTGCCGCCCTGCGCCGCTCGGGAAATCCGCACCGCGACCAGGCGGCCGAAACTCAGGCCGCGCCCGCCGGCACTGTCGGGCAGAAACCCCTCGCCCGAGGCCAGCGCCACAAACACCCCGGCCATCGCCGGAACCACGCCGATCACCCGCGCCCGCTGGATGTCGCCAACCCCATCAGGTGAGCCCGGCCGCCAAACGCAGGCGTCCAAAAGCTCCCCATCCCACGCCACCACCCGAACTTCCCCCGGCCCCACCGCCGCCCGGATGGTTGTCATGGGATGGCCCTTCCCACGTCAGTCGACCCGGAAGCCGGCGCCGCGGAGGAGTTGGGTGGTTTCGAAGAGTGGGAGTCCGACAACGTTGGAGTGGCTGCCGCCGAGGTATCGGATGAAGCCGGCGGCTTTGCCTTGGATGGCGTAGCCGCCGGCTTTGCCGTGCCATTCGTTGGTGGCGAGGTAGGCGCGTTTTTGGGCGTCATCGAGTCGGTTGAGGATGACGGTGCTTTCGCAGGTTCGGTGGGTGGTTTTGCCGTCGGGGGCGATCAGGGTGATCGCCGTGGTGACGTGGTGGCGGCGGCCGGAGAGGAGGTTGAGGCACATCACGGCTTCGGCCGGGGTTTCGGCTTTGGGCAGGATGCGGCGGCCGACGCTGACGACGGTGTCGGCGGCGAGGATGTAGGCGTCCGGGCGCAGGGCCGCGCGCGCCTTGGCGTGGGCCAGGCGTTCGGCGAGTTTGCGGGGGAGTTCGGTTTTGCCTGGCGTCTCGTCGATATCGGTGGCGACGACTTCGTCGGGCACGATGCCGATCTGGGCCAGCAGGGCGAGGCGACGTGGGCTCGCCGAGGCGAGGATCAGCCTCACCGTAAGGGGTCCTACTTGAACCGGAACGTGATGCGTCCCTTGCTCAGGTCATACGGCGTCATCTCGACGTTCACGCGGTCACCGGCGAGGACGCGGATGCGGTTCTTGCGCATCTTGCCGCTGGTGTGGGCGAGGATGGTGTGTTCGTTGTCGAGTTTCACACGGAACATGGCGTTGGGCAGAAGCTCCATCACCATGCCGCTGAACTCGATCATGTCTTCTTTCGACATCGAGCTCGGGAATCCTACTGGTTATATTGGGGTGAAGATGGGTACTCGGTGGGTTCAGGTCAAGCCAAGGCGGACGGCAATGCTTTTGGCGTGGGCTTGCAGGCCCTCGGATTCCGCCAATGCGATGGCGGCAGGGCCGATTTCGGCGAGGCTGGCGGGGTTGTCGCCGGCGATCCAGGTGGTTCGCTTCAGGAAGTCGAACACCGAGAGGCCGCTGGCGAAGCGGGCCGAGCGGCCGGTGGGGAGCACGTGGTTGGGGCCGCCGACGTAGTCGCCGACGGCTTCGGGGGTGGCACGGCCGAGGAAGGCGGCGCCAGCGTGGCGGATGCCGGCGAAGAATGCGTGCGGATCGGGGAGCATGATCTGCAGATGCTCGGGAGCCAGACGATCGGCAAGGGCGGTGGCTTCGGCGAAATCGCGCACCAGAATGATCGCGCCGTGGGCTGACCAGGAAGCGCCGGCGATGGCCGAGCGGGGGAGGACAGCGAGTTCGGCTTCGACCGCGGCGGCAACAGCGGTGGCGAAAGCGGGGCTGTCGGTGATGAGGATGGATTGGGCCGCTTCGTCGTGTTCGGCCTGGGCCATGAGATCGATGGCGACGTGGCGAGGGTCATTCGCTGCGTCCGCGACGATGACGACTTCGGAGGGGCCGGCGATTGAATCGATGCCGACGCGGCCGAACACCTGGCGCTTGGCTTCGGCGACATAGGCATTGCCGGGACCGACGATGCGATCGACAGCGGCGATGGTGGCCGTGCCCCAAGCGAGGGCGGCGACGGCCTGGGCGCCGCCGACGCGGTAGATTTCGGACACGCCGGCACGGCGCGCCGCGGCGAGGACGAGAGGGTTGAGCACGCCGTCCGGCGTGGGGACGCACATGGCGATGCGGCGGACACCGGCCGCACGGGCCGGGATGGCGTTCATCAGGACCGAGGACGGGTAGGCCGCCTTGCCGCCGGGGACGTAGATGCCGACGGCGTCGAGCGCGTTCCAGCGCATGCCGAGGGTGAGGCCGGTTTCGTCGGGGAGGGTGAGGTCCTGCGGGAGTTGCGCCCGGTGGAAACGCTCGATGCGGGTGGCCGCGAGGTCGAGGGCTGCCATCAGCGTGGGGGGGATGGCGGCGACGGCTTGGTCGATTTCGGCTGGTGTGATGGCGATGCGGTCGGGGGTGAGGGCCATGCGGTCGAAGCGGGTGGTGTAGTCGCAGAGGGCCGCGTCACCGCGGGAGCGGACGTCGGTGATGATGGCGCGGACGACGTCGGCCACGTTGTCGGTGGTTTCGCGGGCCTCATCGAGGAGGGAGGCGAAATCGGCGGGGAACGTGGCGTCAGTGGTGGAGAGGTGTTTCATGCGGGGAGGGCCGCGCGGAAACGGGCGATCCAGGCGCCGATGGCTTCGGGGCGGGTTTTGAGCGCGGTTCGGTTGACGATGAGACGGCTGGTGACTTTGGCGATGACTTCGGTTTCGACGAGGCCGTTGGCCTTCAGCGTTGCACCGGAGGCGACGAGGTCCACGATGAGGCGGGTGAGGCCGAGGGCCGGGGCGAGTTCCATCGCGCCGTTGAGGTGGACGATTTCGGCCTGCACGCCGCGCGAGGCGAAGTGGCGCCTGGCGATGTTGGGGTATTTGCTGGCGACGCGGACGCGGGACCATTCGCGCGGATCGTCGGTGCCGGCGGTTTCGCGCGGTTCGGCGACCGAGATGCGGCAGGCGCCGATGCCGAGATCCAGGGGGGCGTAGATTTCGGGGTAGTCGAACTCCATCAGCACATCGGCGCCGCAGATGCCGATATGGGCCGCGCCGTGAGCGACGAAGGTGGCGACATCGAAGCTGCGCACGCGCACGACATCGAGCATGGGGTCATCGGTGGGGAAGCGCAGGTGTCGGGAGTCTTCATCGTTCCAGCCGCGGCCGGGGTGGATGCCGGCGCGATCGAGCAGGGGGGCGCATTCGGACAGGATGCGGCCCTTGGGCAAGGCAAGGATAAGCGGCGTTTCGGTTTCGGGCGCGAGGGACGCGGCCGGGAAGGCGATGGTCATGCGAAGGGTCCTGGCATGGTGCGCGGCAGGTACACCGGGGGCCGCGCGGAAGGAAGAGGCCAATCGACAAGGCTGCCGCGACGCAGCATGGTGTCGGGAAAATCGGAGGAGGCCGTCATGGGGCTCAATGCGCTCAATCATTTCACCATTCGCACCGCCGATCTGGAGCGGACGAAGGATTTCTATGTGGATGTGCTGGCGCTTCCGGTGGGGTATCGGCCGCCGCTGGGGTTCGAGGGGTATTGGCTGTACTGCGGGGATATTCCGACGGTGCATCTGATCGGGCCGCGCGCCGGGGATGATGCGCCGCGGGCTTCGGGGCCGACGGGGTTGTTCGACCATATTGCGTTTTCGTGCACGGGGCTGGTGGAGATGAAGGCGCGGCTGGCGGCGCATGGGGTGTCGTTCACCGAGCGGGTGATTCCGCGGGATCGGCAGACGCAGTTGTTTCTGCATGATCCGGACGGGATTGCGGTGGAGTTGAACTTTCCGCCGAACGAGACGGTTTGATTGGGGGGGCGGGTTTATCACGGCATCGTTCGTCGCGGTGCGGCACGATGCGGGGGTAGAACGGGTTCGCGCGTGACGCCTCCCGCCGCCGGGGGTCACGTTCAACCGGGCGGCGAGGATTTAACCGATGGCAGCGACTGTTGAATCCAGCAACGACACGAAATCACTCCCCGGCATTGCCGACGACGTGACGTCATTGGGTAATGATTTGAAGGGCTTCGCCACCGATTTGATCAAGGCGGCCGCCGACATAAAGAAGAAGCCCGACGAGTGCAAGAAAGCGGCGGAGACGATCCGTGGTATTCTGTCGGGGATTGCCAAGGCGACGAGTGACATGGACGCGCTGGGGAAGAAGCTGGCGAAGGCCGTGGTGAAGTAGGCGGCCGGGCCGGGCGGGCCGCCGCGCCGACGCCGAGCATGTGGCAGAGCGGGCGCAGGATGCGCGCGGCGGCGGGGCTGGCGGCGAGGAGTTCCACGGTGGCGGGTTCGGCAAGGATGGCTTCGAGCTGGATGGCGTAGGCGACGGCCTGGTGGCGGAGATCGGCGACGAGCCAGCCGCGGGCGCCGGGGAGGTTGACGGGGTTCGGGCCGGAGTGGCGGCGCGGTTTGCGCGGGCGGGGGGCCTGGCCGGTGGCGAGGCGGGCGGCGAGGCGCTCGAAGCGGGCGGCGGCGCGGGTGAGGCGGGACCAGAGCGCGACGATGATGCCGACGCGGCGCGGATTGCGCAGGAAGGCGTGCGCGATGAGGGCGGCGAGGGCCATGAGGAGGACGCGCAGGCGCGCGGCGAGGGCCGGGGCCTCGGGGTAGAGGGTTGAGGTTTGGGGCGCGGCTCGCATGAATAGATTCCTATTCTGGGAGCGGGGGCAGTTCAAGGGGATTCTTTGGAGAGGGGGCGGGTTGCGGTGGCGGAAGGCGCTTCGCTTTTCCGTTGGGGTGGACGGCCCCTCGGCATCGAGTGCCAGAGTTCGCTGTCGAAGCTGAACCAGGAGCCGTCCATGAGCGAGATTACACGGGTTGCCATTGATACGTCCAAGGCGGTGTTCACCATCCATGCGGTTGATGCCGATGACCGGCCAGTGGTGCGGCGGAATTTGCGGCGGCACGAGGTCGTGGGGTTTTTCGAGAAGTTGCCGCGGGTCGATGTGGCGATCGAGGCATGCGCTGCATCGCATCACTGGGCGCGAACGTTGCAGGCGATGGGACATCGCGTCCGGTTGATCCCGGCGCAGTATGTCAAACCCTTCGTCAAGCGCGGCAAGAATGACCGCAACGATGCCGAGGCGATCTGCGAGGCCGCGGCAAGGCCGGGCATGGCGAGCGTGCCGGTGAAGTCCGCCGTTCAGCAGGCCGATGCGATGCTGCTGTCGGTGCGTGAACTGCTGCTGCGGCAGCGGACACAACTGATCAATGCGCTGCGCGGCCACGCCGCCGAGTTCGGCCTCGTCAAGCCGATCGGCGACAAGGGGGTGGCGCAGTTGGTCGCCGAGATTGTCGCCGATGCCGCGCTGCCGACGCCGGCGGCCGAGGCGCTGGCGCTGCTGGGCAGCGAGGTGGAGCGCATCGAGGCGCGGCTGGCCGCGATCGATGTCAAGCTGCTGGCCCGGCACAAGGCCGGCGATGGCGTCGGGCCGATGAGCCGGATGCTGGCCGAGGTGCCTGGGATCGGGCCGATCGGTGCCTTGAGCCTGGTGCTGCGGGTTGATGCGGCGCAGTTCAAGTCTGGGCGGCATTTCGCGGCCTGGCTTGGGCTGACGCCGCGCGATCACTCGAGCGGGGGCAAGCAGCGGCTGGGCGGGATTACGCGGGCCGGCAACGAGCGGCTGCGCCAATTGCTGGTGCTGGGCGCAACCGCGGTGATCCGCTACGCCAAGCCGGGGCGTGCCTCGGCCTGGCTGCTCGCTTTGCTGGAGCGGCGGCCGCGCAAGCTGGCGGCCGTGGCTCTGGCCAACAAGATGGCCCGGATCGTCTGGGCCATGATGGCGCGCGGGGAAGCCTACCGGCCGACAGCGACGGCACAGGTATGAACCGCGCGTGATGCCACCGGTGCAGGGCTGAGAAGGAAGAGATGCTGATCGGTCGAGCCGACGATCCACAGAACCCGGGTAGGTTGGTGGCCAGAAAGGTCGCTTTTCCGTTTGGGAGTGGATCGCGGAACCCATCTGGGCCAGCGGCTGTGTGCCGCACCAACAGGCCGGACACACGACCGCTCTCGCACCAGGTCAGATTTCTTCCGTCTGACACCTTGCATCGGGGGGGCCGTCCACACACGACCTACGGGT
>CAIMWH010000140.1 GCA_903845065.1 uncultured Rhodospirillales bacterium | reverse complement strand
TCCTGCGTGCTGCATCAGAACCTCGGCGCCCTCGGCGGCACGCCCACGACGACCAGTGTCATCACCAAGCTGCAGGACAGCGCCGACAATACGACCTTCGCCGACTACGCGCCGGCCAATCAGAACAGCGTGGTGCAGGCCTGCGCGGCGCTGACGGCGACCAACACCGACAACACGGCGAACATCAACCTGTCCTCGGCCCGGCGCTACATCCGCGCCGTCACCACGGTGGCGTTCACCGGCGGCACCTCGCCGACCGCGCTGGTGGCGGCGACGCTGGTGATTGCCGGCGAGAACCTCGACGCGGCCATCTGATGAAGCTGGTCGAGCTCACCCGTGATCTGCGGCCCTGGCGCGCCGGCGACAGCGCGCTGGTGCCGGACGCGGTGGCCGACGCGATGGTCGGGGCGGGCGAGGCGCACAACGCCCGCCCGTTCCCGCCGCCGGCCGAGGTATCTGCCCAGGTCCCGGAGCGTCCGCGTGGGTCCTATCTGACCCTCAAACGATGCTGATCCGACCGCACGTCGAAAGCATCAAGCCATGTCGATCCAGATCATCTCGACGGTCCTGGTGGCCGCCTCGAGCTACGACCTGACCGACCTGGCGACGGCGAAGGACGAGTTGTCGATCAAGACCGCCGAGACCAGCAACGACGCGTTCATCGGCCGGGCGATCACCCAGGCCAGCACAGCGGTGGGCAACTACTGCAACCGCGTGTTCCAACTCGAGACGGTGCAGGATGTCTGCATCCCCGATCGTGATGCCTATCCCTCCCAGGTGCCCGGCGGCGTCAGCCCGTTGCAGGTGAGCCGCTATCCGGTGGCGGCGGGATACAGCACGATCACGACCTCCTCCACCACGGCTTCCGGCACGATACTGCCATTTGCGGCAACCACGGGCGTCGCGGTCGGGCAACCAGCAGCCGGCACCAGCATCCCGGTCGGCGCCGTTGTCGCGGCTGTCGGCGCCAGCGGCGTGACCCTCTCCGTGCCGATCACCGGCGTCGTGGCGGTCGGAACTGCGATCACCTTCGGCACAACGGTCGTGGTGGCAAACGCCTCGGGCACCACCACGACGCTGGTGCAGGATACCGATTACCGGATCGATGGCAGGCGCGGGCAGTTGGTCCGGCTCAGCCCTATGACCGGGTTCCCCATGACGTGGGAGGCGCTGCCCACCACGGTCATCTACCAGGGCGGCTTCAGTATCATCCCGGCCGACGTGGTCGAGGTGACCCTGAAAGCCGTCACCCAGCGCTTTGCCGGCCGCGGGCGCGATCCGCTGCTCAAGTCGCAGATCCAACCCGGCATCGGCGAGCAGACCTATTGGGTCGGTGGCATGCCCAACATGGTCGGTGCCTTCACCAAGGAATTGGCCGACCAGCTCGACAATTACCGCGTGCCGGTGACGGCATGACCGACAGCTTCGGCGTCGATATCGCGGGCGACACCAGGGCGGTGCTGCGGTTCGAGCGGTTCCCGGCGCTGGCGCATGACCAGCTCCTGGCCACGCTGCAGAGCCTGGAACGGCGCCTGGAGGCCGCGGTCCTCGCCGAGGAACCGGAGAAGTCGGGCGAACTCAAGAGCCTCACCGGTGGCCGGGTTTATGATCACGGCGACCGCATCGCCGCGGTCGTGGGCGTGCGGACGACGACACCCGCCCAGGCCCGCAAGGCCGCCGCCCTCGAATACGGCTCGCGCGGCGCGTCGATCACCGTGAGCGCCCATACCGCCAAGCTCGATCATCTCTGGTCCCGCGCCATCAAGCCCATCATGGTCAACGTCCCGTCCTTCTCCCGCACGCCCAGCATCACGGCGCGGCGCTTCCTGCGCGGCCCCATCCAGGCCCTGCATGACGACGCCATCACCGAAATGCGCGCCGCCCTCGATGCCGCCGTGGCGGAGGCCGCGCCATGAGCCGCAACAGCATCGTCGACGCCCTGCTGGCCCTGCTCACCAGCACCAATGCGTTCAATACCTCCGGCCGCCGCCTGATCCCCTGGACCAAGGTGGAC
>CAIMWH010000139.1 GCA_903845065.1 uncultured Rhodospirillales bacterium | reverse complement strand
CATTGATGACGATGACGGCGAGCACGGCCTTCAGCTTGCCGATTTCCAGGCCGTGGCGGGCCATGAACCAGCACATCGCGATCCAGTAGATCAGCACAGCGGCGATGGCGGCGACCAGGCCGCCCATGCCCTCGGCGAGGTTGCCGCCGGCGGCGAGCAGCAAGATGAGGACGACGGTGACCAGGGTGATCACTGATTGGCACCAGTTGAAGGCCACGATGTAGCGCAGCCAGAGCGCCTCCCGCTTCCAGAGTTTGGCGAGCAGTTGCGAGAGCACGGCGGGGCCGAGCAGGGCGATCAGGCTGGTCATCACGTGGAGACCAAGTTGGCGCGCATTTCCCGCAAGCAAGGGGCGCAGGCTGGTGACCAGGGTGATGGCCAGCATCGGCGCGAGGCTGTTCATGAACGCCAGCGTGGTGGCGCCGAAGGCGGCGAAGCCCTCGGCGCGGAAACGGGCGAGCAGGAGGATGCCGGCGATGACCTGCATCAGGCGCGATCAGGACAGGAAGGCATCGAGCACCGCGCGGTAGGCGTTGGCGAGGCCGTGCAGTTCGGCGACGGGCACGCGCTCGTCAACCTGGTGCATGGTGGCGCCGATGAGGCCGAATTCGGCGACCGGGCAGTAGTTGGCGATGAACCGGGCGTCCGACGTGCCGCCGCCGGTGTCGAGCTTGGGGTCGATCCCGGTGGCGGTGGCGATGGCGTGGCGCAGGGTATCGACCATCGGGCCGGGCTTGGTGAGGAAGCTTTCGCCGCTGATGGAGATATCGAGGTCAAAGCGCTCGGCGTGCTGGGCGATGGTGGCGCGCAGCCAGGCGGACAGCGAGGCGCCGGTGTGGCGATCGTTGAAGCGCATGTTGAGCTTGGCGCTGGCGCTGGCGGGGATGACGTTGGTGGCGGGGTTGCCGACGTCGATGGAGGTGACTTGCAGGGTGGTGGCTTCGAACCATTCGCTCGCGGCGTCCACCGGGGCGGCGGTGAGGGCGGCGAGCGCGCGGATCAGGCGGTGGCAGGGGTTGTCGGCGCGATGGGGGTAGGCCGCGTGGCCCTGGGTGCCGTGGATGGTGATGGCGGCGTTGAGGCTGCCGCGGCGGCCGATCTTGATGACATCGCCGAGGCGGACGGGGTTGGTGGGCTCGCCGACGAGGCAGAAATCGGGGACCTGGGCGTTTTCCTTCATCCATTCCAGCACCTTGACGGTGCCGTCGACGGCGGGGCCTTCCTCGTCGCCGGTGATGAGGAAGGAGATCGAGCCCTTCGGGGGGCGGCCGTTGAGGTGGGCGGCGGTGGCGGCGGTGAAGGCGGCGATGGCGCCTTTCATGTCGCAGGCGCCGCGGCCGTAGAGGATGCCGTCACGGATTTCGCCGTCAAACGGGCCAGCGGTCCAGGCGGCGGTGGCGCCTTCGGGCACCACGTCGGTGTGGCCGGCGAAGCAGATGTGCGGGCTTTCGGTGCCGATGCGGGCGAACAGGTTCTCGATGTTGCCGTAGCGGAGCTTGGTCACCGTGAAGCCGAGGGCGGTGAGCGCCTCGGCCAGCACGGTTTGGGCGCCGGCGTCGGCCGGGGTCACCGAGGCGCAGCGGAGCAGCGCCTGGGCGAGGGGGACCGGGTCGGCGAGGGGGCTAGGTTCGTTCGTCATTAATCCCGCAGCAGTTCGTTGATGGCGGTTTTGGCGCGGGTCTGGGCGTCCACCGTTTTCACGATGACGGCGCAGTTGAGCGAGGGGCCCATGGTGCCGTCGGGGAAGGGCTTGCCGGGCATCGAGCCGGGGACGACGACGGAGTAGGCGGGCACGCGGCCGTAGTAAATGGCGCCGGTGGCGCGATCGACGATCTTGGTGGACTGGCTGATGAAGGTGCCCATGGCGAGCACCGCGCCCTGTTCGACGATGACGCCCTCGACCACCTCGGAGCGGGCGCCGATGAAGCAGTCATCTTCGATTATGACCGGGTTGGCCTGGAGCGGTTCGAGCACGCCGCCGATGCCGACGCCGCCCGAGAGGTGGCAGTTCTTGCCGATCTGGGCGCAGGAGCCGACGGTGGCCCAGGTATCGACCATGGTGTTGGCGCCGACATAGGCGCCGATGTTGACGAAGGAGGGCATCAGCACCACGCCGGGCGCGATGTAGCTGCCGACGCGGGCGACGGCGCCGGGGACGGCGCGGAAGCCGGCCTCGCGGAAGCGGTTTTCGCCCCAGCCGGCGAACTTCATCGGCACCTTGTCCCATACCGGAGCGCCGCCGGGGCCTTCCATCAGCACGCTGTCATTGAGGCGGAAGGAGAGCAGGACGGCCTTTTTCAGCCATTCGTTGACCACCCAGCCATTCGCGGTGGGCTCGGCGGTGCGCGCGGCGCCCGATTCGAGCAGTTCGAACGCGGCCTCGACGGCTTCGCGCGGGGCGCCCTTGGTGGACGAATTGACGGTATCGCGGACCTCCCAGAGGGCCTCGATGGTGGCGCGCAGCGACGGGTCGGTCATGCCCGGGGGAACTCCAAGTGAAAAAGGGGTCGGTTGGACCATGCGCAGCGGGCCCGGGCATGTCAATTCCGGGGCGCGATTTGGCCGGGAGTGGCGGCGGTAACCCGCGATTCATTTGTTTGGGCTGATGTGTGGGGCATCACGGAGGCTGGCTGGTATGGAACAGGCGATCGCACCACGCGGGCGCATTGCGGAGCAGGCCTCGCCGGGCATGCCACGGATTGATGGCACTGCCATGGACGGAGCGGCGGGGGAGCAGGCGCTGCGCGAGGCGTTGCTCGACAGCCGGCAGCGGTGGCGGGACCTCGTCACCATGGCGGCGGACCTGGTGTATGAGACGGATAGCTGGGGGCGGCTGGTGTTCCTGGCGCCGGACAATGTGCTGGGATGGTCGGCCGCGACGTTGCAGGGGCAGCCCGCCGAGTTGCTGCTGGCGGAGGCGGATGGGGTGTGCGGGTTCAATCCGTTCCGCATCACCGCGCCGGTGCGGCGGCGGCGGGCGTGGCTGCGGCGGCCGGATGGCACCAGCGTGTGCGTGGCGATTGCCGCGGCGCCGCTGTTCGATGCGGATGGCCAGATTATCGGCACGCGTGGGCTGGGGCAGGACGTGACCGAGCAAGACGGGCATGACGCGCGGATTGCCGGGGCGCTGCGGCGGTGCGAGTTGCTCGACCATATATTGTGGCACATGCGCCAGGAGGTGCTGGCGGAGCGGATGATGCGCTCGGCGCTGGAGGCGCTGGTGGCGGCGCTGGGGGCCGAGGGCTGCGCGGTGGTGGATATGCTGGGCGATGGGGTGGCGCCGATCGTGATGCATCAGGTTGGCCTGCCGGACGCCGATGTGCTGCGCACGGCGATGAATTTGCTCGAAAGCGATGACATGGAGCCGAGCCAGGCGGTGGCGGCGGATGGCAAGCGGGTGATGGTGTGCCCGTCCCGGCAGCGCTACAGCGACCAGGCGGGGTTCGTGCTGTGGCGCGAGCATGGGTCGCGGCTGTGGGATGGGGATGAGCTGGCGCTGGCGAGTTCGGCGACCGGGATTATCCGGGTGATCCTGGAGCATGACGCGATCCAGCGGGAAATGGCGCGGCTGGCGCGGACCGACTCCCTCACCGGGCTGCTGAACCGGCGGGCATTTCTGGACGAGGTGACGCGGCGGGTGGATCGGCTGGAGCGGGAGGAGTTGCCGGGGACGATGATGTTCGTCGACCTCGATAACTTCAAGGCGCTGAACGACTACCGTGGGCATGACGTGGGGGACGAGGCGCTGTCGATCGTGGCGACGCTGCTGCGGCAGACGTTCCGGCCGACGGACCTGGTGGCGCGGCTGGGCGGCGATGAATTCGCGGTGTGGATGGATGGGGCGGATGCGATGACGGCGGCGGAGCGGGCGGAGAGCCTGCGCACCGGGACGCCGGAGACGCTGGGGCATCTCAGCCAGGGGCAGGAGCCGGCGCTGACGATGTCGATCGGGATTGCCACGCGGTGGCCGGGGCAGGGCGAGGATATCGATTCCGTGATCCATCGCGCGGATCAGGCGATGTACGACGTGAAGCGGGCGGGGCGTGGGCATTGGCGGGTTTCGCAGACGGAGCGGCTGTGATGGAGGAGGTGATCGCCGTGGCGGATGAGACGCCGATGGTGGTTGATCTTGAGGTAGACCCGGCGGCGCCGCTGCGGCGGGTGCGTTCGGCCGGGCCGGTGGACGAGGCGGCGCGGGTGCGTATCGGGTCAAGCCCGCAGACCGATCCGGCGGTGCTGTTGTCATTGGCGTCCGATCCGTCGGTGACGGTGCGGGCGGCGGTGGCGCTCAATCGGGCGGCGCCGGCGGCGGTGGACGATTTGCTGGCGCGGGACCAGGACGAGCGGGTGCGCACGTTGCTGGCGCGCAAGCTGGCCAATCTCATTCCGGATTTGCCGGCGGCGCAGCGCGACCAGATCCAGGGGCGGGCGCTCGAGACGCTGTCGCGCCTGGTGGAGGACGAGGCGGAGCGGGTGCGGGCGGCGATTGCCGAGGCGGTGAAGGACATGCCGGCGGCGCCGCGGGAGTTGATCCTGCGGCTGGCGCGGGACAGCGCGGTTTCGGTGTGCGACCCGGTGATACGGCTGTCGCCGCTGTTGACCGCGGAGG
Organism: uncultured Rhodospirillales bacterium; assembly: GCA_903845065.1. Lineage (GTDB taxonomy): Bacteria > Pseudomonadota > Alphaproteobacteria > Acetobacterales > Acetobacteraceae > CAIYPH01. Next base: position 49,871 of record CAIMWH010000139.1, on the reverse strand, counting down.
ATCTGCTGTCGCTGCTGGGGGAGGCGCCCTCGAAGGGGACGGCGCTTTCGGTGGCGCGGCGGCCGCATCTGGCGGAGATCGTCAGCGACGCCATCGCCGGGGGCTCGAATACCGAGGCGGTGACGGCGCTGCTGCACAACCAGTCCGCCGCCATTCGTGAGGCGACGCTGGATGCGCTGGTGACGCGGGCCGGCGAGATGACGGCGTGGCAGGCGCCGCTGGTGCGGCGGCCGAAGCTGACGGCGCGGGCGGCGCGGGCGCTGTCGGACATCGTGGCGACGCAGTTGCTCGATGTGCTGGCCAGCCGGGCGGACCTCGATGTGGCGGTGAGCGCGGAGCTGCGGCGGCGGTTGGCGAAGCGGCTGGAGACCACGCAGAACGCGCATCGGCCGGAGCCCAATATCGAGCAGGCGATGGCGGAGGCGAAGGTGCTGTACGCCGAGGGGCGGCTGAACGAGGAGGCGCTGCTGGCGGCGATCCAGCGCGGCGAGGCGCGGCTGGCGACGGCGATCATCGCGGTGGCGACCGATCTCGCGGCCTCGGTGGTGGATCGGGCGGCGACGCTGCGCAGTGCCAAGGGGCTGGTCAGCCTGATTTGGCGGGCGGGGTTTTCGATGCGGGCGGCGGGGCCGTTGCAGACGCTGCTGGCGCGGTTGCCGCCGGAGACGGTGCTGCGGGCGACGGCGTCGGGTGGGTTTCCGTTGGCGGTGGAGGAGATGCGCTGGCAGATCGACTTCCTGGCGCGGATGGGGCGCTGAGCGCGGCGCCCTGGCGGGGCGGTGGCGGGTTGCGATATCGTGGTCTTTTCAGGCCACGCAGGGTTGATGCCGGATGAAGGCTGTTATTTTCGAACATTTCGCCGAGGCCCCCGAAGTGCGCGTGGTGCCTGATCCGACGCCCCGTGCTGGCGGGGTGGTGGTGAAGGTGGAGGCGACGGGGCTGTGTCGCAGCGACTGGCACGGCTGGATGGGGCACGATCCCGATATCGTGCTGCCGCATGTGCCGGGGCATGAATTGGCCGGCACCATCGCGGCGGTGGGGCCGGGCGTTTCGCGCTGGAAGATCGGACAGCGGGTTACGGTGCCCTTCGTCGCGGGGTGTGGGAGTTGTGCGGAGTGCCAGTCGGGCAACCAGCAGGTTTGCGAGCGGCAGTTTCAGCCTGGTTTCACGGCCTGGGGCTCGTTCGCGGAATACGTCGGGATTGATTTTGCCGACAACAACCTGGTGGGGCTGCCGGACGAGCTGGATTGCGCGACGGCGGCGAGCCTGGGGTGTCGGTTTGCGACCTCGTTTCGTGCCGTGGTGGACCAGGGACGGGTTTCGGGCGGCGAGTGGGTGGCGGTGCATGGCTGCGGCGGGGTTGGGCTGTCGGCGATCATGATCGCGGCGGCGCTGGGGGCGCGGGTGGTGGCGGTGGATGTGAAGCCGGAGGCGTTGGCGTTGGCCCGGGCGCTGGGGGCGGCGGCGGCGATTGAGGCGCAGGCGGGGGTGGATGTGGTGGAGGCGGTGCGGGAGATCACCGGCGGCGGGGCGCATTTGTCGATCGACGCACTTGGCCATCCCACTACGGCGTTCAACTCCATCATGAATTTGCGGCGGCGTGGGCGGCATATCCAGGTGGGGCTGCTGCTGGCCGAGCATGCGCGGCCGGCGTTGCCGATGGATCGGGTGATCGGCTGGGAGTTGGAGATCCGCGGCAGCCACGGCATGCAGGCGCACCGCTATCCGTCGATGCTGGAGATGATCCGGGCTGGGCGGTTGCAGCCGCAGAAGCTGCTGGGCAAGCACATCGCCCTCGCCGATGCGCCCGCCGCGTTGATGCGGATGGGGAACGCGGGCGATCCGGGGATCAGTGTGATCACCACATTCTGAGGCGGTTGTGGTCAGACGTCGTCCGGGCTCAGGGTGACGATGAGTTCGGCTGCCCTCGTGTGAACCTCGGCTTCCCGTTCGAAGTTTTTCGGAAAGCGGCTGCGGCGGGCCTGGACGAGGGCCTTCTTGGCTTGGTTTTCGTGCCACGCGCGGGCGGCCAGCAGTGCGGCATCCCAGCCGCGGCGGAATTCGGGTGATGCGTCGGTTTCGGTCATCGGTGCTCTTGTCCTTCGGCGGCGCGGCGGCTCTGCCCGCCTGTCATGCAAGGTTCACACCCGGTTTTGCAAATTCGACTAGTATCGAATGATGGAAACCAAACAGGCAGCCGGGATGCTTGCGGCACTGGCGCAGGAAACGCGGCTCGATCTGCTGCGCCTGCTGTTTGCGCGCGGGGCGACGGGCGTGGCGGCGGGCGAGATCGCCGCGCAGCTTGGTGTGCCGCCCTCCACGCTGTCATTCCACCTCGCCGCGATGGAGCGGGAGGGGCTGCTGGTGGCGACGCGGCGCGGGCGGCACATCCTCTATGCCGTGCGCCTGATCGGCATGCGCGACCTGCTGGGGTTCCTGACCGAAACCTGCTGCGCCGGCCAACCTGGCCTGTGCGGCGACATCGCCGGGCTGCTGCCGGCGGTGAACGAGGAGCCCGTGATGACGCCATCGTTCAATGTGTTGTTCTTGTGCACCGCCAATTCGGCGCGCTCGATCATGGCCGAGGCCATCCTGAATAGCCTCGGCGCCGGGCGGTTTCGTGCCTGGTCCGCCGGGTCTGCCCCGGCGGCGCAGCCGCAGCCCCGGGTGATCGCGAAGCTGGCCGCCCTCGGGCATGACACGGCGGTGTTGCGCAGCAAGTCATGGGATGAATTCATGGGGCCGGAGGCGCCGCGGATGGATTTCGTGATCGCGCTTTGCGACATGCTGGAGGGGCAGGCGTGCCCGGATTTTGGCGATCGCGCGATGACCGGGTCGTGGCCGTTGCCCGATCCGATGAAGTTCAGCGGCAGTGCGGTGGAGCAGGCGGCGTTGCTGAACGAGCTTTATGCCGCGCTTGACCGGCGCATCCGTATTTTCATCAACCTGCCGTTCGCCTCGCTCGATCGCCTGGCGGTGCGCCGGCGGCTTGATGAGATCGGCGGCGCGGTGCGGGCGTAGCATCATGCGCGTGGGGATCAGCGGCATGGGCCGCATCGGGCGGCTGGCGCTGCGGGCGGCGTTGGGGGCGGCGGAGCGGCAGCCGGAGGACCCGCGGCGGGACAACCGGCTTGAGGTGGTGCATCTCAACGAGATCAAGGGCGGGGCGGCGGCGACGGCGCATCTGCTGGAATTCGACAGCGTGCAGGGGCGGTGGCGCGGGCCGGTGATTGTGGCGGAGGGGGAGGGTGCGATCCGCATCGGGGAGCGGCGGCTCGGCTTCTCCGCCCATGCGGCCCCGGCGGATATTCCGTGGGGCGATCTTGGGGTGGATGTGGTGCTGGAGTGCACCGGCAAGTTCCTGACGCCGCAAGTGCTGCAAGGCCATCTCGACCGTGGCGCGCGGCGGGTGATCGTGGCGGCGCCAGTGAAGTTCGACAGCGTTCTCAATGTGGTCGTCGGCGTGAACCATCACTTGTACGACCCGGCGTGCCACCCAATCGTGACCGCTGCGTCCTGCACTACCAACTGTTTGGCGCCGGTGGTGAAGGTGGTGCACGAGGCGATCGGCATCCGGCATGGGCAGATCACCACCATCCACGATCCGACCAACACCAACGTGGTGACCGACGCGCCGCACAAGGACCTGCGGCGGGCTCGCAGTGCCATGCTGTCATTGCAGCCGACCACGACGGGCAGCGCGACTGCCACCGCGCTGATTTATCCGGAACTGAAGGGCAAGCTGAACGGCCACGCGGTGCGCGCGCCGGTGCTGAATGCGAGCCTGACCGATTGCGTGTTCGAGATGATGCGCGAGACCTCGGCTGCGGAGGTCAACGCGCTGCTCGCCGCCGCTGCCGAGGGGCCGCTCGCCGGGATACTGGGCTATGAGACGCGGCCGCTGGTGTCGGCGGATTATGCGCGGGATACCCGTTCGAGCATCGTGGACGCGCTCTCGACCATGGTGACGGATGGCACGCTGCTGAAGGTTTATGCGTGGTACGACAACGAGATGGGGTATGCCTGCCGCATGGTCGATCTCGCGTGCCACATGGCGCGGGTGGGGATTTGAGATGAGCGTGGCCGCCCGGAACTATGCCATCGTCACGGCGGCGTATTTCCTGTTCACGCTGACCGATGGCGCGATCCGGATGCTGGTGCTGCTGCATTTCTACCGGCTCGGCTACACGCCGTTCATGCTGGCCACGCTGTTTCTGCTGTATGAGACGGCGGGGATTTTCACCAACGCGGTGGGCGGTTGGCTGGCGGTTCGGTTCGGGATTCCGCGCATGCTGGCGTGTGGGCTGGGGTTGCAGATCGCCGGGCTGGTGATGTTGTCGGCGCTTGATCCGGGTTGGGGGGCGGCGGCTTCGGTGGTGTGGGTGGTGGCGGCGCAGGGGTTGGCGGGGGTGGCGAAGGACCTCACCAAGACGGCGGCCAAGAGCGCCATCAAGGCGACCTCGGAGGGGGGCAACGCCCAGTTGTTCCGCTGGGTGGCCTGGTTCACCGGCTCCAAGAACGCGACCAAGGGGGCGGGGTTTTTCGCCGGTGGCGCGTTGTTGCAGGGGGTGGGGTTCGCGGCGACGCTGTGGCTGATGGCGGCAATGCTGGGCCTGGTGTTCGTGATGGTGTGGACCGCGTTGCCGCGCGCGCTGGGCCGGGCCAAGGCGTCAAAATCGATGCGGGAGTTGTTCGCCAAGTCTCCCGCGGTGAACCTGATGGCGGCGGCGCGGGTGTTCCTGTTCGGGGCGCGGGATGTATGGTTCGTGGTGGGGCTGCCGGTGTTTCTCTATGCGAGCGGCTGGACCTTCGTGCAGGTAACGGGGTTCCTGGCGATGTGGACCATCGGGTATGGCGTGGTGCAGGCGGGTGCGCCGGCGCTGGTGCGTCGCAGCGCAGATGGGTTGAGCCGGGAGGTGCCGGAGGCGCGGGTGTGGGGGGCGGCGCTGGCGGTGATCCCGCTGGTGCTGGCGTTGCTGCTGGGCGGGATGCAGTTGCCGCGGCCGGACCTGGTGCTGGCGGGCGGGTTGTGCCTGTTCGGGGTGGCGTTCGCGGTGATTTCGTCGCTGCACTCGTATCTCATCATGGCCTATGCCGGATCGGAGAAGGCGGCGGAGGATGTCGGGTTCTACTACGCGGCCAATGCGGCGGGGCGGCTGATCGGGATTGTGCTGTCCGGCGTACTGGCGGGGGCCGGGGGGATCGTGGCGTGCCTGTGGGGATCGGCGGCGATGCTGGCGCTGTGCTGGGGCGTCACGCTGCTGCTGCCGGTGATGGCGACTGTAAAGCGTTGAAATGATGGCGCGCCCTGCTGGACTCGAACCAGCGACCCACAGCTTAGAAGGCTGTTGCTCTATCCACCTGAGCTAAGGGCGCCACGCCGTGGTGATATAGCAGCCACGGCGGTTGCGGCCTACCGGGGTCAGGCGGCGAATTTCACCAGTTTGCCGGTGGGGGTGCCGAGGACTTCGTCTTCGCGCATCACCGCGGTGCCGCGGATGATGGTGGCGACGGGCCAGCCGGTGATGTCCATGCCGGCGAAGGGGGTCCAGCCGCTGGGGGAGACGATCCAGCTTTCCTCGATTTTGCGGCGGCGTTTCATGTCCACGATGGTGAAATCGGCGTCGTAGCCGGCGGCGAGGCGGCCTTTGCCGATGACGCCGTAGACGCGGGCGGGGCCGACGCACATCAGGTCAACCATGCGGGGCAGCGACAGGCGCCCGGCGTTGACGTGGTCGAGCATCACCGGGACCAGGGTCTGCACGCCGGTGAGGCCGGCGGGGCAGTCGGGCCAGGGCTTTTCCTTGGCGGCGCGCGGGTGGGGGGCGTGGTCGGAGCCGATGGTGTCCACGGTGCCGTCGCGCACGGCGGCCCAGCTGGCTTCGTAGTGGCGGCGGCCGCGGATGGGCGGGTTCATCACGCCGAAGCCCTTGAGACGATCGTAGACGTCGGGCGCCATCTGGGTGAGGTGGTTGACCAGCACCTCGACGGTGCTGATGTCGCGGAAATCCTTGAGGTAGATGAGTTCTTCCTCGGTGGACACATGTAGGATGTGGGCGGGGCGGCCGGTCTTGCGGGCGAGGGCCATGAGGCGGCGGGTGCCGAGGAAGGCGGCTTCCTCGTCGCGCCAGACGGCGTGGTTGGAGTAGGGGTCGCCCGACTTGAACATCGGCTTGCGGGCCTGCAGGCGGTATTCGTCCTCGGAGTGGTAGGCGATGCGGCGGCGGCCGGATAGCATGACGCGTTCGAGGTTTTCGTCGTCTTCCACCATGAGGTCGCCGGTGGAGGAGCCGGCAAAGATCTTGATGGCGCAGACGCCGCGCCCGAGTTCCAGGCTCGCGAGTTCGGGGATGTTGGTCTTGGTGCCGCCGACGTAGAGGCCCATGTCGCACCAGGCGACCTGTTCGACGTAGCCCTGTTTCCAGGCGAGTTTTTCGGCGTCCACGATGGAGGGGGTGGTGTTCGGCATGTCGAACACCGCGGTAAGGCCGCCGAGGATGGCGCCCTTGGTGCCGGTGGGGATGGTTTCGACGGCGGCGTTGCCGGGATCGCGCAGGTGGACGTGGGGGTCGATCAGGCCGGGCAGGACGTGCAGGCCGGTGGCGTCGATGGTTTCGGTGGCGGTGGCGTCATGGCTGAGGCCGAGGCCGGCGATGCGGCCATCGCGCACGCCGATGGAGGTTTGCTCCATGCCCCAGGGGAGCACGCAGACGCCGCCGCGGATGATGAGATCGAAATGCGCGGCCATGGCTTGGCTCCCTCAAAATGCCGCGCTGTTTTCCCGCCGGGGGCGGTTGGCGTCAATGCGGGGAATGGCGGCGGGCGCGGTTTCAGCGGGGTGCAGCGGTGCTGGCTCGTTCGACGAGGGTGAAGGCGAGGCGCGGCGGGGGGGTGCCCGCGAGCAGGGCGGCGATGGCGGCGTGGCCGAATTCGCGGCGGGGCTGGCGGATGGTGGTGAGCGGCGGGTCGGTGAAGGCGGCGAAGGTGATGTCATCGAAGCCGAAGATGGAGAGGTCCTCGGGCACGCGCAGGCCGGCGAGGTGGGCGGCCTTGAGGGCGCCGATGGCCATTTCGTCGTTGGCGCAGAAGACCGCGGTGGGGCGGTTGGGGCGGGCGAGCAGGCGGGTCATGGCGGCGGCGCCGGAATCCATGGTGAAGGCGCCGAATACCGGCGGGCCGGCGGCATCCCCCACGATGCGGCGCCAGCCACGCACGCGCTGGGCGGTGAGCACGTTGCCCTCGGGGCCGGCGATGTGGGCGATGTTGTGGTGGCCGAGGCGGCGCAGGTAGGTGGTGGCGGCGGCGGCGGCTTCCTCGTTGTCGATCACCACGGTGGGCAGATGCTGGCCGGGGATGGTTTCCGAGACGGCGATGACCTGGCCGCGCGCGGCGTGGTCGGCGAGGCCATCCGGGATGCGGCCGGTGAGCAGGATGAGGCCGTCAACGCCGCCGGTGTGGAGTTGGCGGGCCAGGGCGGCCTCGCGTTCGAGATCGCCCTCAGTGCTGCCGACGAGCACGCTGTAGCCGGCGGCCTGGGCGGCTTCCTCGACGCCGAGGATGATCTCGCCGAAAAACGGGTTGGCGATGGTGGGGAGGAGGACGAGGATTTGCCGGCTGCGTTGCAGGCGCAGGCCCTGGGCGACCTGGTTGACCACGTAGCCGGTCTGGCGGACGGCAGCTTCGATACGTGCCCGGGTTTCGCCGGTGACCTTGCTGGAGCCTGCGAGCGCGCGGCTGACGGTGGAGACCGAAACGCCGGCGATACGGGCGATATCTTCCATTTTCGTGCGCCCCGCGGCGGCGGGCGGCTCGGTCTTGCGCGGCAACGTCATGGTGCGATCCTTGCGCCGAGATGATGACGCTAGCAAGGCTTGACGTGTGCGTGCAATCGATTGTATGTCGCCATGCATGCCCGGCGCGCATGCATCGGGATGCGCATCCGTGCCTGACGTTAAAAAAGAAACCCTGGGGAGACGCCCGTGTTCTCACGCAAATATCTGCTGTCCTGTGCCGCCGCGCTTGCGCTGGGGGCTGCCGGCCCCGCGGCCGCGCAGACGGCCGAAGTCATTCACTGGTGGACCTCGGGTGGCGAATCGGCCGCCGTGAAGGTGTTCGCCGACCAGTTCGCCAAGGCGGGCGGCACCTGGGTTGATACAGCCATCGCGGGCGGGCCGAATGCGCGCACCGCGGCGATCAACCGCACCATCGGCGGCAATCCGCCTACCGCGATGCAGTTCAACACCGGCAAGCAGTTCGATGAACTCGTCGAGAACAACCTGCTCGCCGACGTGGACGCGGTGGCGGCCAAGCAGAACTGGAAGGGCATCATTCCCCCGGCCATTCTCGATGCCGTGATGCGCAACGGCCATGCCTATGCGGTGCCGATCAACATTCACGGGCAGAACTGGTTCTTCTACTCCACCGCGGTGTTCGCCAAGGCAGGCGCGACCGAGCCGAAGAACTGGGATGACCTGTTCGTGCAGCTCGACAGGGTGAAGGCCGCCGGGTTCATCCCGCTGGCGTTCGGCGACCAGAAGAACTGGGAGCGCAACATGTTCAACACCGTGCTCGCCGGTGTCGGCGGGGCGGAAGGCTTCACCGGCATGTGGGGCAAGCGCGACCAGGCGTTCGTGAAGGGGCCGGTGTTCCGCAAGGTGGCCGAGACCTATCGCCGCCTGAAGGGCTACGTCGATCCTGCCAGCCCGGGCCGCAACTGGAACGACTCGGCGGCGCTGGTGATCCAGGGCAAGGCCGGGATGCACATCATGGGTGACTGGGCGAAGGGCGAATTCACCGCCGCCGGCCAGACCGCCGGCAAGGAATACGGCTGCACCGTGCTGTCCAACGGCGGCGGCGGTTACGTGATGGGCGGGGACGTGTTCGCCTTCCCGAAGCCGAAGAACGCCGATGTGGCCAAGGCGCAGGCGCTGCTGGCGACCACGATGATGGCGCCGGATACGCAGATCATGTTTGCCCAGAAGAAGGGCTCGATCCCCTCGCGCCAGGACGTCGATTCGTCCACGCTCGATATCTGCGCCCAGAAGGCGATGAAGTTCGTGTCCGACAAGTCGGCCCAGATCCCGGCCAATGAACTGCTGTCCCCCCCGGCGCTGACCGGCGCGGTGGAGGACATCATCTCGGCCTACTGGAACGACAATTCCATGACCACCGATGCCTTCGTCGCGAAGGTTTCGTCCGCCCTGGCGTCGACCCTGTAGGGAAGGACGGGGGGCGGGCGGTGCCTGCCCCCCGGTTCGACACATGACCATGCGCATCGGCTCCCGGTTTGCTGCCCAGACCGCGTTGATCCCGGCGATGCTGATCGCGCTGGTGGTCTATTGCGGCTCCACCGTGTGGACGGTCTGGATTTCCATGACCAACTCGCGAATGCTTCCCAACAACACTTTCGTCGGGCTGCGGCAGTACGAGAGCCTGTTCGGCAATGAGCGCTGGATTGTCTCGGTGCAGAACCTGGCGCTGTTCGGGGTGCTGTTCATCGTCATCACCCTGGCACTCGGCTTCCTGCTCGCGGTGCTGGTGGACCAGCGCATCCGCGGCGAGGACTGGCTGCGTTCGGTCTTCCTGTATCCGTTCTCGATGTCCTTCATCGTGACGGGCCTGGCGTGGCGCTGGCTGCTCGATCCGACGCTGGGGATCGCCAAGATCGCCCATGATATCGGGTTCGAAGCGGTGCAGTTCGACTGGTTGGTACGGCAGGACCGGGTGATCTACACCATGCTGGCCGCCGCCGTGTGGCATGCCTCGGGTCTGGTGATGGCGATCATGCTGGCCGGGCTGCGCGGCATCGACCAGGAAATCTGGAAGGCCACCAGGATCGACGGCATTCCGGCCTGGCGCACCTATATTTTCGTCGTGGTGCCGATGCTGAAGGGCAGCTTCGCCACCGCGACCATCCTGATGGCGACCTCGGTGGTGCGGCTTTATGACTTGTCGGTCGCGATGACCAATGGTGGGCCGGGCATCGCGTCCGAAGTGCCGGCGAAGTTCGTAATGGACAATTTGTTCGAGCGCCAGAACATCGGCCTGGCGACGGCGGCGGCAACCTCGATGCTGATCACGGTGATCGCCGTGGTGGCGCCGCTGCTTTATTTGCAGAACCGCGCGGCGGCGAGGGCGGCCCGATGAGGAAGCATGCGAAGGCGTTTTCGGCGGCGCGGCTGGGCATCTACGGGTTCCTCATCATCTCGGCGCTGTTCTTCCTGCTGCCGCTCTACGTGATGATCGTGACCTCGTTGAAGGGTATGCCGGAGGTGCGGCAGGGCAACCTGCTCAGCCTGCCGATGGCGCCCACCATCGCGGCCTGGGTGAAGGCGTGGTCAAGCGCCTGCACCGGGTTGTCGTGCAACGGGATTTCGGTGGGGTTCTTCAATTCGGTGAAAATCCTGCTGCCGAGCGTGACCGCTTCCATCGCGGTGGGCGCGGTGACGGGATATGCGCTGTCGCTGTGGCGGCCGCGCGGGGCGGCACTGCTGTTCGGCATCCTGATGGCGGTGGCGTTCGTGCCGTACCAGGTGTTCCTGTTCCCGCTGGTGCGGATGTTCTCCTTCGTCGGGCTGAATTCCTCGCTGCCCGGCATCATCGTGGTGCACACGATATTCGGCCTGCCGACGATGACGCTGATTTTCCGCAACTATTTCGCCGGCATTCCGCTGGAGCTGATGAAGGCGGCGCGGGTGGACGGCGCGGGGTTCTGGCGCATTTTCGGCACCATCATGTTGCCGATGGCGGTGCCGATCATCGTGGTGGCGATCATCCTGCAGGTGACGGGCATCTGGAACGACTTCATTTTCGGCCTGGTGTTCGCCGGGCGGGAGAATTTCCCGATGACGGTACAGCTCAACAACGTGGTGAATTCCACCCAGGGCGAGCGGGAATACAACGTCGATATGGCCGCCACTATCCTGACGGCGCTGGTGCCGCTGGCGGTTTATTTCATTTCGGGCCGGTGGTTCGTGCGCGGCATCGCGGCCGGCGCGGTGAAGGGTTAGATCATGTCAGGCGTTACAGTTTCCGCCATCGCCAAGGCCTACGGATCGCTCAAGGTGCTGCAGGATATCGATCTTGAGGTACAGCCGGGCGAGTTCACCGTGCTGCTCGGCCCGTCCGGCTGCGGCAAGTCCACCCTGCTGTCGGCCATCGCCGGGCTCGACGAGATCGATAGCGGCACGGTGACCATCGCCGGCGAGGATGTGACCGACCGTGAGCCAAGCCAGCGCGGCATCGCCATGGTGTTCCAGTCCTACGCGCTGTACCCGACGATGACGGTGCGGGGGAACCTGTCGTTCGGATTGAAGGTGAAGCGGTTGCCGAAGGCCGAGATCGAGCGGCGCGTCGGCAAGACCGCCGACATGCTGCAACTCACGCCGCTGCTCGATCGCAAGCCGGGGCAGCTTTCGGGCGGTCAGCGGCAGCGGGTGGCGATCGGGCGGGCGTTGGTGCAGGACGCGAAGCTGTTCCTGTTCGACGAGCCGCTGTCCAACCTCGATGCCAAGCTGCGCACGGAAATGCGGGTGGAGATCAAGAAGCTCCACAAGGACCTTGGCATGACCATCGTCTACGTGACGCATGACCAGATCGAGGCGATGACGCTGGCGACGCGTATCGCGGTGATGAAGGGCGGGCAGATCGAGCAGTATGCCGCGCCCGATGAATTGTATGAGCGGCCGGCGACGCTGTTCGTGGCGGGGTTCGTTGGCGCGCCGGCGATGAATTTCTTCCCCGGGACCGTCCACGGTGGCCACGTGGTGATCGACGGGCTGAGCCTGCCGCTCGATCCGTTGCCGCTCGCGGGGGCGGTGGCCGATGGCACCAAGGTGATCCTCGGCGTGCGGCCCGAGCATGTCGGGCTGGCCGATGATGGCGCGCAGGGCACCATCGTGGACGCTTCCACCGACTTCCTCGAACCCATGGGCGCCGACACGCTGGGCTGGTTCTTGCTTGGCCGGCACCGGATTTCCTGCCGTCTCGCGCCGCAGCGCGCCCGCTCGGTGAGCGGGCTGGTGCGGCTGGCTCTCGATCTTCGCCACGCCTCGCTGTTCGATGCGAACAGCGAGCGCCGCCTTTGATGCTTCCGAAAACCAAGGATCAACCGATGTCCGACCCGATTTCCATCCAGCTCTACACGCTGCGCACCCTGGGCGATGTGGACCTCATTCTCGATACCGTGGCCGCTGCCGGCTACAAGAATGTGGAGGGCATCGGCTCGCACCTCGATGATGCCGCGGTGGTGGCGCCCAAACTCAAGGCCCGTGGCCTTAGCATGACCTCGTCACACGTAGGCTTGGTTGCTTTGCGTGAGCGCCCAGACGCAGTGATTGCTGCGTGCAGAACGCTCGGCTTCACTGATCTCTACATGCCTGCTGTTCCGCCCGAGATGCGTGGGATGGATGCCGCAGGCTGGCGCGCTGTTGGAAAAGAGCTGGCTTCCATTTCTGATCGGTTCATGAGTGATGGAATCTCCCTCGGATATCACAACCACCATTGGGAGTTGGACAAGAAAGAAGGGGAGGTCACGGCCCTTGAGTTGCTTTTTGAAGCTGCCGCTGGCAGCGGGTTGAAATGGCAGGTCGATGTGGCTTGGCTGGCGCGTGGCGGCGCCAACCCCAAAGAGTGGATGAACCGATATACGAACAGGATCACGGCTGCCCATGTGAAGGATATTGCTCCAGAGGGTCAAAATCTCGATCAGGACGGCTGGGCTGACGTCGGATCCGGCGTGCTGGACTGGCGCGACTTGTGGAAGGCTTGCCAGTTCTATGGCGCACGGTGGATGGTGGTGGAGCACGACAAGCCGGCTGATCCGGGCGCTTCGGCGCGCAATTCGCTGAATTTCCTCCGCGGCATCGCGGGCTGAACGGTCATGGAACCCATCAATATCGGCATCATCGGCTGCGGGGTGATTTCCGACTCCTACCTGAAGGGGGCGGCGCGTTCGGCCTATATCAACGTCAAGGCCGTGGCCGACATGCGGCCCGAGGCGGCGGCGGCGAAGGCGAAGGAATACGGCGTGACCGCGGCGGCCTCGGTTGAGGCGCTGCTGGCCGATCCGGAGATTTCCATCGTCATCAACCTCACCGTGCCGCTGGCGCATGCGGCGGTGAACCAGGCGATTGTTGCGGCGGGCAAGCATGTTTATGCCGAGAAGCCGCTGTGCGCGTCCTTCGCCGAAGCGCGGGACCTGCTGGCGGCGGCGGCTAAGGCCGGCGTGCGCGTCGGTGGGGCGCCGGATACGTTCATGGGCGCATCGCACCAGGCGTGCCGGCGGGCGATCGATGGCGGGCGGATTGGCAAGGTGATCGCTGGGGCGGCGACGGTGCTGTCGCATGGGATGGAGCATTGGCATCCGAACCCCGATTTCTTTTTCATCCGGGGCGGCGGGCCGATCCTTGATCTTGGGCCGTACTACGTGACGGACCTGGTGCAGTTGCTTGGGCCGGTGAAGCGGGTGGCGGCGGAAACCTGCATCGGCAACCTGGAGCGCACCATCACCAGCCAGCCGCGGGCGGGTGAGAAGCTGAAGGTGGAGGTGGAGACCACGGCCACCGCGCTGCTGAGCTTCGCTTCGGGAGCCACCATCACGCTGACGGCTTCGTGGGATGTGTGGAAGAACAAGCGGTTGCCGTTCGAGTTGTATGGCGTTGATGGCTCGATGCTGGTGCCCGATCCGAACTTCTTCGGTGGCGCGCCGGAAATCGCCGAGCAGGGGGCCGATTGGGCGCCGCTCGATATCTCGGCCCATCCGTTCGGCGTTCCCAATCGCGAACTGCGTGACGGGCGGCAGGTGGCGGACTACCGGATCATCGGGCTGCTCGACATGGCGGCCGCCATCCAGCAGGGCCGGCCGCATCGCGCGAGCGGGGAACTCACCACCCATGTGCTGGAAGTGCTGGAGGCCATCGGCACCGCCGGCGCGGAGAAGCGCTGGGTTGACCTCACCACCACCTGCGCCCAGCCGGACCCGGTGCCGCTTGGCACGGGCGAAGAGGTATTCGCGGCATGAAGGCCAACATCAAGGGGCCGGGAATTTTCCTGGCCCAGTTCGCCGGCGACGAGGAACCGTTCAACAGCCTGGCCGGCATGGCCGAGTGGGCGGCGGACCTCGGCTATACCGGGGTGCAGATCCCGACCTGGGACGCACGGCTGTTCGACCTCGCGAAGGCGGCCGACAGCAAGGATTATTGCGACGAGATCAAGGGCATCCTGGCGCACCAGGGGCTGGAGATCACCGAACTTTCGACGCATTTGCAGGGCCAGCTTGTGGCGGTGCATCCGGCGTATGACGCGGCGTTCGATGGGTTTGCGGCGCCCGAAGTGCGCGGCAAGCCGCAGGCGCGGCAGGAATGGGCGGTGCAGCAGTTGCTGATGGCGGCGCGGGCTTCGGCCAAGCTCGGCCTCACCGCGCATGCCAGTTTTTCGGGCGCCCTGGCGTGGCCGTATCTCTATCCGTGGCCGCAGCGCCCGGCCGGGCTGGTGGAAACCGCGTTTGACGAACTCGCCAAGCGCTGGCTGCCGATCCTCAATGCGTTCGATGCCCATGGCGTGGACCTCTGCTACGAAATCCACCCCGGCGAAGACCTGCATGACGGCGTGAGCTACGAGATGTTCCTCGAACGGGTGGGCAACCATCCGCGCGCGCGCATCCTCTACGATCCGAGCCATTTCGTGCTGCAACAGCTCGACTATGTGTCCTTCATTGATTTCTACCATGAGCGCATTGGCGCCTTTCATGTGAAGGACGCCGAGTTCAACCCGACGGGCAAGCAGGGCGTCTATGGCGGGTTTCAGTCCTGGATCGATCGCGCCGGGCGGTTCCGCTCGCTGGGCGACGGGCAGGTGCGGTTTGCCGAGATTTTCTCCAAGCTGGCGCAGTACGGCTACGATGGCTGGGCGGTGCTGGAGTGGGAGTGCTGCCTGAAGTCGCCCGAGGCCGGGGCGCGCGAGGGGGCGGATTTCATCGCTGCCCACATCATCCCGGTGACCGACAAGGCGTTCGATGATTTCGCGGCATCCGGCACCGATGAGGCGGCCAACCGCCGCATGCTGGGGCTGGATCGGTAAGGACAAGCCTATGAGCATTGGTGCGGTGAACGATGGCGGGCGCAACCGGCGGTTGCGCCTGGGCATGGTCGGCGGCGGTGAAGGAGCCTTCATCGGCGGGGTTCACCGCATCGCTGCCCGGCTGGATGACGAGTGGGAACTGGTGGCCGGTGCGCTGTCCTCCGATCCAATTCGGGCGCGGCGCAGCGGCATGGCGCTGCGGCTCGATCCCGAGCGCTGCTATGGCAGCTTCGCCGACATGGCGGCGGCCGAGGCCACCCGGTCCGACCGGATCGACGCGGTGGCGATCGTGACACCGAACCATGTCCATCATCCCGCCGCGGTGACGTTCCTTGGCGCCGGGTTCAATGTGATCTGCGACAAGCCGCTGTGCCGTACCATGGAGGAGGCGCGCGATCTTGCCGCCCGTGTCGCGGTGTCCGGGCGGTTGTTCGCGGTGACGTATAATTATACAGGCTACCCGATGGTGCGGCAGGCGCGCGAGATGGTGGCGGCCGGGGAGATCGGTGCGCTGCGCTCGGTTCAGGTTGAATACGCGCAGGATTGGCTCTCGACCGATCTTGAGGCCACCGGCCAGAAGCAGGCCGACTGGCGCACCGATCCGGCGCGCAGCGGGGCGGGCGGGGCGATCGGCGATATCGGCACCCATGCCTTCAACCTCGCCGAGTTCATCACCGGGCGCGACTGTGTCGAACTGGCCGCCGAGTTGTCGCGCTTCGTGCCGGGGCGGCGGGTGGATGACAATGCGCAGATGCTGCTGCGGTTCGACGGAGGCGCGCGCGGGGCGCTGTGGGCGAGCCAGGTGGCGCCGGGCAATGAGAACGGCCTGACCATCCGCGTCTATGGCGAGACCGGCTCGCTGTCATGGAAGCAGGAGCATCCGAACCAGTTGTGGGTGGCGCGCCTCGGCCAGCCGCCGCATGTGGTGACGCGGGGCGGGCCTGGCGCCGGGCCGTCGGCGGCGCATGCGACGCGGATTCCGGCCGGGCATCCGGAGGGCTACCTTGAAGGGTTCGCCCAGATTTACCGCGATGTGGCGGCGCAGATCCGCGCGCGGCAGGCGGGGGTGACGGCCGATCCCGCGGCGCTGCTGGTGCCTGGCGTGCGCGAGGGTGCGCGCGGGGTGGCGTTCGTGACGGCGGCGGTGGCCTCGTCGGCGGCGAACGGGGCCTGGACGGCGGTTTCGCCCTGAGCGGTTAGCGCCGCCGGCGGCGCAGGGCGCGCAGGCCGGCGAGGGCGGGCAACAGCAGGGCCATCGAGGCTGGTTCCGGCGTGGCCACAGTTTGGCCGCCGGTGATGATGTCGCCGATCTGGTTGGTGATGGACGGCGAGGTGCCGAACATGAACTGCACCGAGGAGATCGCCATGGCGGCGGTCAGCCCAGTCAGGTTGAAGTTGAAGGTGGCGGTGCCGGCGATCGAGGGGTCATGCACGTCGATCGAGGCATTCGCCGCCGTGTAGCCCGGCCCCATGATCATGTCGTGCGGCTGCCCACCAGGCGCGGTGGGGCCGGCGGTGGCGAGGGTGATCACGGTGGTGGCCACCACGACGTTCCAGTGGTCGATGGTGCCGCTGACCGGGGTGCCGCCCGAGGTGACCGAGACGAGCTGGCCGCTGACCGACAGGCTGCCGCCGACGTAGCTGCCCGGGGCGCTGCTCATGTTGATGATCAGACCGCTGAGTTCCTGCGCCGCCGAAACCACGTTCGCCTCAAGGTTGGTCAATGTCACCGAGATGGACCCCACGCCGGGATCGACGACGATGACCGTCGCGACGCTGTCATGAAGGGCTGTGTTCTGGTAGGCGGCGCTGTAGGTCGTTGTGGTGGCGCGTGCGGTGTTGCCGATCAGGAGTGCGCCGGTAAGCGCCAGGGCGGTTGTGAATATCCGTATGTAATGTTGAGAAGTGTAAATATTAAACATCAATTAAATCCCAATTCTGGAACAAAATATCGGGGTATAAATTAATAAATCTCCCCTCGTTCAGGGGATTCGCAATTTTCATGCCGCCGCAAAAAATGCTCATTATTCAACGCGCTTTCATTTCGATGGCATCGAGGTGCACGGCGAGTGTAAAATTTCCTGACGGGCGCGGTCGCACGAGGTGACGCGGCGCGGAATTTCCATCAGGATCGCCGGGCTGTCCCCGGTTCATCAGGAGTTCAACGTGATTCCCGATCAGGTTCTCGCCTTGCGGCCGTTCGTGCCGGCGCGCGATCTCGCGCTCTCCAAGCGGTTCTATGCCGCGCTTGGTTTCTCGGTCACGCACGAGGAGACGGAGTTGGCGATCCTCAAGCAGGGGAGTTTCAGCTTCATCCTGCAGGATTTCTACGTGCAGGCGCTGGCGGAGAACTTCATGCTGCAAATGCTGGTGCGTGATCTCGATGCCTGGTGGGCACGGGTGGAGGCGGTTGATCTGGCGGCGGAGTTCGGGGTGAAGCCGCCCAGGGCGCCGGCGATGCAGCCGTGGGGGAAGCGGGTGGGGTTCATTTTCGATCCCGCCGGCGTGCTGTGGCACGTGGCGGGGGTGGCGTTCTGAGGGCTACGGCTGCGAAAGCCTCAGCGCCACCCCGCGAGCCGCTCCGCTGCCTCCGCCATGTCGGCCTCGGGGCCGCAGTAGCTGAACCGCACGAAATGGTGCCCGCGCTCGCGGTCGAAATCCACTCCCGGCGAGGCGGCCACGCCGGCTTCGGCCAGCATGTGGGCGCAGAATTCGCGGCTGTCATTGGTGCGGTCGGATACGTCGGCGTAGAGGTAGAAGGCGCCCTCGGAGGGGGACAGGCGGGGGAAGCCGGCGGCGGGGAGCCTGGCCAGCAGCAGGTCCCGCGCGCGGCGGTAGCGGGCGATGTTGGCGTCAAGTTCGGGCCCGCAGGCGAACGCGGCTTCGGCGGCGACCTGGGCGATATGGGGCGCGCTGATGAACATGTTCTGCGCGAGGCATTCCACCGGGCGTACCAGGTCATCGGGCAGGACCAGCCAGCCGATGCGCCAGCCGGTCATGGAGAAGTATTTCGAGAAGCTGTTCACCACGATGGCCGAGGGGCTGAGCTTGGCGGCGGTGGCCAGCGGGGCGTCATAGTTGAGGCCGTGGTAGATTTCGTCGCTGATGAGGCGGACGCCGTTGGCGTGGCACCAGGCGGCGATCTCGGCGAGTTCGTCCGGGTGCAGCATGGTGCCGGCCGGGTTGCACGGCGAGGCGACGATGAGGCCGTCGGGGCGGGGGGAGAGGCGTTCCAGCATGGCGACCGTGGGCTGGAAGCGGGTTTCGATGCCGGCCTGCAGTATCACCGGGGTGATGCCGAGCGCGGTGAGGATGTTGACGTAGGGCGGGTAGAAGGGCGCTGCCATCGCCACGCGGTCCCCGGGATCGAACGCGGCGAGGAAGGCGAGGGGGAAGGCGCCGGACGCGCCGACGGTGACGGCGACGCGGCTGGCGGGAATGTCGGCATTGTACCAATCGCCGTAGTGCCGGGCGATGCGGGCGCGCAGGCTGGGGATTCCGAGGGCCTCGGTGTAGCCGAGGGAGCCGCCGGCGGCGAGGGCGCGCTGCACGGCGGCCACTGCGCCGGCCGGAGCCCCGGTGCCGGGCTGGCCGACCTCCATGCGGATGACGTGCGGCGCGCCCGGCGGCAGGGCGGCCTGCCGGGCGTTGGCGGCGCTGATCACGTCCATCACGATGAACGGCGGGGCGGCTGCCCCGCGTCCGGTTTTCAGCACTTCAGTTGCTGCCGGTGGCGTAGCCGAAGCCGCGCGGGTCGGTCGCCCAGCCACAGGATTCGGGCGATGTCACGGTGCCGTTGCAGGCGATGATGTTGGCGCGGCCGGGATCGGGCGTGGCGGTGGGGTCGATCCGGGCGACGCGGCCGGTGTCGGCGAGGGAACTGGCCAGTGCCTGGGCGACGGCGAGGGGGGCGTTCTCCTGGCCCGAGCCGCCGGCCACCACGCGCACCGCGCTGGAGCGGCGATTGGTGACCATGCCGGCGCTGAGCAGCGGCGGCGGCAGCCAGGCGGGCGAGGCGGCGAGCATCATGCCGGTGCCCGGTGCCATGCGGCCGGTGCCGAACAGGTTGCCCATGGTGATGGCGCAGGTGACGGCGTTGCCCTCGCGGTCCAGCACGGCGAAGCTGGTGCTGGCGGGCAACTGCGGCAGGCTGGCCGTGCCACGAGCGGCGGCGGCGGCGGCCAGGGCGCTCGATTTGGCGCCGGCGATGTCGGACGGGTTCTTGGCCAGCACGCGATAGGCCGCCGCGGCGGCGAGGCCGCCATCGACGCTGTCAGGCAGGAAGGCAACGGTGGCGTCGTTCGGCCCATCCAGCAGCAATGCCGGGGTCACGCGGGGCAGGGCGGCGCGCAGGTCAGCGGCGGTGAGGCCGGCGCCCACCTGGGGCGAACCGGCGACAAGCTGCTGGGCGATGGTGCCGAGGTAGAGGTCACCCACGCCGGCGCGGCGGAGCTGACCGTAGAGCGCGGCGAGTTCGGGCTGGACGAGGCGGGCGCCTTCGGCAATCTGCTGGCCGCCGGGGAAGAAGACGGCACGCGCGCCGGGATCGGCCGACAGCGGGCCGGCGACGACCGCGAGGTCTCGCAGGAGTGCGCGGCTGGCCGGGGTGCCTTCGCGGGCCATCTGCTCGGCACCGCCAAGCAGGGTCTCGAAGCGGGTGCGGCCGTAGCGGGCATTGAGCAGGAACAGGCCGCGCGCCAGCATGGGGGCCGCGGCGGGGCGATCGGCGCCCGCGCTGCTGGCCGGTGCGGGCGAGAGGAACACCACCGCATCCGGCACGCCGCGCGCGCCCTTGTCGCCGTTCTGCACCAGGCAGGCGCCACCGGCCCCGAGGCTCGCCTTGGAGGGCAGGGTGACGGTGAGGGTGAGGGCGATGGCGGCCGCGGCGTCCGCCGCGTTGCCGCCGGCGGACAGCACCTGGCGGCCGGCGAGGGTGGCCTGCGGCTCATCGGAGACCACGGCGCCGAAGAAGCCGGTGATGAAGCCCGGCGTGCCCTCGGTCACCTTGTCGCCGCCGAACAGGCCGGAGACGGTTGTACAGCCCGAGGTGAGCAGGCTTAAACTGAGGGCGACGGCGAGCGTCGGGTTGGCTATTCTGCGCGCCATGAAGCGCCCGCTCATCCGCATTTTATCGCTCATCCTCGCGCCTGTCGTTCTTGTCGCCACGTTGTGTAGCACATCGGCGCGGGCACAGGCGCCGTCCGCGTCAGCCGGGCCTCGCTTGATGCTCATCCGCGATGCCGAGACCGAGACGCTGTTGCGCACCTATGCCAACCCCTTGTTCCGCGCGGCCGGGGTGGACCCCAATCTGGTGCGCATCGTGCTCATTCGCGACAACGCCATAAACTCGTTCGTCAGCAGCGGCAACCTGCTCTTCGTCCATACCGGCCTGATCATGAAGGCCGACTCGGCGGAGGAACTGGTCGGGGTGCTGGCGCATGAGACCGGCCACATCTCCGGCGGGCACCTCTCGCGGCTGCCGGAGGCGCTGCGGGAGGCGATGATCGAGAGTATCGCCGCCATGCTGGTGGGGGCGGCGGCCGGGGTGGCGAGCCGCAACGGCAGCGGCATCGGCGCCGGGCTTGGGGCGCAGGAGATGGCGCAGCGCAATTTCCTGTCATTCACCCGCGGGATGGAGCGTTCGGCCGATCAGGCGGCGGTGGGGTTCCTGGACGCCAACCATTGGTCCTCGCGCGGCCTGCTGGAACTGTTCCGCCACCTGGAGGGCCAGGAGGTGCTGGCGAGCGGGTTGCAGGACCCGTACCTGCGCACCCATCCCCTCACCCGTGAGCGCATCGCCTTCGTGCAGCAGCATGTGGACACCAGCCCCTACAGCAACAACAAGCTGCCGCCGTCGTTCGAGACCGGGTTCGCCATGGTGCGGGCGAAGCTGCAGGGGTTTCTCAACCCGAGTTCGGACACGCTGCGGGCGGTGAAGGAGAGCGATACCTCGGCGCCGGCGCGCTATGCCCGGGCGATCGCGCTGTATCGGTTGGGGCAGTTGGCGCCGGCGCTGGTGATCATCGACGGGCTGCTGGCGGAGCAGAAGGCCAATCCGTGGCTGTATGAGCTCAAGGGCCAGGTGCTGTTCGAGAACGGCCGGGTGCGGGAGGCCATCGCGCCGTATCGCGAGGCGGTGCGCCTGGTGCCGGACGAGCCGCAGCTTCGCATCGGGCTGGCCCACGCGATGGTGGAAACCGGCGATCCGCTGCTGCTGCGCCCGGCGATCCAGGAACTCCAGCCGGCGCTGGACCGCGAAAAGGACAACGCGGAGGGTTGGCGGTCACTCGGCGTGGCGTGGGGCAAGCTCGGCAATATCGGCCAGGCCAACCTCGCGCTGGCCGAGGAGGCGCTGGCGAACGGCAATGTCCGTACCGCGCGCGGGCTGGCGGCGCGGGCCGAGACGCAGTTGCCGCCGGGGGTGGCGCGGCAGCGGGCGGGCGATATCAGCAATGCCGTGAAGAAAGAGAATCGCAGCGGGTTCTAGGTTATAGAACGCGCCGAGGAAAAGGATGTCCCCCGCATGATGCGCCGTCTGCTGTCGCTCACCGTGATGCTGCTCGCCCTGGCACTGCCCGCGCTCGCGCAGAATTCATCCTCCATTCCGCCGGCGCGCAGTGCGTTCAGCGAGACGCAGCGGCGCGAGATCGTGGAGATCGTGCGCGATGCGCTGACGCGCGACCCGACCATCCTGCGCGATGCTATCATGGCGTTGCAGGCGGCCGAGAGCGAGCGGGAGAACGGTGCGTCCCGCGCGGCGATCGCCGGGCTTGGGGACAAGCTGACGCATAATCCGGGCGATCCGATGGCGGGCAACCCGAACGGGGATGTCACGCTGGTGGAGTTCTACGACGTGCGCTGCCCGTACTGCCGCAAGATGCTGCCGGTGGTGGCGGACCTGCTGAAAAGCGATCCGCGCGTTCGCGTGGTCTATAAGGACATCCCCATCCTCGGCCCGGGCAGCGCGGTGGGTGCGCGCGCGGTGCTGGCGGCGGCCCGGCAGGGTGCCTATCTGCGGATGCGCGAGGCGATGATGACCGGCACGGCGCAGATCGACCTCGATGTGGTGAAGGCGGCCAGCGGGCGGCTGGGGCTCGACTGGGAGCGGATGCTGCGCGACATGGCGGACCCGACAATCCAGGCGCGGCTGGATGACAACCTCAAGCTGGCGCATATGCTGAGTATCCAGGGAACGCCGGCGTATGTGATCGGCGATCAACTGCTGCCGGGCGCGGTGTCGCTGGATGACCTGCGCCAGGTGGTGGCCCTCGCGCGCAAGCGGTAGCAGCGCTATATCGCCGAACTCAACGCCGAAACACGGGATTGTCCATGTCCGAATCTTCGATCATCGCCACGCGGCGCGGCCGCATCGGCCATCTGCTGCTCAACCGGCCGAAGTCGCTCAACGCGCTCGACACGCCGATGCTGCATGCCATGACGGAGGCGCTCACCGAATGGCGCGATGATCCGTCGGTGCATGCCGTGGTGGTGGAAGGTGCCGGTGGCCGGGCGTTCTGCGCGGGCGGCGATATCCGGGCGATCCGAGCTTTCGCGATGGCCGGCGAGCATGCCCGGGTGGAGGAGTTCTTCGCCACCGAATACGCGCTCAACGCCATGATCGACGAGTTTCCCAAGGCCTATATCTCCATCATCGATGGCGTGTGCATGGGCGGCGGGATCGGGCTTTCCGTGCATGGCGATATGCGGGTGACCTCGGAAGCCAGCCTGTTCGCCATGCCCGAGACCGGCATCGCGCTGTTCCCTGATGTGGGCGCAACCTACATGCTGCCGCGCCTGCCCGGCGCGCTCGGCATGTATCTCGGGCTGACCGGGGCGCGGCTGAATGGGGCCGATGCGGTGCATGCCGGCATCGCGACTCATTTCATCCCCAAGGCCGAGATCGCCACGCTGGCCGACGCGATCGCCGAGGATGGTCCGGCGGCGGTGGCGGCGCGGGCGCGGGGGCTGCCGGCGTTCAGCCTGGCGCCGCATCGAGCGGCGATCGATCGTTGCTTCGGGCAGGACAGCGTGGCGGCGATCGAGGCCGCGCTGCACGCCGAGGGGACGGATTGGGCGCACGAGACGCTGCATGCGCTGCATCATGGTTCGCCGTCCGCGGTGCTGTGGTCCTTCGAGGCGATGCGGCGCGGGGCGAAGCTCAGCCTGCGCGGCGCGCTGGCGATGGAACTGGCGTTGACGCGCAAGGTTTCGGTGCACCACGAGTTCCACGAGGGCGTGCGCGCCATGCTGGTCGACAAGGACCGGGCGCCGAAATGGGCCCCGGGCTCGATCGCCGAAGTCGACGTGGCTGCCATCAAGGCGTTGTTCGCGTGAGGCGCGCCCTGCTGGCCCTGGTGTTGCTGGCGCTGCCAGTGGCGGCGGGGGCGCAAACCCCGCTCGCCGCCGTCGGGCAGCCTGGCTGGACGCCGGTGGGGAACAACTGCTTCGTGTGGAACCGCACGCCCGGGCCGGACGAGACGGCGCGCTGGTCCGGTGCGTGCGTCAACAAGCACGCCGAGGGCAAGGGCGTGCTGGTGTGGAAATCCCCCGCCGGTGAGCAGCGCTATGAGGGCGAGATGCATGATGGCCGCCTGAACGGGCGCGGCGTCTACACGCTTTCGCCCACCTCCACCTACGAGGGCGAGTTCAAGGACGATGATTTCGACGGCAAGGGCGTGCTGACCGATTCCGGGGTGCGCTACGAGGGTACCTGGAAGTTCGGCCGCAAGACCGGCACCGGGGTGCTGACCACCCCCACCGGCGATCGCTACGAGGGCGCGTTCAAGGACGATGCGATGACCGGCAAGGGCGTGCTGGCGCTGTCGGACGGCCGCAAATACGAGGGGCTTTTGCAGGACGGCCGGCCCAATGGGCAGGGCACGCTGACCGAGAAGTCCGGTGTCTACACTGGCATCTGGCAGAACGGCTGCTTCAACGACGGCGCGCGCCGGATGGTGTTCGGCACCGATCCCGAATCCTGCAAATAGTCGGGCGTCATCCCAGCAGGCGGTCAATCGCGTCCTGCGCGAGGTCCGCCCCGCGGGAGGGGTGATGCACGAAGGGTGGCGGTTCGGCGGGCGTGTGCGCGGCTTCGCCCTGGATCATGCCGCCGAGCATGCGCTCCACCTTCTCCAGATGCTCGATGGCGCGGCGGACGCGCTGGCTGGTGAGGTCCTGGAAGGCGCAGGCCTCAAAAATGGCGTTGATGCGCTCATTGACGGCGGCCAGCCCCTCGCTGCTGCTGGCGCCGCTGCGCACCCAGTCATCGATGGCTTCGGCGGCCTCCATGATGCGGTTGGCGGCAGTTTCGGTCACCTGAATGATGGCTTCCAGCTCCAGGCCGCTGTTGCGCGCCTCCTGGCTGGGGGCGGCGACCACGCTAGCGATTTGTTCATGCACGCGGGCGATCTGGCCGGAGAGGTTGGCCTCGCTGTAGTCCAGCAGTTGGACGGCGCCATGCACCTCGGTGCTGAGTTCGGCGATGCGGCGATCGACCAGGCGATGCAGCGAGGTGAACTGCTCGGCCGTGGCGGCGCGCACGGCATCCTGGATGGTTTGCGCGAGGGCGCTGTCAACGGCTGCGGCGGTCATTGGCGCTCCCGGTCTGGCCTGGGGGTGATAGGCCCGCAATGACTAACCGCCGGTAAAGCGCGGAGCGGGATGGATTGCGCGGGGGGATGATCCGGGTGAGTCTGGCGCGGTGAAGGCATCGAAAGGCAGCGTCATGCGTGGATGGACCTGGATTACGCTGGGGCGGATCGTGCCCGTGCTGCTGTTGCTGGCGATGCCGGCGGCGGCCCAGACCGGCGGCGCCTCGCTGCCGGGGGCGAGCGAGGAGTCGCGCGGCGTGGCGCGGGACCTGGTCGAGCAACTCGGCATCACCGCGCAGATGCGCGGCATACTGCCGACGCTCTCCCAGCAGATGGTGCGCGCACTCACCCAGACCAATCCGGCGCAGGCCGAAGCGGCGGCGCGGGTGGTGGATGAAATCCTGATGCCGGAGTTCGTCCAGCGGTTGCCGGAACTCACCGGGATGATCGCCGAGGTCTATGCCGCGCGCTTCTCGGTGGAGGATCTGCACGGGTTGCAGGCGTTCTATCGGGGCGATCTCGGGCGCAAGCTGCTCGCCAATCAGGTGGCTATTTCGCAGCAGATGTTCGAGCTCGGCTCGGCCTGGGGGCAGGAGGTGGCGAAGGACGCGCTGGGCAAGAACCTCGAGGAATTGCGCCGGCGAGGGTTCAAGCTCTGAGCCCGCATCCGCGCAGCCTGCCGGCGCTGCTGGTGGCGCAGGCGGCGCGATACGGGGAGCGGCCGCTGTTTCGCTGCGGGACGACGGCTTGGAGTTATGCCGACATGCCCGGCCTGGCCGCGCGCAGTGCCGGGCGGCTGGCGGCGGCGGGGATCGGGCGTGGCGACCGGGTAGCGCTGCTGTGCGGCAATCGGGCGGAATTCCTGGAGGTTTTCCTCGGCTGTGCCTGGCTGGGTGCCATCGCGGTGCCGATCAACGCGGCGGCGCGCGGCCCGCAGTTGCAGCATGTGCTCGACAATTCGGGCGCGCGGCTGCTGATCGTCGAGCCCGGCCTCGCGGAGGCGCTGGCGACGGTGCGGGTGGAGGCGGTGGTGTGGGACATCTCGGCGCTGCCACCGCCGGGCGCGACGATGGCGCCGGCGGCGGTGGAGGCGGGGGATACGCTCGCCATCCTTTATACCTCGGGCACCACCGGGGCGGCGAAGGGGGTGTGCTGCCCGCATGCCCAGTTGTACTGGTGGGGCATCAACACCGCGCGGCTGCTGGAGATCGGGCCGGACGATGTGCTGGCCACCGCGCTGCCGATGTTTCACACCAACGCGCTCAACACCTTCTGGCAGGCGCTGCTGCATGGGGCGCGGATGGAGTTGTTGCCGCGATTCTCGGCCTCGGGCTTCTTTGCGTCGATGGCGGCGAGCGGTGCCACGGTGACGTATCTGCTCGGCGCCATGGTGCCGATCCTGCTGGCGCAGCCGGAGGGGACGGGCGAGCGGGCGCATCGGGTGCGGATCGCGCTGGCGCCCGGCGTGTCGCCCGGGTTCCATGCGCCGTTCATCGCGCGCACCGGGATTGGCGTGGTGGATGGCTACGGCTCGACGGAGACCAATTTCGTCATCGGCACCACCGTGGCGCAGCAGCGGCTGGGCATGATGGGGCCGGTGGTGCCGGGGTTCGAGGCCGTGGTGGTGGACGCCGATGACGCGCCGGTGCCGGACGGCACGGCGGGGGAACTCACCCTGCGCGCCGACGAGCCGTTTGCCTTCGCCACCGGCTACTGGGGCATGGCGGAGCAGACCGTGGCGGCCTGGCGCAACCTGCGGTTCCATACCGGGGATCGGGTGGTGCGCGCCGCCGACGGATGCTTCCGGTTCGTCGACCGGCTGAAGGATGCCATTCGTCGGCGCGGGGAGAATATCTCGGCGCATGAGGTGGAGCAGGTGGTGCTGGCGCATCCCGCCGTGACGCTGGCCGCGGCGTTCCCGGTGCCGTCGGAGTTGGGCGAGGACGAGGTGATGGTCACCGTGGTGGGTGGGGCGTTGACGGCGGAGGATTTGGTGGCCCATTGCGCCCGGCTGCTGCCGCGCTATGCGGTGCCGCGCTTCGTCGATTTCGCCGGCGGGCTGCCGATGACCGAGAACGGCAAGGTCCAGAAGGCGGCGCTGATTGCCCGTGGGGTGACGGCGACCACCTGGGACCGGATGAAAAACACACAGGGAAGTCCATGATGCAATTCGGCATAGCACTTGCCACCGATGCGGCAGCCTACAAGACCGTCGCCCGCGCCGAGGAACTCGGGTTCAGCCACGCCTGGTTCTATGACACCCAGATGCTGAGTGCGGACTGCTTCGTCGCCATGGGCGCGGCGGCGGTGAAAACCAGCCGCATCCGGCTCGGCACCGGGGTGCTGATCCCCTCCAACCGGATTGCGGCGGTGACGGCCAATGCCTTCGTCTCGTTGAACAAGCTGGCGCCGGGGCGGATCGATTTCGGCGTTGGCACCGGGTTCACCGGCCGGCGGGCGATGGGGCTGGGGGCGATCAGGCTGGGCGAGATGGCGGAATATATCCGCGTGGTGATGGCGTTGATGCAAGGCGAGATGGTGGAGACCACCATCGAGGGCGAGCGGCGCAAGATCCGTTTTCTCAACCCGGAACTCGGGCTGATCAACACATCCGATCCGGTGGCGCTGCATCTTTCGGCGTATGGGCCCAAGGCGATGGGGCTGACGGCGAAGCTGGGCGCGGGGTGGATCAACTTCGTCGGCGACGAGGCGGGCGGTGCCAAGGCGATGGCCGGCATGCGGGCGGCCTGGGAGAAGGCGGGGCGCGACGCGGGCGATCTGGGGGCGGTGGCGTTCGCGCTCGGCTGCGTGTTGCAGCCGGGCGAGGGGCTCGAGTCCGCGCGGGTGATGGCGCAGGCCGGGCCGCGCGCCGCGGTGTTGCTGCATCGTGCGGCGGATGAGGCGTTGTCGGGGTTGCCCAACACCTCGCCCATTCCGCCGGAAGTGGCGGACGAGGTGGCCGGCTATGTCGCCCTCGCGCGGGGCTTCCAGCCCGCCGACGCGCCGTGGCTGGAGAACCATCGCGGGCATTTGATGGTGGTGAAGGAGGAGGAGCAGCGCTTCGTCACCCCCGAACTCATCCGCCGCACCACCTTCACCGGCACGCGCGATGCGCTGGTGCAGCGCGTCGGTCGGCTGCGCGATGCTGGCTATACGCAGTTCACCGTGCAGCTTACGCCGGGCCAGGAGAGCGCGATCGAGGATTGGGCCGGGGTGATGCGGGCCTTTGGCTAGGCGAGTTTTCGCCCGGCGAGGCGTTCCAGCACCTTGATCGGCGCCTTCGCCGGGTCCGCCATGGCGCTCACCGGCAGATGGAAGGTCTGCTCGAAGGCGCAGCGGCCGGACATCGCGGCGTGCAGCACCTGGTCGGTGAAGCACATCCAGGTGGTGCCGGGGGCGAAGGCGACGTGGGCCTGGGGTGCATTGTCCTGGTAGCCGGTGTCGAGCTTGCCGGTGTCATGCAGGCCGAGCATCAGGTGGTCGTAGGCGCTGCGGCGGCCCTTGGTGAGGCCGAGGGTTGCCATCGCCCAGGCCTGGCCGGGCAGCAGGGGGCGCAGGCGGGGGAGGAAGGCGCGGGCGAAGGGTTCGAACGGCTCGCCGACGCGCCATTGCCGCTTGATGTCGCCGGGGGCGACGTTGGTGAACACGCGCAGGATGCGGCGGCCGTGGGTGGGGCGGGTGGGGAAGGCGTCCACGTGCAGGCGGCGGTCATCGTGGCGTGGGGTGGTTTTGCGGCCGCTGATTTCGGCCGGGCGGAAGCTGGTGCGGGCGCGTTCGAGGGCGGGCACGTAGCCGGGGAACAAGTGATGGACCAGGGTTTCCGCCGATCGGCCGTAGCGTTGCAGCATGGCGGAGAGGTGTTCGAGTTCGGCGCCCTGGTAGCCCGAGCCGTTGCAACGGCCGGTCTTCGGGTCGAAGCTGATGTTCTTGCGGGTGTTGTCGAGCCCGCCGGCATCGAGGAATGGCGTTTCAGCGGCGGTCAGCGCGAAGGGCAGGGCGGGCAGCACCACCACGCGGCCGTCCTCGAGCGCGGTGACGGCGGTGGCGGCCTGTTCGGGGGAAATGGCGCCGGTCCAGTCGGTGATCGGCAGTTCGGCGATGACATCGCTGGCGTTCATGTCGCCCTCTCTATTCGCGCCGCAGCACGCGGTCATGCAGGAAGCCGGCGAGGCCGCTCGATTTGAACTGCCGGGTGATGGTGTCGGGATCATAGCCGGTATCCACCCAGTCGATAAACGTCTTCTTGCCCTCGGCCTCGGCGGCGTAGCGCAGCAGCACGGCATCGAGCACGCCGGCGCGGGAGCGGCGCAGGTGGCCGTGGCGGAGCGACATCTGGCGCAGCGCCGCTTCGCTGCTGCCGCCTTCGAGCAGAACCGCCACGGCGGCGGCGAACCCGGCACGGTCGGCGCCCGATTTGCAGTGCAGCAGCACCGGGGAGGGGGCGGCGCGCAGGGCGGCGGCGAGGGCGTGGAGGGTTTCGCGTGGCGGGGCCCGCCCGCTGGACAGCGCCACGTCAAAGAAGGCGAGGCCGAGGCCGGCGGCCTTCTCGCGGGACAGCGCGTCGGACCCGGAACGGGTGGCGCCGCGCAGGTTGATCACGCTGGCGAGGCCGACCCGGCGCTTTGCCCGCGCGAGGCGGCCGGGGGTGGGGTGGTTGCAGCGATACAGCCGCCCCGGCACCACTTCGCCCCAGTTGCTCCACAGCACGCGCAGGATGGCGTGGTCGATGAACAGGCTGTCGATCCAGGCCAGCAGGCGGCCGTGCCGGGCGGCGAGGTTGCCGGGGAAGATCGACTCCATGCGGTGCTAGGCGGCCGGCATCATGCGGCGCAGCAGGCCGTCACGCAGCACGTAGTGGTGGAACAGCGCGGCCGCGGCGTGACCGCCGGCGACAATGAGGATGGCGTTGGCGGCAAGCTCATGCCATTCGCCCACCAGATGCCGCCAACTACGGTCGGCCGGCGCGTAGGCGGCCAGGCTGACCAGGCCATACAGGGTTTCGCCGCGCACAAAGGCGTAGCCCATGCCGATCAGCACTACGGCGGCCATCAGGATATAGAGCAGGATGTGGCCAAGCTGGGCGATGCGTTCGAACAGCCCCGCGTTGGCCGGCGGTACCGGCGGGCTGGTGAGGCGCACGGCAACGCGCACCAGCAGGGTGGCGGCCAGGATCAGCCCGAGCAGGATATGGGTGGAGCGCACCGGCATGCGCAGGTCACGCGGGAAGAAATCAATCACCTGGGCGCCGATCCAGGCGGTGGCGATCAGGGCCGCCGTCAACCAATGCAGCGCGATCATGGTGCGGTTGTAGCGAAACGGCTCGGCCATATGCGGCACCTCTCGAAATGCTGCGGCGCACAAAGCACATCGCGGTTTATCTGGCTATCGCCGGAAGGTTAACTCGCGCCAATGAGAATGCCGGTGGCGAACACCAGGGCGCCGCCGAAACCCACCTGCATGGCGGCCGACAGCGGCGGGGTATCCATGTATTTCCAGCGGATCCAGGTGATGATCGCCAGTTCCACCACCACCACCACCACGGCCAGCACGGTGGCGGTGTAGAAGCTCGGCAGCAGGAACGGGATGGTGTGGCCGATGCCGCCCAGGGTGGTCATCAGCCCGCAGATCAGCCCGCGGATCCACGGCGCGCCGCGCCCGGTGAGGCTGCCGTTGTCCGACAGCGCCTCGGCGAACCCCATCGAGATGCCGGCGCCGAGGGAGGCTGCGAGGCCGACGAGGAAGGCATCCCATGAACTCTGGGTGGCGAAGGCGGCGGCGAATACCGGGGCGAGGGTGGAAACCGAGCCATCCATCAGGCCGGCGAGGCCAGGCTGGATCACCCGCAGCACGAACATCCGCCGCGCCGCCTCGTCCTCTTCGGCGCGCACGCTGGCGGGCAGGTTTTCCTGCATGATGCGTTCGGCGGCGTGCTCGTGCGCCACCTCGGCCTCGGCGAGATCGCCCAGCAGCTTGCGGATGGAGGCGTCCGTGCTGCGGCTGGTGGCCTGGCGGTAGAAGCGGGCGGCTTCGAGTTCCATCTGCTCGGCCTGATTGCGCACGAGTTCGAGGCGCAGCGGCTGGGTCTGCCAGACCGGCTTGCGCGCCACGAAGCCGCGCACGTCCTGGCGGCGGATGAGCGGGATGTGTTCACCGAATTTCTCGATGTAGAGGTCGATCAGCCAGCGGCGGTGTTCGTTTTCCTCGGCGGCCATGTCGGTGAAGACCTTGGCGCTGCCGGGGTAGTCGGCGCGCAGGCCCTCGGCGAAGTCGAGATAGATGCGGCCGTCCTCTTCCTCGGCGCCGATGGCCAAGGCGAGCATTTCGCGCTCGCTCAGTTCGTCAAAGTTACGCATGCACCCGCCTCCATCGTCACGGCGCACCCTCTAGCACGGTTGGCCGTGACGCGGGAGGCATGCTGCGCTGCACCACGCGGGGGCGTGGCCGCGCGCGGCGTTACGCCTCGGTCGGGTGGGTCATCCAGGCGGCCATGCCAAGACCAACCAGCCCGGCGAACCAAATCACCGCGCCGAGCGCGAAGTTGGTCGCGGCGTTGGCGAAGTATGCGGCCTCGGCGACGTCCTGATCGGCGGCGCTGAGATTGGCGATATCGAACCAGTCATGCCCGTTTACGAAGTATTCGTAGGTGATGCCAGTGACCGGGCCGGCCGCGGCCCAGACGAAGATGGCAATCAGCGCGATTTTTCCGACCGCGGACCGGGCGGGAATACCCGCGGTCACACTGTCCCTGCCATTCACGATGGTTGCCATGATATCCTCCTGCTTGAACGACATCTCCCGTGGTTCAGGCGGCGACTTTTATGGTTCGAAATTCTGGGCTGCGCCGGCCTGATAACGTGGCATTATGCAGCGCGCTGGGTAGGCGCGCGTTGATCTGGATCAATGCGACAAATGGGCTGACCTTCTGCCGCCGCTCTCGTCAGCCCGTCGCGGCTGGCAGGGTGCCGAACTGGAGCGGGCGGCGGGCGGGCATCTCGAAGCCGCGGCCGCGCAGGCGGACGTATTCATCCACGAAATCCGCCATTGGCGTGTCCGCCCGGTTGGTGGCGATGCCGCCGTGGACCTGGTGGAAGGTCGCCTCGCCGAGCAGCATGATGATTTCGGCGTGAGGATCGCTGCAGGCGCGGCACCAGGTGTCGTGGCTGGCGAGGCCGCCGCCGGGGGAGGTGAAGCCTTCGTCCCAACCGCCGAGGGCGTGCCATTGGGCGGCGCGCAGGAAGAAGGCGTTGCTTTCGCGCGGCAGGGCGAACCAGCCGCCCTCGGATGACTTGGCCAGGGCGGCGATGTTGAACAGGCGGTAGCCGTCGTCCTCCCAGCCGCTGCCGGCGAGCAGGGCATCCTCGGCGCGCTGGTCGTAGCCGGCCTTCACGGTGTCCATCTGCGCGCCCGGCCCGAGATGGAAGGCGATGGTGCCGATCACCGGGCGCTGGTGCAGGCGGGAGGCGGCGAGGGCGCGGGCGAGCAGGCCGGGCGAGGCCATGCGCGCGCCATCGACGCATACGCCGATGAGGTCGCCGCGCGCCTGGGCGATGCCGAAGTTGATCGCTTTCACCGGGGAGGCGGTGGGTTCGGGGAAATGGTGGATGACGAGGCCGGGCAGGATGCGCCGGAGTTCGGCAGCGTCGAACGGTTCGGTGGAGCCGTTGTCGACCAGGATCACCTCGTAGTCGTGCGGGTCGATGCCGCGCTGCATGGCGGGCGAGAGAGAGCGGATGGTGCGCGGCAGTTCGCGGGCCATGTTGTAGCCGATTACCACCAGCGAAACCTTCGGCGTAGCGGCGCGGCGCAGGCGGGCGACGCATTCGCCGGGTGGGGCGGCCTCGGCGCGGGCTTGGCGGAGGGTGGCGAGGATGTGGTCGAAGGTGACGCTGGCCGGATCGATAGTGCCGTGGCGTGACAGTATCTCCGGCGGTGGGCCTTCGAGCGCCAGCATGTCGCGCACCAGCGGGTTGTAGCCGTCCCACAGGACACGATTGGCGGGGTCGAGCCCGGCGACCAGGAGGAGGCCGGTGGGCGATGTGTCGAGGGGCAGCAGGAACAGGTCCGGCCGGTGCTGGCGGAGCAGGGCAGCGAGGCGCCAGATATCGCCGGTCCAGACCTGGGTGTGGCGGTCGCGCGCGGCCTGGGCGGGGTGGGCGGGGAAGACGTCGTCCAGCACCACCACGGCGCCGGGGGCGGCGGCGCGCTCGATGTGCATGAAGTCGCGCAGGGCGAACTCGCAGAGGTGCATGCCGTCGACGAAGGCGAGGTCCGGCCGCACGCCGGCGCCGCCGAGGGCGAAGAATTCGTCGCTGGTGAAGGGGTAGAGGGTGGTGGTGGCGGGCAGCGGGCGATCGATCACCGGATGGGGGTCGACGCCGGTGGCGGGGCCGGTGGCGAGCGCCAGGCTGTGGCCCTGGCGGATGCCGATTTCGAGGTAGTGGGCGGGGGATAGCTCACGGTGCAGGCGTTCGAGCACGGTGAGGTAGTGCATCCCGCCGCCGATGGCTTCGTCTGCCGGCGTGCCGGGCGCGCCCTGCCACGGTGACGCGGCGGGCGGTGCGAGGGAGGGGGTGTGCGCCGGGGCGTCGGCGCGGCGGAACACGCCGACGAGGTCACGCCACGGGCCACGTTCGTCGAGCCAGCATTCCACCAGGGAGGCGCCGGTGAGGGTGGCCAGCGCCGTGTAGGCATCGGGGTGGAAGCGGTAGCAGTCCACCGGGTAGCGATGGATGCCGCCCGAGGAGGGGGCGATGATGAAGATGAAGCCGTCCGGCCGCAGCACCCGCAGCATCTCGGCGAAGGCGCGCCAGAAGTATTCGCAATGCTCCAGCACCTGGCCGCACAGCACGATATCGATGGAGCCATCGGAGAAGGGCAGGTGGTACGGATCGTCCAACACGATCTCCACCCCTGGGCCGGCCTGCATGTCGGCGGCGCGATAGCGGAACGGCGGGCCGGCGAACACGTCCCGGTAGGAGCCGTTGACGTCGGCGCCGCCGACGTCGAGCACCATGGTTTCGGCTTGCGTCTCCAATGGCCCGCCGGCGATGTGGCGGCGGTAGCAGCGTTGCATGTTTTCGAGCGAGGAGGCGTGCATGGGGTGCGGTTCCTCAGGCGATCCGGCGGAGGAAGCCGTTCACGTTCCAGGTCATGTTCACACCGTAGGCATCGCACAGGGCGGTGTCGATTTCGTAGTCCTGGCCTCGTTCGGCGAGGAATGCCTCGATCGCCGGGCGCGGGCCGCCATCGAGGGTGGCGAGGCGATCGGCATCGAACAGGTCATCCACGATGCCGTCTTCCACCACGATGTATTCGCCCGGTTGCAGCCAGGCATCGAAGAAGCGCAGCACCGCGAGCGTGGTGGCCGGGCGGTGGTCGGCGTCCTCGATCACCAGCAGCGGGCGGGGCAGGGCGCGCAGGAGTTCGGGGGAGAGGGTGGCGCCCAGGTTGCGGCCGTCGCCGTGATGGAAGGTGACGCCCGGGATGGCGGGGCGCGGCAGGTCATCGATGTCGATGGAATGGATGGTGTGGTCGATCCCGTAGCGGCCCAGAAGATCGGCGAACCACAGCGCGCTGCCGCCGAACTTGGCGCCGATCTCGATCAGGCTGCGCGGCTTGGTTTGCCAGAGCAGACGCTGGTAGAGCGCCAGGTCGAACGGGTTTTTGTACATCGGCACGTCTTTGTAGGTGGTGGCCATGGTGCCGGCCTGGATGGAGTCCAGGAACGGCCGCGGCAAGGCACAGCCGGGGCGGCGCGGAGGGGTCATCGCAGGGGTCCTTCGCGCCGCGCCGTTGGATCAGCGGCCGGTGAACACCGGGGCGCGCTTGGCGAGGAAGGCGGTGACGGCCTCGCGGTGATCCTCGGTGGTGTGCGCGAGGGCCTGCATGGCGGCGGACATTTCGAGAATCGCGGCCAGCGTCATGCCCTGGCCCTGCACCATCAGGCGCTTGGTCATCCGCACGGCTTTCGGCGGGTTGGCGGCGATGCGGGCGGCCATGGCGCGGGCGGTGGCCATCAGTTCGGCGTCCGGCACCACCTTGGAGACCAGGCGGCAGGCCAGCGCCTCCTGGGCGTTGAGGATATCGCCGGTGAAGGCCATTTCGCAGGCCTTGGAGAAGCCCACCACGCGGGGCAGCAGCCAGGCGCCGCCGTCACCGGGGATGATGCCGACCTTGACGAAGCTCTCGGCGAACTTGGCGCTCTCACCGGCGATGCGGATATCGCACATGCAGGTGAGATCGTTGCCCGCCCCGATCGCGGCGCCGTTGACGGCGGCAATGACCGGGACTTCCACCTTCTCGAAGGCGAGCGGAATGCGCTGGATGCCGGCGGAGTAGTAGCGCGGGGTTTCCGTCGGGTTGGCGGCGCGGTCCTCCAGGGCCTCGAACATCTTGCGCAGATCGCCGCCCGAGGAGAACGCGGTGCCGGCGCCGGTGAGGATGGCGCAGCGGACGGAGGGATCGGCGTTGATGCGTTCGAGGGCGTTGACGATGCCATCGACCATGCCGGCTTCGGAGATCGGGTTGCGCATTTCCGGACGGTTCATCGTGATGGTGACGACGTGGCCATCCTGTTCGTAAAGCACGGGGTCGGACATTGCGGGCGTTTCCCTTGGTTGATGGGGGGGAAGTTAGACCGGGGGGGCGTGGGGGGACAATGCGGGGCGGCACGCGGGGGTAGATTTACAACGAGGCAGCGGGAAGGAAGGGATTTCACCACAGAGACGCAGAGACAGGGAGAAGCAAGGCCGAGCTTGCTTCTCGCCGTCTCGCTGTCTCGTTGTGAAGCTTTGCTGCGCCACGGGCGCGTTCGAGCGATGGCCCTGCGTGTTCAGCCGGCGTCCTTGAACAGCACGTCCCGGTCGCGGGCGAAGTTGGCGAGCAGCGGGAGTGCGGCGCCGCCGATGGCGCGGGCGTCGCTGCCGATGCTGCCGGGATGGATGGTGACCGGGGTCAGGCCCTGCGGGTCGAACTTCGCTGTGGCGCTTGTGGTGCGCTCGACCAGGCGGGCGCGGACGTCGGCGGGGAAGGCGCCGTCGATGATCACCGCCTCGAAATCGATGATGGCGGTGGCGGCGACCGCGAGTTCGGCGAGGTGGCCGGCGGTGCGGTCGATCCAGCGATCGAGCGGGGCGCCGAAATCGGGCCAGACGGCGTTGGTGCGGTAGATCGCCGGGCCGTCCAGCCCGACGGCGGTGAGTTCGGCTTCCAGGCCGTGCAGCGAGGCGACGCGGATGAGTTGCTTGCGCGCACGGCCGCCTCCCACCGGGAAGGAGCCGATGGCGCCGGCGTTGCCGGTGCGGCCGGGGAACAGGCTGCCATTCAGCACCACGCCGCCGCCGATGAAGGAGCCGATGAACACGTAGAGGAAATCGCGAAACCGCCAGCTGTCGCCGAGGAACAATTCGGCGGCACAGGCGGAGGTGGCGTCATTGCAGGTGACCACCGGCCAGGGGCAGAGGGCGGCGATCTCGGCCTCTACATCGAAGCCGCGCCAGCCCGCCATGGTGCCGGGGGCGGCGCCAAGCTCGGCCTCCCAGTTCCACAATTCGAACGGGGTGGCGATGCCGAGGCCGGCGACGCGGGATTGTTGGGCGGGGGTGAGTTCGGCCAGCACATCGGCCACCGCGGTGGTGACGAACGCGCGCAGGCGTTCGGGCAGCGGGTAGGGGTGCACGGCATGGCGGCGAATGCGCACCGCGCCGCGGAAATCGACCAGCACCAGGTCCGTGCTGCGGCGGCCGATTTTCAGGCCCACCGAGAAGGCGCCCTCGGGGTTGAGGGCGAAGGGAATGGCCGGCTGGCCGACGCGGCCGCGCTGCGGGTCCTGGCGCAGCAGCAGCCCCTCGGTTTCGAGGCGGGCGACAATGTCGTTGATGGTCTGGACCGAGAGGCCGGTCAGCCGCGCGAGTTCCACCTTGGACAGGCTGGCGTGGCGGCGGATCAGCGAGAGCACCAGGCGCTCGTTGTAGAGCCGCACGCCGGACTGGTTGGTGCCGCGGCTGGTATCGAAGGGGCGGAAACTGCCGGCGGTTTGCGGGTCGGTCTGGCTCATGGGGGTCCCGGTGATGGCGGGCGGAGGATGCGCGATGGTGGCCGTCCGGTCAATTAATCAATCCGCCGGATTTAATTATTGACAGCCCGCCTACCCTGCGGCACCCATTGCGGCGCAGTGTCAACCACGCGAGGAAACCCCATGAACATCACCCGCCGCCCGCTGTTGCTGGCCGCATCCGCCCTGGTCGCCGCCAGCCTCGCCGTGCCGGCGCAGGCGCAGCAGGTCACCATCGGGCTGATCACCAAGACCAACACCAACCCGTTCTTCGTGAAAATGCGCGAGGGTGCCGAGAGCAAGGCCAAGGCGCTCGGCGCCAAGCTGCTCAGCTTCGCCGGCAAGTTCGATGGCGACAACCAGAGCCAGGTAGAGGCGATCGAGAGCCTGATCTCGGCGGGCGCCAAGGGCATCCTGATCACCCCGTCCGATTCCGCGGCCATCGTGCCCGCCGTGCAGAAGGCCCGCGCCAAGGGCATCCTGGTGATCGCGCTCGACACCCCGCTGAGCCCCGCCAACGCGGCCGAC
This sequence comes from uncultured Rhodospirillales bacterium, assembly GCA_903845065.1. Classification (GTDB taxonomy): domain Bacteria; phylum Pseudomonadota; class Alphaproteobacteria; order Acetobacterales; family Acetobacteraceae; genus CAIYPH01. The sequence continues at coordinate 12,623 of CAIMWH010000139.1, read as the reverse complement.
GCCACTTTCGCCACCGACAACTTCAAGGCCGGCGAGCTCATCGGCATGTGGGCGCGCGATACCCTGGGCGACAAGGCGAAGTCCGCCAAGATCGCCATGCTTGACCTCAGCGTGAACAACATCACGGTGGATGTGCTGCGTGACACCGGGTTCCTGTCGGGCTTCGGCATCAAGGTGAATGATCCCAAGCGCAACGGCAGCGAGACCGACAAGCGCGTGGTGGGCCATGAAGTCACCGCCGGTTCGGAGGAGGGCGGCCGCAAGGCGATGGAGAACCTGCTCCAGAAGGACCCCGGGGTGAACGTGGTTTACACCATCAACGAACCCGCCGCCGCCGGCGCCTACCAGGCGCTGAAGGCCGTGGGCCGCACCAAGAATACCCTGATCGTCTCGGTGGATGGCGGTTGCCCGGGCGTGAAGAACGTGAAGTCCGGCGCCATCGGGGCCACCTCCATGCAGTTCCCGCTGCTGATGGCCTCCCAGGGCGTCGATGCGGTGGTGGCATTCGCCAAGTCCCACACCAAGCCGGTGGCCAGCCCGGGGTTGGATTTCACCAACACCGGCGTGGTGCTGATCACCGACAAGCCGGTGAAGGGCTTGGGCTCCACCGGTTCGGCCGAGGGCCTGAAGAAGTGCTGGGGCTGAGCTAGCATTCCCCTCTTCCGCTGAGGCGGGAGAGGGGAAGACTTTGGAGAGGGCGCATGACCGAGATCCCGGAATATGAGCGCGTGCTCGCGCAGTCCGACCAGCGCGTCGCGGCGTTCGAGGCGCCGGAGAAGGGGGCGATCCGCCGGTTGCAGCATTTCCTGCACGTGCACCCCACCACCATTCCGGCGCTGGTGCTGCTGCTGAGCCTCGCGGTGTTCAGCCTGGTGGCCGGGCCGCGCTTCCTGCACCCGTTCAATTTCTCCCTGGTGCTGCAACAGGTCACCATCATCGCGGTGCTTGGCATCGCGCAGACCGCCATCGTGCTGACGGCGGGGATCGATCTCTCCGTCGGCGCGGTGATGGTGCTGGCCTCCGTGGTGATGGGCCGCCTTGCCGTGACCGAGGGCGTGGCCGAACCCATCGCCATCGCCGCCGGGCTGGGTGTGGGCGGGCTGTGCGGGCTGATCAACGGCACCCTGGTGACGCGGCTGAAACTGCCGCCGTTCATCGTTACCCTGGGCACCTGGAACATCTATTTCGCGTTGAACCTGTGGTATTCGCGCAGCGAAACCATCCGCGCGCAGGATATCGAGAGCGACGCGCCCTCCCTGCAGTGGTTCGGCGAGGCGATCGATTTCCTCGGCGCCCAGGTCACCTACGGCTCGCTCGCCATGCTGCTCGGCGTGCTGCTGTTCTGGTACTTGTTCAACCGCACCGCCTGGGGCCGCCATGTGCATGCCGCCGGGGATGACGCGGAATCGGCGCGGCTGGCCGGGGTCAACACCGACCGGGTGCTGCTGTCGGTCTATGTGGTGGCCGGCATTGTGTGCGCATTCGCCGGCTGGGTGCTGATCGGGCGTATCGGCTCGGTGAGCCCGCAGGCCGGGCAGACCGCCAACCTCGACAGCATCACCGCCGTGGTGATCGGCGGCACCAGCCTGTTCGGCGGGCGCGGCTCCATCGCCGGCACGTTGCTGGGCGCGCTCATCGTCGGCGTGTTCCGCAACGGCCTGGCGCTCTCGGGGGTGGACGTGCTGTGGCAGGAATTCGCCGTCGGCCTGCTGATCATCGTAGCCGTCGCCATCGACCACTGGCTGAGGAAGGTCTCGGCATGAGCCCCGTTCCGGTTCTGCAGGCGCGCGGCCTGGTGAAGCGCTACGGCCGCGTCACCGCGCTCGATCACGCGGATTTCGACCTGATGCCGGGCGAAATCCTCGCCGTGATTGGCGATAACGGTGCGGGCAAGACCAGCCTCATCAAGGCCCTCACCGGCGCCATCGCGCCCGACGAAGGCGAAATCCGCCTCGACGGCGCGCCGATCGATTTCCGCTCGCCACAGGACGCCCGCGCCGCCGGGATCGAGACGGTGCATCAGAACCTCGCGCTGTCTCCGGCGCTGTCGATCGTGGATAATTTGTTCCTCGGGCGCGAAATCCGCTGTGCCGGTATGCTGGGGTCGGTGTTCCGCATGCTGGATCGCGGACGGATGCAGCGCGAGGCGCGGGAGAAGTTGTCCGAACTCGGCCTGCTCACCATCCAGAACATCAACCAACCCGTCGAGACGCTCTCGGGCGGGCAACGCCAGGGCGTCGCGGTAGCCCGCGCGGCGGCGTTCGGCAGCCGGGTGGTGATCATGGACGAGCCGACCGCGGCGCTGGGCGTGCGGGAGTCCCGCCGGGTGCTGGACCTCATCCGCGACGTGCGGGCACGCGGAATGCCCATCGTGCTGATCAGCCACAACATGCCGCATGTGTTCGAGGTGGCGGACCGCATCCACATCCACCGTCTCGGCCGCCGGCTGGCGGTGATCGATCCGAAGGCGCACACCATGGCCGATGCGGTGGCGATCATGACCGGGGCGCAGGAACCGCCTTTGGCCGCTTAGGCGAAGGGGTCACAACGAGACAGCGAGACAGCGAGACAGCGAGAAGGGAGGGCTTCTTCTCGCTGTCTCGCTGTTCCTTTGTGAAGGCCTACGTTAGCGCCGCCCGGCGCCACGCCCGCCAGCGCAGCACGCCGGTTCCGATGCAGAGCATCCCGATGGCCAGCACCGTCGCGTAGAACAGCACGGGGAACGCGACCCATTGCTCGTTGATCTGGTAGCCCAGGCTCCAGCGATCCTTGTGGATACGGGTTCCTTCGGGCAGGCCGCGTTCGAGCGAGGCGTCCGTCGCGCCGGCAATGTAGGTCTCCAGGTGCCCGTCGGGGGATTTGATCTGGTAGTGGCTCGCGTAGCGCGGGGCGCCCTTGGACGGCTCGTGACGGCTGGTCACCACCGTTCCGTCCACCTGGATCAGCAGGCGCTCCACCACGGTTTGCCAGCCGAACCCCCACAGCATCCAGACGCCCCACAAGATGAGCACCACCGGAATGGCGCGCCCGTCCTGCTTCATCGTCCCGCTCAGCGCAGCCCCAGCCCGCGCGCGATGATCCCGCGCAGGATTTCCCGCGTGCCGCCGCGCAGCGAGAAGCTGGGCGCGTGCAGCGTGGTGTAGGCCAGCACCTGGGCGAAGCGTTCGATCTCCGGTGTCGGCGGATCGACCGCCACCAGGGAACGCGCGATGTCCGGGATTTCCTGCTCGAGCAGGGCGCCGAGGTCCTTCACCAGCGCGGCTTGCGTCGCCGGGTTCTGGCCCGCCTGCAACATCCCCGCCACCGAGCGGGACAGCCGGCGCAGCGTCACCAGATGGGCGCCGAGGCGGCCGATGGCGATGGCGGCGCGTTCGGAGGGATTGGTGCCGAGCACGCGCAGGGTTTCCACCAGCAGGATGAACGAGGACAGGAAGCGCTCCGGCCCGCTGCGCTCATAGGCGAGTTCGCTGGTCACCTGGTGCCAGCCCTGGCCTTCCTCGCCGAGCAGCGCGTCATCGGGCACGAAGGCGTCCTGGAAGACGATCTCGTTGAAGTGATGCTCGCCGGTCAGCGCGTTCACCGGGCGGATGGTGATGCCTTGGGTGGCTTTCATGTCCACCAGCAACTGGCTGGTGCCGGACTGGCGATCCTCCGGGGTGCCGGAGGTGCGGCAGAACAGGATCATGAAGTGCGAGAGATGGGCCTGGCTGGTCCACAGCTTGGTCCCGTTGATGCGCCAGCCGCCGTCCACTTTGGTGGCCCGGGTGCGGACCGAGGCAAGGTCGGAGCCCGAGTTCGGCTCGGACATGCCGATGCAGAAGAAGCACTCGCCGGCGACGATGCGCGGGATGAAGAAGCGCTTCTGCGCCTCGGAGCCGAAGCGCAGGATGGATGGGCCGGACTGGCGGTCGGCGATCCAGTGGCCCACCACCGGGGCGCCGGCGGCCAGCAATTCCTCGATGACGACGTAGCGTTCGAGCGCGGTGCGGCCGTGGCCGCCGTAGCCAGTGGGGAACGTCATGCCGATCCAGCCGCGGGCGCCGAGTTTGCGACTGAACCCGGCATCGTAGCCGGACCAGCTTTCGGCGCGTTTCTCCGCCGGGAAATCGGCGAGTTCGGTGGCGAGGAACGCGCGGACTTCGGCGCGCAGGGCCTCGGCGGCTTCGGAGACGGGGGGCGGGGGGAAGGAGAGCGCGGACATGATGTGCCTCAGATCGCGGTCAGCGTGGGCCACAGCGCATCGGCGCCGGCGGCGGCGAGGTGGCGGCCGAGACGTTCGTTCCACTCGGCCTCGCCGCCGTATTCGTCGCGCCAGGCGTGCAGGCGCTTGGTGAAGTAGTGCAGCGAGTGCTCGTAGGTGAAGCCGATGGCGCCGTGGATCTGGTGGGCGAGGCCGGCGCCGATGCCGGCGGCTTCCGATGCGCGCGCTTTGGCCGCCGCGATGGCGGGGATTTGCACGCCGTCGGCCACTGCCTCGGCCGCTATGTCTCCGGCTGCCAGGGCCGCGGCGGTTTGGGCGGCGAGGGTGGCGAGGCTGTGTTGCACCGCCTGGAAGCGGCCGATGGGGCGGCCGAACTGGGTGCGGTCGAGCGCGTACTGGGTGGTCATCTCGGTGATGCGTTCGAGCGCGCCCGCGATCATCAGCGCGCGGGTGGCGGCCCCGGCGGCGCGCAGTTGCAGGGCGGTGACGGCGGAGGGGGCGACGGCATCGGGCACCGCGTCGATGGTGAGCGTGTTGCGCGGTTCGCGGGCGATGTTGAGGCGTTCGGCGATGGTGTAGCCGCCCGAGAGCAGCGCGACGTAGGGTTGCCCTTCGAAGGTGGTGAGCACGGCGACGGCGGCCGCATCACGCCCCCAGGCGACGCCCGGCGCGGTGCCGGCGAGGTGCCAGGACCCGCCATCGCGCGTGAGGGTCAGGCCGGGCGCGGCGGTGATGGTGAGTGCGCCCTCGGGCACCGCGATACCGGCGCCGGCGAGCAGCCATCCCGCGAGCATGGTTTCGGCCAGCGGCAGCGGCAGCGCGTGGCGGCCGGCGATGCGCAACAGGGCCAGCGCGTCAGCCGGTGCCACGCCGAAACCGCCGGCTTCCTCCGGCAGCAGCCCGAGATGCAGCCCGGCCTCGGCCAGTGCATTCCAGGCCGCGTGCGGATAGTCGCCCCGCTCGGCGGCGGCGAGCACCTGCGGCGTGATGGTGTCGCTGAACAGGCGTTCGGCGGTTTCGAGCAGGATAGTGTCGGTCACGTCGGCTACTCCAACTTCTCGGCGTCCCACGGCAGGGTCCAGAGTTCCTCGTTGCTCAGCTTGTCGGCCAGCACGCCCGAAACCGCGTCAAACAGCCGGTTGCCCTTGGCCGGACTGGCGGCCTCGGGGTTGCCGACCACGCCCGAGGACGACATCGCGCCGATGGTGCGCCAGCGATAGACGCCGCCGCCGACGATGTCGGATACGTCCGGCGTGCGGTTGGCCTTGGCGAGCGGGATGCGCGCCTCGGCCACCAGTTCCGGCCGCACCGCCATCATCATCGAGGTTTCCGCCTCGCAGGCGTGTTGCAGGCCGGTCTGGGTTTCGAGGATATCGGCGATGGCCTCGGCGGCGGCGTACCAATAGGTGAACTCGACGATGGGGAGGCGGTATTTCGGGGTCAGTTCATCGGTGATGCAGCGCAGCGCGTTCTCGTTGCCGCCGTGGCCGTTGAGCAGCACCATGCGGCGGAAGCCGTGCCGCACCACGGATTTCACGATCCCCTCGATCACCGCCGCATAGGTTGGCAGATCGAGCGTGATGGTGCCGCCGAAGCTCATGTGATGCTCTGACACGCCGCACCACAGCATCGGCAATACCAGCACCGGCTTGCCGCGCGCCGCCATCAGGCGCGCCGTGCGCAGCGCCACCTGCTCGCCCAACTGGGCATCGACCTCAACGGGCAGGTGCGGGCCGTGCTGCTCCATCGCGCCGAGGGGGAGGATCACCACGGTGTCCTGCTTCGCCATCTCGCGCAGTTGTTCGGCGCGGAGTTTGCGCCATTCGATCTCGGCCATCGTTATTCGCCCTCTTCCTTCAGCACGCTGAGATCGACCGGCAGCACCTCGCCCATCCACATCGCGTGCAGCGAGTGGTCGTCACGGTCGCGCCCGGTGTTGGGGTGGACGAGCACCGCGAGGCCCTCGCGGTTGAGCGCGATGAAGGGGACGATCTGCGGGTAGAGCGCCACCGGGAACAGCACCTGGTACATCGCGCGGGTGTGCGGGCCGACCAGGCGATCATGCCAGCGGCCGAGCAGTGCCTCGGGGTAGCGTTCGCCGATGCGCTCGCGCAGGCGTTCGGCGGCGGGGCGGGTTTCGGGCGTGAAGTAGACGTGGGCGTGCCAATCCTTGATGGCGGTGACTTCCTTGGCGTCCATGGCGGTGTGTCTCCCTCGGTTGGTGCGAGCCTAGCCTTGCCGCCGCGTCCAGGCCAGCAGCACCGCGCGGGCGGGGTGTCCGATGATGGCGCCGAGACGCTGCGCGGTGGGGTTGGCGGCGGAGATGATGCCGTCATCGAACACCGAGTGTGCGTCCCCGATGCGGGCGGAGGCGGCGGCTACGGTGATGGCCGCGATGCCGCGCGCTTCGAGGGCGGGCAGGCGGCCGATGCCGGCGTTGTCGATGCCGATCCCGGCGTCATGGTAGGCGGCGGCGAACCCGTCGGCGCGCAAGGCCATTTTGGGGTCACCGCCGACCAGGCCGCCGTGCGAGGCGGTGACGATGACGGCGCCGCGATCGGCCTCGGGGTCCACGAGGGAGGCGGAGTCGATCAGAACGAGGGGGCGGATGGCAGCTTCGGGGTGCAGCACCTCGCGACCCTCGGCGACATGGACGGCCTGGGGCTCGGCCGGCGGTGCCTGCTGCAACAGCGCCGCCGCCTCAGCGCAGGGCATTCCCTCGGTGACGCCGAGGGCGGCGGCTGGGGCGTTCATCCGGCTGATGCGGCCGCGTGCCATCATGTCCGCGGTGTCGCCGACGCGGGCGCTCAGGTGGGATATGGCGGCGGCGGGGATGGGCAGCCCGAGCGCCGCAATCCCGGCGTCATCGCGCCCGATGCCCGCATCGTGGAAAATCAACGCCCGAACTCCGGCTTGCGCTGCCAGGCTCGCCGGGTAGGCCCCGCCGTGCGAGCCGGTGACCAGCACGGCGCCCGCCGCGCCATCCGGCAGTTTGGTGATGGTGGGCGCTATCACGATCGTTGCCTGTTGCATTTTCGCTCCCCGCATGGACGCTGTTTCAACCCGCGTGCTAGCACCACGCCGGGAGACACGTTCATGCCGACAGACCACGACCGCAGCAATATCGACATCGCGCATCTGCGGGCGCAGCACCGCCTGATGTGGCGCATCCGCGCGCTGGAGCAGGCCGCTTTGCGCGGGCTGGATGACAAGGTGGTGCTCGGCGCCATCCATCCCTCCATCGGGCAGGAGGCGGTGGCGGCCGGGGTGGTGGGCAGCCTGCGCGCTGATGACATCCTGCTCTCCACCCATCGCGGCCACGGCCATACCCTCGCCAAGGGTGCGTCCAGCGAGGCGATGCTGCGCGAATTGCTCGGCCGCGTCGGCGGCAATTGCGGCGGCAAGGGCGGCTCGATGCATATCGCCGATTTCCGGGTGGGGATGCTGGGCGCCAACGGGGTGGTGGGCGCCAACATCGTCATCGCCGCCGGGGCCGCGCATGCGATCAAGTTGAAGGGCGAGGACAAGGTGGTGTGCTGCATCTTCGGGGATGGCGCGATCAATCGCGGGCCGTTCCTGGAGGGGTTGAACTGGGCCGCGGTGTTCAAGTTGCCCGTGCTGTTCGTCTGCGAGGACAACGGCTTCGCCGCCACCACCCGCACATCGAGCATGACCGCCGGCGGTGGCCCCGCGGTGCGCGCCCGGGCGATCGGGTTGCCCGCCGAGGAGGTGGACGGCAATGACATCCTCGCCGTGGAGGCCACCGCGCGGGCGATGATCGCCGCCGTGCGGGCCGGCGAGGGGCCGCGCTTCCTGCATGCCAAGACCTACCGCCTGACCGGCCATACCGGGGTGGATACCGCGCCCTATCGCCCGGCCGACGAACTCGCCGCCCGCCGCAAGGAGGAGCCGATCCTGCGTGCCGCCGATTTGTTGCGCGCCGCCGGGGTGCCGGAGAGCGAAATCCTCGCCGACCAGAGCGTGGCCGAGGCTGAAATGGATGCCGCCTATCGCGCCGCCTTCGATGCGCCCTTTCCCGGCCCGGAGGAGGCGTTCCGCGACGTGCAGGATATCGGCGATCCGGCCGAGGGAGCTTTCTGATGGCCCGTATCTCCTACATGGAAGCCGCCCGCAGCGCCCTCGCCGAGGAAATGCGGCGGGACCGGCTGGTCTGGGCCGTCGGCGAGGACCTTGGGCGTGGCGGGGTATTCGGCCAGTACAAGGGCCTGGTGGAGGAATTCGGGCCGGAACGGATTTCCGACGCCCCGATCAGCGAGGCCGCCATCCTCGGTGCCTCGGTGGGGGCCGCCATGATGGGCACCCGCCCGGTGGTGGAAATGCGGTTCTCCGATTTCGCCTTGTGCGCGGTGGATGAACTGGTGAACCAGGCCGCCAAGGCGCGCTTCATGTTCGGCGGGCAGACGCGGGTGCCGATGGTGGTGCGCGAGCCCATCGGCATGTGGCGCAGCTCCGCCGCCCAGCACTCGCAGTCCCTCGAAAGCTGGTACGCCCATATTCCGGGGCTGGTGGTCGCCTGCCCCTCGACCCCCGCTGACAACAAGGGCCTGCTGAAATCCGCCATCCGCTGCGACGATCCGGTGGTCTATATGGAGCACAAGAACCTGTGGCCGCTGGAGGGCGAGGTGCCCGATGGCGAACATCTTGTCCCGTTCGGCGTGGCGCGGACGGTGCGGGAAGGGCGGGATATCACCATCGTCTCGTGGTCCGCCCAGGTGCATGTCTGCGAACGGGCCGCCGAGACGCTGGCGGGGCAGGGGATCGGGGTGGACCTGATCGACCTGCGCACCCTGTGGCCGTGGGATCGCGCGGCGGTGCTGGCCAGCGCGTCCCGCACCGGGCGGCTGCTGATTGCCCATGAGGCGGTGCAGGTGGGCGGTTTCGGCGCCGAGATCGCCGCCACGGTGGCCGAGACCCTCGGCGTGAAGGTGCGTCGCCTTGGCGCCCCGCGCGCGCCGATCGGCTACGCGCCGCCGGTGGAAGATGCCGTGCGGATCACTGAAGCCATGACCGTCGCCGCTGTGCGCGACATGCTGGGACGTTGAAGAATGAACACCAATGAAATGACCGGCGGCGAGGCTCTCGTCCGCATGATCCAGGCCTTCAACGGCGGGGCGATGTTCGGCATGGGCGGCTTCCAGCTGCTGCCGTTCTATGACGCGGCGCGGCGGCTCGGCCTGGCGCACCACCTCATCAATGACGAACGCGCCGCGATCTTCATCGCCGATGCCTATGCCAAGGTGTCCGGCCGGGTTGGCCTGTGCGACGCGACGCTTGGGCCGGGAGCCACCAATCTGGTCACCGGGCTGGTCGAGGCGCTCAACGCCGGCTCGCCGCTGGTGGTGATCGTGGGGGATTCGCACCGCGAGCACTCGTGGAAGAACATGACCCAGGAGAGCCGGCAGATCGACATCCTTCGGCCGGCCTGCAAGGAACTCATCCGCATCGAAAGCGTGGCGCGCATCCCCGAGTTGATCCGCCGCGCCTTCCGGGTGGCGACATCCGGCCGGCCTGGCCCGGTGGTGGTGGATGTGCCGGAGGATATCTGCCACGCCACATTTGGCTTCGATCCGGCCGCCTTCCGGGGTGATCCGGCGTGCGAGGCGGCACCGAGCCTGCGCTGCGTGCCCGATACCGCCAGCCTCACCACGGCGGCGCAGATGATCGCCGAAGCCCGCGCGCCGATCGTGCTGGCCGGCGGCGGGGTGCATATCTCGGGCGCCGCGGAGGACCTCACGGAGTTCGCCCGCGCGCTGAATTTGCCGGTGGCGCATACCATGACCGGCAAGGGCGCCATTCCCTGCGTCGATCCGCTCAGCGCCGGGTTGTTCGGGCGCTACGACCGCATCGCCAATGCGCTGATCGCCGAGAGCGACCTTATCATCGTGCTCGGCTGCAAACTGGGCGAGATCGCCACCAAGCGCTTCACCGTGCCGCCGGCGGGTGCCCGCATCATCCATATCGACAACGTGGCCGAGGAATTTGGCCGCACCGCCGAGCCGGAGCTGTGCCTGTGGGGCGATGCGCGGGAGACGGTGGTGGAACTGCACCACCTGCTCGAACCCGAGGCTGCGGAAATCCGCGCCCGCCAGCAGGGCTATGCCGACAGCGTGGCGGCGAAAATGGCGGAGTGGCGCGTCGCCGTCGCGCCCCGCCTGGCGTCGGACGAGGTGCCGGTCAGCATGGGGCGGCTGATGGGCGAGTTGAACAAGATCATGCCGGAGGATGCCATCCTGGTGGCGGATGGCGGGTTCGCGGCGCATTGGGGCGGGCTGCTGTTCGATACCAAGCAGGCCGGGCGGCAGTTCGTGCCTGATCGTGGGTTCGCCTCGATCGGGTATGGGTTGCCGGGCGCGATGGGGGCCGCGTTGGCGGGCGAGGGGCGCAAGGTGGTGAGCCTCACCGGCGACGGCGGTTTCAACATGATGCTGGGGGAACTGGAAACCGCGCGGCGACTGAACCTGTCGTTCACCATCGTGATCGTGAACAATGCGGCCTCCGGCTACGTGAAGGCGTTGCAGCATTTGATGTACGGCCCCGGCGCCTATCATGCCTCCGATCTCGCGGAGACCAACTATGCCCGCATCGCCGAGGCGATGGGCTGCCGCGGCATCCGCGTCGAGGCCCCCGACATGCTCGCCGCCGCTTTGGCCACCGGCCTGTCGAGCGAAGGGCCGACGCTGATCGATCTCGTGGTGACGCGCGATCCCGCCAAGATGCTGCCGGCCGCCGATAACCGGGCGGTGACGGTGAAGAAGGGGGACCGGGTGGCATGAATGGGTTGCAAGCAAGTGTCACAAAGAGACAGCGAGACAGCGAGAAGGGGTCTTCCTGCTTCTCGCCGTCTCGCTGCCTCGTTGTGAAATCTTCTTGCGAGCGCGACGCCGCATGAAACTCACCGGCAGGGTCGCCCTGGTATTCGGTGCCGGTTCGTCCGGTCCCGGCTGGGGCAACGGCAAGGCCGCCGCGGTGCAGTATGCCCGTGAGGGCGCGCGCGTGGTGGCTATCGATATCAACCCCGCCGCCGCCGCGGAAACCGCCGGCATCATTGCCGCCGAGGGCAACCAGGCCGTCGCGATGGGGTGCGATATTACCAAATCGGCCGAGGTCACCGCTCTCGTGGAGGACGTTGCCACCCGGTTCGGCGCCATCGATATCCTGCACAACAATGTGGGGATCACCGACATGGGCGATCTCGAAAGCATTACCGAGGAGCGCTGGAAGCGGGTGATGGATATCAACCTCACCGGGGTGTTTCTCACCTGCCGCCAGGTGATCCCGGTGATGCAGCGGCAGAAGCGCGGCGCCATCGTCAACATCTCGTCCATCGCCGGGGCGGTGATCAACAAGTATCCGTATTTCTCGTATTTCGCCTCCAAGGCCGGGCTGAACCATTTCACCCGGGCGCTGGCGGTGCAGTATGCGCGGGACGGCATTCGCGCCAACGTGATCATGCCGGGCTTGCTCGATACGCCGATGGTGCACGCCCAGGTGGCCGGGCAATATGACGACGTGGCAAAGATGGTCGCGGCGCGCGATGCCCTGTCCCCCACCGGCAAAATGGGCACGGCGTGGGATGTGGCGAAGGCAGCGGTATTTCTTGCCTCGGATGATGCGGCCTATATCAACGGCGTGTGCCTGCCGGTAGACGGCGGGCTGTCCTGCCTCGCGGAATAAGGAAGTAGACGATGCAACTCGGAATGATCGGCCTGGGCCGGATGGGCGGCAATATCGTGCGGCGCCTGATGCGGGCCGGACATTCCTGCGTGGTGTACGATGCCGACGCCAAGGCGGTGGCCGCCCTGGCCGCCGAGGGCGCCACACCCGCCACCTCGCTCGATGACCTGGTCGAAAAGCTTGACCAGCGGCCCCGTGCCGCCTGGGTGATGCTGCCCTCGGGCCAGATCACCGAGCAGACGGTGGCGACCCTGGGCGGCATGCTGGACCGCGATGATATCCTCATCGATGGCGGCAATTCCTACTACAAGGACGATATCCGCCGCGCCCGCGAACTCGCCACCAAGGGCATCCGCTACATGGATGTCGGCACCTCGGGCGGGGTATGGGGGTTGGAGCGCGGCTACTGCCTGATGATCGGCGGCGACAAGGCGGCGTTCGCGTTTCTCGACCCGATTTTCGGCGCGCTGGCGCCTGGCAAGGGCGACATTCCGCAGACCCGTGACCGCGAGGATCGGGCCGCCAATGTCGAGCAGGGCTACCTGCATGCCGGGCCGTCGGGCGCCGGGCATTTCGTCAAGATGATCCATAACGGCATCGAATACGGGGACATGCAGCTCATTGCCGAAGCATATCATATTCTGCGCGACGTTGCCGGGTTATCGGCTGCCGACATGGCTTCCGTTTTTTCTCATTGGAATAATGGCGACCTCGATAGTTACCTTAT
>CAIMWH010000138.1 GCA_903845065.1 uncultured Rhodospirillales bacterium | reverse complement strand
GCCACCCTCGCCAACATCGAAACCACCACCGGCGGCACCGGCGCCGACACCATCACCCTCGCCGCCACCACCTCCAACGCCAGCATCGACCTCGGCACTGGCTCGGACAGCCTCACCCTCGGCAACTTCGCCAACCTCCTCAGCCTGTCCAACACCGAAACCATCACCGGCGGCACCCTCGCGGACACCATCACCCTCGCCACCGCCCTCACCACCAGCATGGCGATCGACCTCGCCGCCGGCGCCGACAAACTCACTTTGGCCAACCTCGCCAACACCGGCACCCTGAAAAACATCGAGACCGTGATCGGCGGCACCGCCGTCGACACCATCACCCTCGGCGCCGCCGCCTCAAACGCCAGCATCGACCTCGGCACCGGCGCCGACGTCCTCACCTTCGGCAGCTTCGCCAACGTCGCCACCGTTTCCAACACCGAAACCATCACCGGCGGCACCCTCAACGACACCATCACCCTCGGCACCGCCCTCAGCACCGCCATGAGCGTGAACCTCGGCACCGGCACCAACACCCTCACGCTGACCAACCTCGCCAACACCGGCACCGTCAGCAACGTCCAGACCCTCACCGGCGGCACCGCGGCGGATGTCATCACCCTCGGCACTCCGCTGGTGAACGGCTCGATCGACCTCGGCGCCGGCTCCGACACGCTGCAACTCGCCGCCCAATCCAACCGCGTCTCGGTCTCCAACACCGAAACCGTCCTCGGCGGCGCCGGCGGTGACACCATCATCCTCACCGGCGCCAACTCCGCCATGGTGGTCGCGGCCGGCGGCCTCAACTTCCTCACCGGCAACGCCGTGGGGGACACCTTCGTGCTCGACCAGGCCAGCGCCGGCAACGTCAGCACCATGCTGAATTTCAGCGCCACCAAGGGCGACAAGATCGGCCTCGACACCACCGGCAGCGGCACCCTCGCCACCAACACCTACGATCTCGGCGGCGCCGCCCTGGTCGATCTCACCAACATCAAAAGCGTCGCTGACGCCGCCGCCCGCCTCGCCACCTCCCTCGCCACCGGCGGCAAGGGCGGCTTCGCCTACCAGCAGAACACCGGCGAACTCTTCTACAACGCCGGCGGCAACTTCGCCGGCGGCGGCACCCTGGTCGGCATCATCACCACCAACGGCACCACGCCCTGGACATACGCCGTCAGCGCCTTCCAGCAGGTGTGATGCCAACCACCACCACCCTCGATCCCCCCGGCACCGCCGCAACCTGGCGGCGCGCCGGGGTAGCCGCCCACCAGGCCGGCCACAACGACGAGGCAGCAACCGCCTTCCGCCACGCCATCGCCGCCTCCCACACCCCGCCCGACCAGGCCGCCGACCACGCCAATCTCGGCGCCGTCCTGCGCGCCCTCGGCCGAACCGAAGAAGCCGAAACCGCCTACCGCCAGGCCATCGCGCTCGACCCCACTTGTGCCGCCGCCCACCACAACCTCGCCAACCTCCTGCGCACCGGCGCCAATCCCGCCGCCGCCGAAGCCTCCTACCGCGAAGCCGTCACCCTGCTTCCCGCCTACGCCCAGGCCTGGAACGGCCTCGGCATGCTGCAACAACAACAGGGCGCCCTCGCCGACGCCGTCGAATCCTACAGCCACGCCGTCCACCATCTCCCGCACTGGGCCGAAGCCCGCGTCAACCTCGGCGTCGCCCTCCTCGGCCTCGATCGCGGCGAGGAAGCCGCCCAAGCCTTCCGCGCCGTCATCGCCGAACACCCCACCCACGCCACCGCCCACGGCAACCTCGGCGCCGTCTACGTCCGCGCCGGCCTCCCCATCCGCGCCGAAACCGCCCTCCGCCAGGCCATCGCTTTCGCCCCCGCCGAAACCCGCTGGACCGCCAACCTCGCCGTCGCCCTGCAAATGCAAGGCCGTCACGCCGAAACCGAAGCCTGTTGCCGCGCCGTCCTCGCCGCCCGCCCCGCCTACGCCTCCGCCCACGGCAACCTCCTCTTCGCCCTCAACTACCGCGAAGACCTCACCCCCGAAGCCATCTTCGCCGAATACCAGGCGTGGGACGCCGCCCACGCCCGCCCCCTCGCCCCCGCCCGCCCGCGCTTCGCCCACGACCGCACGCCCGGCCGCCGCCTGCGCGTCGGCTACGTCTCGCCCGACTTCCGCCACCACGCCGTCGCCCTCTTCGCCGAACCCCTCCTCGCCGCCCACAACCCTGCCGAAATCGAACTCTTCTGCTACGCCGAAGTCGCCGTGCCCGACGCCACCACCGCCCGCTTCCGCGCCCTCGCCGCCCACTGGCGCCCCACCCTCGGCCTCTCCGATGACGCCCTGGCCGACATGATCCGCGCCGACCGCATCGACATCCTCGTCGACCTCGCCGGCCACACCGCCGCCAACCGCCTCACCGTCTTCGCCCGCCGCCCCGCCCCGGTCCAGGTCGCCTCCCTCCTCGGCCACGGCTACACCTCCGGCCTCTCCGCCATGGACGGCCTGATCGCCGACGCCGCGATGGTCCCCCCTGGCGCCGAACCCCTGTTCAGCGAAACCATCGTCCGTATCGACCGCATCCCCCTCGCCTACGCCCCGCCCGCCGCCATGCCCCCCGTCGCCCCGCCCCCCTGCGCCCGCAACGGCCACATCACCTTCGGCCATTTCGGCCGCCCCGAACGCTTCAACCCCGCCGTCATCGCCGCCTGGTCCCGCATCCTCCACGGCGTCCCCACCGCCCGCCTGCGCCTCAACACCCGCGCTTTGCAGGAACCCGCCTTCCGCGCCCGCATCGCCGAACAATTCGCCGCCCACGCCATCCCGCCCGACCGCCTCGACCTCGTCTTCACCCAGCCCCAACCACAAACCTGGGCCGACTATGCCGAGATCGACATCGCGCTGGATCCCTTCCCCCACAACGCCGGCACCACCACCATCGAGGCCCTCTGGCAGGGCGTCCCGGTGATCACACTCGCCGGCCGCCCCAGTGTCGGGCGCATCGGCGCCAGCATCCTCGGCGCCGTCGGCCTGCCCGACTGGATCGCGCCGGACACCGAAACCTACATCGCCCGCGCCATCGCCGCCGCCCACCAACCCGCCGGCCTCGCCACCCTGCGGGCCCGCCTCCGCGCCATGGTCCGCGCCTCCCCCCTCTGTGACGCCCCCGGTCTCGCCCGCCTCACCGAACGCGCCTACCGCGCCTTGTGGGACCGTTGGCGCGAAGGCGACGCCGATCGCCTCCACCAGGCCTACACCGCCGGGGACGCAACCCGCGCCCGCGCCCTCGCCAACCGCATGCTCTCCCGCGACAGCCACCCCGAACGCGCTCTCCACGTCCGCGCCCTGCTCAACCTGCGCGAGGGCAGGGCAGGGGAGGCCGCCCTCGATATCGAAGAGGCCATCACCCTCACCCCCGCCGACCCCGAACTCCGCGCCAACCAGGCCGCCATCCTGCGCACCCTCGGCCGCCTCCCCGAAGCCGAAGCCGCCGCCCGCGCCGCCCTCGCCCTCAGCCCCGCCAACCCCGCCGCCCACAACAACCTCGGCAACATCCTGCGGGACGCCGGCCGCGCCACCGAGAGCGCCGCCGCCTACCGCGAAGCCCTCCGCCTCGCGCCCGACTTCGCCGACGCCTGGGCCAACCTCGCCTGGCTCCTCGCCCTCGCCGGCCAGGCCCAGGCCGCCGAAACCGCCGCCCGCCGCGCCCTCGCCATTGACCCCGCCCACGCCAACGCCGCCAACAACCTCGGCCTCGCCCTCATGCGCCAGGGCCGCCTCGCCGAAGCCGAAACCACCCTCCGCCACGCCATCGCCCTCAGACCGGAATTCCCGCTCCCCCACAGCAACCTGCTGTTCTGCCTCAACTACCGCACCGATCTGCCGGACCAGGCCATCGCCGCCGAATACCGCGAATGGAACCGCCGCCACGCCCAACCCCTCGCCCCCACCCCCCCCATCTTCGCCAATGACCGCTCCCCCACCCGCCGCCTGCGCATCGGCTACGTCTCGCCCGACTTCCGCCATCACGCCGCCGCCTTCTTCGCCGAACCCCTCCTCGCCGCCCACGACCGCACCCAGATCCACCTCACCTGCTACGCCGAAGTCCCCGTGCCGGACGCCACCACCGCCCGCTTCCAGGCCCTGTCCGACAATTTCGTCCCCACCGTCGGCCTCACCGACGAAGCCCTCGCCGAGCGCATCCGCGCCGACCATATCGACGTCCTGATCGATCTCGCCGGCCACACCGGCGGCAACCGCCTCCTCGTCTTCGCTCGCTGCCCGGCCCCCATCCAGATCGCCACCATGCTCGGCCTCGGCACCACCTCCGGCCTCTCCGCCATGACCGCCTTCATCGCCGACGCCGCCCTGATCCCCCCCGGCGCCGAACCCCTCTTCGCCGAACCCGTCCTCCGCCTCCCCCGCGTCCCCCTCGCCTACACCCCACCCGCCGGCATGCCCGAACCAGGTCCCTTCCCGGCCCTCTCCCGCGGTCACCTCACCTTCGGCTACTTCGGCCGCACCGTCCGCCTCAACGAAACCGTCATCGCCACCTGGGCCCGCATCCTCGCTGCCCTCCCCACCGCCCGCCTCTGCCTGAACAGCGCCCCCTTCGCCGAACCCGCCGCCCGAACCGCCATGCACGCCCGCTTCGCCGCCCACGCCATCCGCCCCGACCGGCTCGATCTCGTCTTCACCACCCCCCAATCCGCCACCTGGGCCGCCTACGCCGATATCGACATCGCGCTCGACCCCTTCCCCCACAACGCCGGCACCACCACCGTCGAAGCCCTCTGGCAAGGCGTCCCCGTCCTCACCCTGGCCTCCCGCCCCGGCGTCGGCCGCCTCGGCGCCATGCTCCTCACCCCCGTCGGCCTCACCGACTGGATCGCCGCCACCCCGGACGCCTACGTCGAACGCGCCATCGCCGCCGCCGCCGACCTGCCAGCCCTCGCCGCCCTGCGCGCCGAACTCCGCCCGCGCGTCGCGGCGTCAGGCCTCGGGGATGCCCCTGGCCTGGCGCGCGCATTCGAGGCTGCTTATCGGCAGTTGTGGGTTGAGTGGTGTGAAGCACAAACAAGCGTTTCTTTCTGAAAAAAGAAGCAAAAACTTTTTATCCACTGGCTTCGCCCCTCCCCGGGGAGAGCGGCGAAGCCAATCGGAAAAAAGTTTTTTGGTTCTTTTTTTCAAAAAAGAACGCGCTTACTTCGGCAACCCCTGCCCCCCATTCACACTAATAATCTGCGCCGTCACCCAACTCGCCAACGGCGACGCCAGGAACACCACCAGGTTCGCCACTTCCTCCGGCCGCCCCATCCGCCCCGCCGGGCAATTCGCCAGCGTCGCATTATAAAGCGCCGGCGCGTCCGTCTTGCGTTGATCCCACACCCCGCCCGGAAACTCGATCGACCCCGGCGCCACGCAATTCACCCGGATACCGCTGCGGATCAACGCCGCCGCCTGCGTCCGCGTATAATGGATCACCGCCGCCTTCGCCGCCCCATACGCCGGCGACCGAACGGACGGATTAAGCCCCGAGCCCGACGCGATATTGATGATCGACCCGAACGCGCTCTTCTCGATGAACGGAATTGCCACCCGCGAGGCCCGCACCGCCGCCATCAAATCCACCGAAAGCGACTGCGCCCAGCCCTCCTCGTCATCGCCCATGCCATACCCGGTCGCGTTGTTGACCAGCACGTCGATGCCGCCGAGGGCCGCCGCCGCCGCCGGAATATAGGCCGCGATATCCGCATCCTTCGACAAATCGCAGCTCGCGGCATGCGCTGTGCCGCCAAACGCCGCCATCTCGGCCCGCGTCGCCTCCAGCGCCGCCGCGCCGCGCGCACAAATCGACACCGCCGCCCCGGCTTCGGCGAACGCCAGCGCGATCGAGCGCCCGATCCCCCTGCTCCCGCCGGCGATCACCACCCGGCTCCCCTTGACGTTGACCTGCATTGACCGTCCCCTCATGTGTGGACCGCCATTGTGCCGGCGCCCCACCCGCCGCCGTCAACCCCACCCGAGGAAGCCCCCCGATGCCCGACATGCCGCTTGAAATCGACGGGATCGCCGTGCCGACGCCCGCCGCCATCGCCGCCCTGCGCACTGACCTCGCGCCCTACACCCGCATCACCCCGGTCATGGCGCGTGACGATATCGCCCCCCTCGCCGGCACCACCCTCGAATTCAAGTTCGAACTCCTCCAGGCCAGCGGCACCTTCAAGGCCCGCGGCGCCTTCTCCAACATGCTCGCCCTCGATGCCGCCCAGCGCGCCCGCGGCGTCACCGGCATTTCCGCCGGCAATCACGCCATCGCCGTGGCCTACGCCGCGATGAAACTCGGCATCCCGGCCAAGGTGGTGATGCTGAAAACCGCCAATCCCGCCCGCCTCGCCCTCGCCCGCGGCTACGGCGCCGAGGTCCTCATCGCCGAGGACGGCGCCACCGGCTTCGCCATGGTGCGCGAGATCGAGGCCAGCGAGGGCCGCTACTTCGTCCACCCCTTCAACGGCTACCGCACCATCCTCGGCACCGCCACCCTCGGCGCCGAGTGGGCCGAACAATCCGCCGGACTCGATGCCGTCATCGTCCCCATCGGCGGCGGCGGCCTCGCCGCCGGCATGACCACTGCCCTGCGCCAGGCCATGCCGCACCTCGAAATCTACGGCGTGGAACCCGAGGGCGCGACCGGCATGGCGCAAAGCTTCGCCACCGGCGGCCCGATCAAGATGGGCGCGATGACCGGCATCGCCGACAGCCTGATGGCCCCCCACACCGAGGCCTACAGCTACGGCCTCTGCCGCGCCGCCATCAACGGCCTCGTCACCGTCAGCGACGATGAACTCCGCGCCGCCATGCGCGTCCTGTTCGCCGAACTCAAGCTCGCCGTCGAACCCGCCTGCGCCGCCGCCACCGCCGCCGCCATGTTCCCGCTGCGCGAACGCATCGCCGGCAAGCGCGTCGGCGTGCTCCTCTGCGGCACCAACACCGACATGCCCACCTTCATCCGCCACATGACGGCCTGATGATTCCGGCCGCCCTTGATTGCATTTGATTAACATGAGTGGTTGATGATCCCGCATACTACAACGAAACATTGCAGGATCATCCCCTCATGAAGCCGCTGCTGCTCGCCGCCCTCCTGGCCACCGTCTCCACCGCCGCCTCGGCCCAGGAGGCGAAGCAGGATTTCACCCTGGTCAACAAAACCGGCTACGAGCTGGGCAAGGTCTACGTCGCCCCGAGCAAATCCGATGACTGGGACGATGACATCCTCGGCCATGACACGCTGGGAGACGGCGCATCCGCCGAAATCAAGTTCCACCGCGCCGACAAAACCTGCCAGTGGGACCTCAAGGTGGTCTACAAAATCGACAACACCAACGCCGTCTGGCACGGCATCAACCTCTGCCAGGTCGAAAAAATCACCATCCGCTACAACAAGAGCACCGACACCACGAGCGCCGCGTTCGACTGATCCGCCCACCGCGAACCGCCGCCCATCCCGCCCGGCTGGCGAACCCCCCGGGTTCCGCCAGCCGGGCGATTTGCTGCCGCGTGGTTATGTAAACGAACCGTCGTCTGGGGGGCTCGACCACGCCTCGATACCGGCCTAACCTTGTCAGGATTGCGTGCGGCACCACCTGCCACACGAGCATCCTTATTCGACTGCCAATCTCTTTCGACCGAACGAACCCGGGAGCAAACATGCCCAGACTGAGTTATGCGGCACCTGCCACAGTGCCAGATGCCATCAAGCTGCTGGCTGGTGCCGGCGGCCTCGCCAAGGTCCTATCCGGCGGGACGGACCTGCTGGTCCAACTGCGCTCCGGCCGCCTCCAGCCGGAACTCATCGTCGACACCAAGAAGCTGCCCGGCATCATCGGCATCCGCGAAGTCGATGGCGGCTTCGTCATCGGCGCCGCCACGCCCGGCGCCGTCATCGGTGAGAACGCCGCCCTCGTCGCAGCCTACCCGGGCATCGTCGAAGGCACCAACCTCATCGGCTCCACCCAGGTCCAGGGCCGCGCCTCGCTGGCCGGCAACCTGTGCAACGCCTCCCCCGCCGCTGACAGCGTGCCCGCGATGATCGCCGCCGGCGCCACCGCCGTCATCGTCGGACCGGCCGGCACCCGTACCGTTCCGGTGGCCTCCATCGTCATCGCGCCGGGCCGCACCTCGCTGGCGAAGGGCGAATTCATCCTCGAATTCCACCTGCCCAAGCCCAAAGCGCACCAGTCCGACGCCTACCTGCGCTTCATTCCGCGCACCGAGATGGACATCGCGGTCGTCGGCTGCGCCGTCAACCTTACGCTGGACGCCTCCGGCACCATCGTGGACGCCTGCGTCGTGCTCGGCGCCGTCGCCCCCACCCAGGTGACCGTCCCGGCCGCCGCGAAAGCCATTATCGGCACCAAGCTCGATGATGCCGCCAACGCCGCCCTCGCCGCCGCCGCCTCGGCCGCCTGCAACCCGATCTCCGACAAGCGCGGCACCATCGAGTTCCGCACCAAAATCGCCGGCGTCCTCGCACGCCGGGCCGCCAAAATCGCCTATGACCGCGCGGGAGCCCGCTAATGAGCAAGATCCACGTTACCACCACCGTCAACGGTGAACCGGCCGAATTCCTCTGCGAAGCGCAGGAAAGCCTGCTCGACGTGCTGCGCGACCAGCTCAAGCTGACCGGCAGCAAGGAAGGCTGCGGCTCCGGTGACTGCGGCGCCTGCTCCATCACGCTTGACGGCCGTCTAGTCTGCTCGTGCCTGGTGCTCGGCGTCGAGGCCGAAGGCAAGACCATCGGCACCGTCGAAGGCATCGCCAACGGGGACACCCTGCACCCGGTGCAGGTCAAGTTCCTCGAACATGCCGCCCTGCAATGCGGCTTCTGCACGCCCGGCCTGCTCGTGGCCACCAAGGCGCTGCTCGATGCCAACCCGAACCCGACCGAGACCGAAGCCCGCTTCTGGCTCGCCGGAAACCTGTGCCGTTGCACCGGCTACGACAAGATCATCCGCGCCGTCATGGACGCTGCTGCTGAAATGCGAGGGGAACACGCATGAATTTCGTCGCCAACAAATCCGATCTGAAAGTCGTCGGCACCCGCCCGGTCCGTCCGGACGGTATCGACAAAGTCACCGGCAAGGCCCTCTTCGGCGCCGACCTCACCATGGCCGGCACCCTCGTCGGCAAGGTGGTCCGCAGCCCGCACGCCCATGCCCGCATCGTGTCGATCGATACCTCCAAGGCCGCGGCCCTGCCCGGCGTGAAGGCCATCATCACCACCGCGGACTTCCCGGAAATCTCCTCCGAGGTAGCCGCCGCCGGTGACGGCGCGGTCAACTTCCGTCACATGGCCCACAACGTCATGGCGCGCGACAAGGTGCTCTACGAAGGCCACGCCGTCGCCGCCGTCGCCGCCATGTCCTCCGCCATCGCCGATGCCGCCGCCGCCCTCATCGAGATCACCTACGAAGTCCTGCCCTTCGTGATCGACGTCGAGGCCGCCATGGCCGACGGCGCCCCGATCCTGCATGACGACCTGGTGCCCTCCGGCATGGCCAACCCGGGCAAGCCCACCAACATCGCCAAGCGCGTCGAGTTCAAGCTCGGGGACGCCGAAGCCGGCCTCGCCGAAGCTGACGTCGTGGTCGAAGGCCGCTACGAAACCACCGCCGTGCACCAGGGCTACATCGAACCGCACGCGGTGATCGCCTCGGTCAACCCGGATGGCCAGACCCAGATCTTCGCGTCCAGCCAGGGTCAGTTCATGATCCGGCAGTACGTCTCCAAGATCCTGAACATGGACATCGCCAACATCCGCGTCACCCCGGCCGAAATCGGCGGCGGGTTCGGCGGCAAGACGCTCGTCTATCTCGAGCCCCTCGCCGTCGCCCTCTCCCGCAAGGCCGGCAAGCCGGTGAAGATGGTCATGACCCGGGACGAAGTGTTCCGTGCCAGCGGCCCGACCTCCGGCGGCGTGATGACGGTGAAGATCGGCGCCAAGAAAGACGGCACCATCACCGGCGCCACCATCGATATCGCGCTCCAGGCCGGCGCCTTCCCGGGCTCCCCGGTCGCCCCCGCCTGCATGTGCGCCTTCGCCTGCTACGACCTCAAGAACGTCCGCGCCTCCGGCTATGACGTGGTGAGCAACCGCAGCAAGATCGCCGCCTACCGCGCCCCCGGTGCCCCCATCTCGGCCTTCGGCGTCGAAAGCGCCATGGACGAACTGGCCACCAAGCTCGGCATGGATGCCATCGCGCTCCGCGAGAAGAACGCCGCCAAGGCCGGCACCAAGGCCGCCTACGGCCCGGTGTTCCCTGAAATCGGCTTCGAACAGGTCCTCGCAGCCGCCAAGTCGCACCCGCACTGGACTGCCCCTCTCGGCAAAAACCAGGGCCGCGGCCTGGCCACCGGCTTCTGGTTCAACATCGGCGGTGACAGCTCTGCCTCGGTGTTCATCAACGAAGACGGCACCGTCAGCGTCGTCTCGGGCAGCCCGGACATCGGCGGCTCGCGCGCGTCCATGGCGATGATGGCCGCCGAAGTCCTCGGCGTCCCCTACGAGAAGGTCCGCCCGATCGTCGGTGACACCGCACAGATCGGCATCACCGGCATGACCGGCGGCAGCCGCGTCACCTTCGCCACCGGCATGGCCACCGTCCAGGCGGCCGAAAAAGTGGTCGACGAGCTGAAGAAGCGCGCCGCCATGATCTGGGACATCTCGCCCGACGCGGTGGACTGGAAGGACGGCGAAGCCGTTCCCGCCGGCGCCAACGCCGGTGGCTTTGACCCGATGCCCCTCGCCGCCATCGCAGCCAAGGCCGGCAAAACCGGCGGCCCGATCGGCACCGAGGTCTCCATCAACGCGCAGGGCGCAGGGGCCGGCTTCGGCGCCCACATCTGTGACGTCGAGGTCGATCCCGAGACCGGCTTCGTCAAGGTCCTGCGCTACACCGCAGTGCAGGATGTCGGCCGCGCCATCCACCCCTCGTACGTCGAAGGGCAGATCCAGGGCGGCGCCGTCCAGGGCATCGGCTGGGCGCTGAACGAGGAATACCTCTACGACAAGAAAGGCCGCATGGATAACTCGGGCTTCCTTGACTACCGCGTGCCCGTCGCCTCCGATCTGCCGATGATCGAGGCGGTCCTCGTCGAAGTGCCCAACAAGCGCCACCCGTTCGGCGTGCGCGGCGTCGGCGAAGTACCGATCGTCCCGCCGCTGGCCGCCGTCGCCAACGCCGTCAAGGCCGCCACCGGCGTGCGCATGATGAGCCTGCCGATGTCGCCGCCGAAGATCCTGGCCGCGATGGACAAGGCCTGATCCATGGCAAAGGTCTCCATCTCGGGCACGGGCTGCCGCCAGTTTATCGGCGACCAGACCGAGTTCGAGGTGGAGGCTACCAGCTTCCGCCGCCTGATCAAGGAACTCGACCAGCGTTTCCCCGGCCTCGGCGAACACATCGAGGAAACCATGGCCATCGCGATCGACGGTGAAATCCACCAGGACGCCTACGGCCTGCAACTCCCGCCGGATAGCGAGATTTTCCTGATCCCGAAAATCGGCGGGGGCTAGCAGTAAAGCCAGCGCTTCTTTTTGAAAAAGAAGCAAAAACTTTCTATCCGTTCGGCTTCGTCTTCCTCGCAGAGAGCACAAAGCCAACGGATAAAAGTTTTTTGGTTCTTTTTTTCAAAAAAGAACGCCTCCCTACCCCCCAGCCTTCCAAGCCCCCATCCCCCCCTCGATATGCTTCGTCCCCGCCAGCCCGGCATCCTGCGCCGCCTGCACCGCCATGGCCGAGCGCTCCCCGAACGCGCAGAAAAACAACAAGTTCCGCCCGCTCCCCTGCGCCAACTCATGCAGCATCCCGCCCGGCGCCAGGTTCTCCTGCAAATCCGGATACGGCGCATGCAACGCCCCCGGAATAGTCCCGTGCCGCTCCCGCTCGGCCCGCTCGCGCAAATCCACCAGCACGATATCGCCCCGCCCGATCAGCCCCTTCGCCTCGGCCACGCTCACCGCCCAGCCCCGCCGCGCGATTTCCGCCTGCACCAGCCCCTGCCGCATATTCGCCGGCACCGCCACATCCATCATCTTCGGATTGGCGAGATTGAGGTTGTTCATCAAATGCACGTACTCGTCGATTGACTTCACCTGCAGCCGAGGATTGAACCGCTTCTCCTCCCCGATCGTGCTGACGGTATCGCCCTTGTAGTCATGCGCCGGAAACACCTGGGTTTCCTCGGGCAATTTCAACAACTTGTTGAACAAGCTGTCATACTGCGCCGCCGGATCGCCATGCTGGAAATCCGTCCGCCCGGTGCCCCGGATCAGCAGCGTGTCCCCGGTAAACACGCGGTCCGCCATCAGGAAGCTGTAGGAATCGTCCGTATGCCCGGGCGTGTACATCACATCCATGCTGATCCCCTCGATGGTCAGCTTGTCCCCCTCGGCAATCCGCATCGAAACCACATCCACCTGACTTTGCTCCCCCATCACCGTGATGCAGTGCGTCCGGTCCCGCAGCGCCCCCAGCCCGGTGATGTGGTCGGCGTGCAAATGCGTATCCACCGCCTTCACCAACTTGAGGTCCAACTCGCGCATCAGTTGCAGATACCGATCCACCTTCTCCAGCACCGGATCGATAATCAACGCCTCGCCCCCCCGCCGGCTGGCGAGCACATACGAATACGTGCCGGAGATCTGATCGAACAACTGGCGAAAAATCATCGTCGCGCTCTCCCCCTCATCCGCAAGCAAGCGCTTCTTTTTGAAAAAAGAAGCAAAAACTTTCTATCCAATGGCTTCACCCTGCACCAGGGGAGGGGCGAGATCGGAAGAGCACACG
>CAIMWH010000137.1 GCA_903845065.1 uncultured Rhodospirillales bacterium | reverse complement strand
CCTGGCTCAACAGATGCCGCAGGCTAGCCAAGGATTGGGAGTGCCTCAACCGCTCGGCGCTGGCCTTCCTGCGTTGGGCGTCGGTCAGGATGATGCTCAGAAGGCTTTGTCAGGACATTGTTTGATTTCGGATAGACTCTATGACCGCGGGGTGGACGGGCGGCCCAATCCGGTGGCGCCGGGGGCGCACAAGCTCGGGGTGGAGAATATCGCGGTGACCTGCGTGCAGGGGCGGGCGGTGATGGTTGACCTGCTCGCGCATCATGGCCGCAGCGGGCACGTAGTGGGGTACGAGGATCTCATGGCGATCCTCGACAAGGACAAGGTTGTTGTCACGCCGGGTGACATGGTTTGCTTTCGCACCGGTTTCGCCGAGTTGCTGCTGGAGATGAAGAAGCAGCCCGACCGCGATGTGCTGTTCGGCACCACCAGCGCGCTGGACGGGCGGGATCAGCGGTTGCTGCAATGGGTGACGGATTGCGGTGCCGTGGCGTTGTTCGCCGACAACTATGCGGTGGAAGCGATGCCGGCACGGGCGGGGGCGGACCCCTGCGCCACGCTGCCGCTGCATGAGCACTGCCTGTTCAAGCTCGGCTGCTATCTTGGCGAGATGTGGTACTTCACCGAACTGGCGGATTGGCTGCGGGCGAACGGACGGAACCGCTTCCTGATGACCGCGCCGCCGCTGCGGCTGCCGGGGGCGGTGGGTTCGCCGGCTACCCCCGTCGCGACGGTTTAGCGCCGGCGGCGCGGGGAGCAGGGGATGGCGTCGCTCACGGACTTGGGAACAGGTCCGTCAGCCCGGTGTCAGGTTCGAAGGGTAGACGAACCAAGGGCGTAGATTTCGTAACATTGCAGTCGGCAGGTTCCTGCTCGACCTGCCGCTGCCCGACGATTACCTGGTCAAGCCGTTCTTGCTGGACGAATTGCTCGCCCGCATCCGCGCCCTGCTGCGGCGCCCGGCCATGACCACCACGAGCGTGGTCGGGCTTGGCAACCTCATGCTCGACACCATCGGCCAGAGCGTCAGCATCTCCGGCATCGCCATCGAGGTGCCGCGTCTCGAACGAAATGTCTATTCCATGGATGCGGAGGTGACCCCGAACGCCATCGAGGCGGCGGGCGCGACGGTGGCGATCACCGCCATGTGCGGCCTTGGCTAGCCGCGCATGATACCCAGAAGCGCGATGCGATTTGCGTCCCGATGTGCAAGGCCAGCGGTCACCAGGGTCTCCGATGCGATATTCAGACCCCACTCAGCAAGCCGCGTGCCGCACCTTCCGATCAATCGGCCCCGATCACCTGGCCTGGACCACCGGCAACGCGATATGGGCTGCGACGCCGCCGAGCGACGAGGCGTCCAGCCACGCCGAACCACCATAGATTTCGGCGATATCGCGCACGATGGCCAAGCCGAGGCCGGTCCCCGGGACAAGTTCGTCGAGACGCTCCCCGGCGGTGAACACCCGCTCGTGCGCCTCGGCCGGCATCCCCAGACCGTCATCCTCCACCGTCACCGACACCCGGCCCGGCGCCGTTTCCGCCACCGTGATGCGCACCCGCGCGCGGGCCCATTTCGCCGCGTTGTCGATCAGGTTGCCGAGCAGTTCATCGAGATCCTCCCGCTCACACGCGACGATGATGTTCTCATCGAGGCCGTCCACCTCGAAGGCGAGGGCGCGGCCGCGATGCAGATGGTCCAGCGCCATCACCACGTCCCGCAACGCCGGGGCGAGGCGGGCCGCCGCGCCGGCGCCGGAGCGGGATGCCGCGCTGCGGGCCTTGGCGAGTTCATAGTCGATCTGGCGGCGCATGCGCTCGCATTGCGCGTGGATCACCGCGCCATCTCCCCCGGCAGCGGCGATCCGGGCGGCCTCGTCCATCAGGATGGCAAGCGGCGTCTTGAGGGCATGGGCGAGGTTGCCGGACTGCGTGCGGGTGCGGCGCACGATCTCCTCGTTGGTCGATATCAGCGCGTTCATGCTGGCGGCAAGCGGCGCCACCTCGCGCGGCAGGTCATCGGGTAGCCGCCGCAACTCGCCACGCCTGATGGCGGCGAGTGCCTGGCTGACACGCTTCAGCGGAAGCAATCCAAAGCTGACCTGGATGACGGCTGCGGCCATCAGCCCGGCCGCGATGGTGGCGAGCGTGAGCCCGACGCTGCGGCGCAGCCGCGCCAGCATGGTATCCACCAGCCGCACATCGATGGCGAGCGCCACCAGCAACCTCTCCCCGTCCGGCTTCGTCGCGATGCGGCGTTCCAGCACCAAGGCGGCGCCGGTGGGGCCCATGATATGGCTTTGCCGTTCATCCGGCGGCCCCGCGACGGGCAGGGTGAGTGCCAGCCGCACGTCGCCCAGCGACCGCGAGGCGATAGCCGCGCCGGTGGCCGAACCGGCCTGCCAATAGTAGCCCGACCGTGCCTCGAAGAAGCGATGGTCGCTCAAAGGTTGGCGGATGAACGGCGCCCCGTCGGCCCCGACGCCCAGCAACTCGGTCAACTCGGTCAAATGATGGTCGAGTTCCTCGATGAATTCACGCTCGATGTGGCCACGCATGAGGCTGAAAAGGGCGAGGTAGCTCACCGCCATGCCGGCTGCGATCCAGATCACGGCCCCGACGATCAGGCGGGCGCGGAAGCTTTGCCACATGGCGCCCGTTATCCGATCCGGTAGCCCAGGCCGCGCACGGTGCGGATCGCATCGTGCCCCAGCTTCTTGCGCAGCCGCGCGACGAACACCTCGATGGTGTTGGAACCCCGAACGTCGTCATCGGCGTAGATATGGTCGAGCAGATCGCTCTGCGAAACAATCCGCCCGGCGCGGTGCATCAGCACGGACAGCACGCGCAATTCCTGCGCGGTCAGGATCACCGGCACCCCACGCAGCGTCACGCTGCCGCCCGCCGGATCGAAGGCGATATCGCCCTGCACCAGAACCGGGTTGCTGCCCCCGGAGGACCGGCGGATGAGGGCACGCAGCCGGGCGATGACCTCAAGCGCCTGGAATGGCTTGCCGACATAGTCGTCCGCCCCCGCGTTGAGGCCCTCCACCCGCTCGGTCCAGGCACTGCGCGCGGTCAGGATCAACACCGGCATCCGCCGCCCACCGCTGCGCCAGCGCCGCAGCACCTCGATCCCGGATAGCTTGGGCAGCCCGAGATCCAGCACCACGGCATCATAGTCGGTGGTCTCGCCCATATAGGCCCCGAGGTCGCCATCCGCGGCGCGGTCAACCGCGAACCCCGCCTCGCGCAGCGACGCGGTGAGGCGTTGGGCAAGATCGGTGTCGTCTTCCACGAGCAGGACGCGGATGGCGGGCTCCGGGGTTGCGGCGGGCTCCGAGACGTACGTCGCCGGAGCGCGCGGATCAACCCCCATGGGGAACGGCCCACCCCCGGTCCCGGTCAGTGCACGAAGTCGGCCAGGGTCAGCATGGCGTTGGTGTTCACCTGGAGCGCGAAATCCGCCGCACCGGTGCCATGGGTGTCACCCCGCACCAGGTAGCCGTCGCCGTGCTGGCTGATGGTGAGTTCGAAGGCGTGGCCGGTGAAACTGGAGACTATGGCGAAGGTGCCGATCTGGGTCAGGTCGATGCGGTCGCCCTGGGCCTGGCTGAAATCGAGGATCACATCCGGATCAGCCGGTATCGAATCGGTCGCCGCCTTGAACAGGAACAGATCCGCTCCAAGCCCGCCACTGATCTCATCGTTGCCCGCGCCGGCGTAGATGGTGTCGTTGCCGGCACCGCCGTTGATGAAGTCATTGCCGGCGCCGCCGCTGATGGAATCCGCACCAGCCCCGCCGGTGATATGGTCGTCGCCGGCCTTGCCATCGATGGTATCGCCGTTGTCGGTGGTATGCGGCTGCCCCAGCGGCGCATGGGTGGCGTTGATCACGTCGTCATCCACCGTGCCGGTGATGCTCACGCCCGGGCTGAGCAGGGCCGCGATGCTGTATGTGCCATCGGCAAAGGCAAACTGCTCCACGCCGCTCACCTGGTCCGTCCCATCCGGCCCGGCAAACTGATACAGCCCGCTCCCGATCGTGGTGATCACATACTGGTCGTGGTTGCCGCTGAACGCCGCGATATCGTTGCCGCTTCCGCCGGTGATGGTGTCGTTGCCGGCTCCGCCGGTCAGGGTGTCGTTGCCGGACCCGCCGTCGATCACATCGCCATAGGCGCCGCCGATGATGGCGTCGTTGCCCGAACCGCCGTGGTACGACAGCACCTGGATGTCGACGAAGCTGCTGCCGTCGTTCAACCAGTGCAGCATCGCGGGATTGGTCAGGTCGACCACATCCGCCGTGCTGGCGGAGGCGTCGTTCAGCGCCAGCGTGTTGATCCCGCTGCCACCCTCGATGGTGTCCACGCCGGTGCCGGCAGTGTGCTGGATGGTGTCGTTGCCGGCGCCACCGTCAAGCAGGTTGTGCCCGGTGCCGCCATCGAGGAAATCGTCCCCGCTGCCACCCAGCAACGTGTCGTCCCCCGCGCCGCCCAACAGGATATCATTGCCCCCGCCGGCATCCACCGAGTCGTTGCCGCCCTTGCCATCGAACGATTCCGCCGCCGCCGTGCCCACCAGCACATCGTCCGCCTCGGTGCCGTTGTGATCCAGCACCACGCCCGAGGTCGGTGCGTTGGTCGCTTTCATGTTCGAGATAAATAGCCCGCTGTCATAGATATGGTCCCCGGTATCGGCCACCGCGACCTCGATGGTGTTGAGGCCCTGGTGCACCGGCGCATAGATCGTCAGCGGCCGGCTCACCCCGTCATATTCGATCGGCAATGTGCTCGGCACGCCCGGGATGGCGGTGCCGCTGGCGTCAAGGTTCGCGGTGTTGTCCTGGAAATACCCGGCCGCCAGGTTCCCGCCGATCACGCTGAGCGGTGCCAGCGGGTTGTTGTTGAAGTAGGCGACGTTCACCCCGTTCACCAGCACCGCGCCCAGATCGACGTAGAGGTCCACCCACTCCGGATACTCGTCGCTGCCGAACACCGTGTTGAGGCTGATCCCGGTGATGGTCGGATCGCTCACCGTGAAGTTGAACGTGATGGAGGTCGCATCGTAGCTGATCGGTCCCGGCAGGCCCGGCGTGGTCGGATAAACCGTCCGCACGATGGCATCGAGCGCCGGACTGCCCTGCATCCCGTTGTCCTGCCCGAAATACCCGGCCGTGTTGGATGTCGCCGGCATTGTGCCCGAAGTGATCAGCAATCCGGCGCCAATCCCCAGGGCGCCGAGGCTGCCGTCATAGAACATCGCCGAAGACGTGCCCGCGATAACCTGGAGCGAGCCCACATCCGCGCTGATGCCCGGCCCGCCGGCCAGCAGCGCGCCGGTGACGGCCGCCCCGTTGCTCGCCGTCTGCATCGGGTCGATCACCGTGAACGGCGATCCGGCGGGCGGCGCCACCACATTGACCACGTAGCTCTGGCTGGCCGAGGCAATCCCGTCCGACGCGGTCACATTGACGTTGTAGCTCGACTGCACCGCCGGATCGGGCGTTGCCACAAAGGCCAACTGGTTGTTGACCACCTTGAACGCCGCGGCATCGGCGCCGCCGAGGGTATAGCCGATCGCCCCAGGCCCATCCGGATCGGTCGCCAGGGCGGTCACCATCGTGGTGCCGGCGAACACGTCGACCGACGCGTTGGAGCCGAACACCGGACCATCGTTGGCGCCGGTCAACGTCACCGTCATGGTCTGGGAGGCGGTGCCGCCGATCCCGTTGTCGGCCATCGCGGTGAAACTGTCGGTGACCGTCTGGCCGGGCTGCAATGCGTTGATGGCGCCGTTGGCCGGCGTATAGGTCCAATTGCCCGCCGCATCGATCGACATCGAGCCGTAGGTTCCGTTGCCGCTCCCCGACAGGGCGTAGCTCATCGGATCAAGATTGCCATCCGCCGCGGTGAGCGTGCCGGTGAAGGCACCGAACCAATCCTGCGCGGTGGTATCGTCAATCGACAGGCTCACAGGCGCGCTGGTGAACGCCGGTGCCGTCCCGCCCGCGACAAGATCGATCGCCAGGCTCTGTGCCGTATCGCCGCCGTTGCCGTCGCTCGCCACCACATTGAAGGTGTCGGCGACCAGCGTGCCCGGTGTCAGCGCCGCCAATGCCGCACTATCCAGCGTGAACGTCCACGCCCCGCTCGCGCCATCGAGCGCGATGCTGCCATAGGACCCGGCCGCCGATTGCCCGGCCGCGAGGGCAAAGCTGATCGCATTCCCCTCGGCGTCCGACGCCGCCAGCGTCCCGGCCAACGATGTCGTGGTGGCGGCCGAGGTGAACACGGGCGCGTCATTGCTCCCGTCGATGGTGAACGACACGCTGGTCGACGCGGTGAGCGTGCCGGGCGACTCGATCACCTTCACCATCACCGAGTCGGTCACCACCTGCCCGGCCCCCAGCGCGTCGGTCGCGGCCAGGCTGTTGTCGAGCTGATAGGTCAGCGTGTCCGCCGCGGTATCCAGCACCACAACGCCGTAGGTGGCGCCATGGCTGAACGTGCCGTCGGGGTTCGCGGTCCAGCCGGTGGTGTCATAGGACGCCACGCCATCCGGATCGGCCTTGGCGAGTTGCACCGTCGCCTGGCCGACGCCAGCCACCGTGCTGCCGTCCGACTGCAATGCCGCCTCGACCAGCACCGCGTCCGGCGCGCCGGCGGTCAGCGTCGGCGCGAGATCCGCCGCGGCGGCCGCCACCACGAGATATTCGTGGGCCACGGCCGTGCTGGTGTTGCCCTCGGCGTCGGTCTCCGTCGCGGTCAACGTCAGAAAAACCTTACCGGCCATCGGCATCACCAGCGAAAGATCGGCCACGGACCAACCCGTCACATCGGTCGCGCCACCTCCGGCCGGTGCGGTGTAGCTGTGCCCGGACCCGTCGCTCAAGGTCGCCCCGGCGCGCAGGTTGCTGACCACGAGGGACTGAATGACATTGCCCGCGCCATCCCCGGCGAGCCCACCGGCGGTCGCGGTGATGTCGCCCAGCGCGATCGGTGCCCCGGCCTTGCCGTCGAGCGGCGCCGGTGCCCAGGTCACCTTGGGCGCGAGCGGATTGACGATGACGGTCTCGCTTGCCGTCGCCGTGCTCAGGTTGCCATCGACGTCCCGCTCGGTGACGGTCACCGTCAGGGTCACATTGCTGTCGGACTTGGTTTGCAGCACCAGGCTGTCGAGGGACCATCCGCTGATCGATGCCCACCCCTTGGTCGCGCTGGCGGTGAACCCGTGGCCATGCCCATCCGAAATCCGCGCCCCGGCCGGCAGTCCGGAAAGGATGATCGACTTCAGCGTGTCGGGCGTGCCGTCAGCGGCCATCCCGCTCGCTGTCGCGGTCAACGCGCCAAGGGAAATAGGCTTGCCCTCGATGCCGGTCACGCTGGAGGACCACGAGACATCCGGTGCCGGCGGCGCCACCGTCAGCTTCTCGGTGGCCCACTTGCCGGTGCCGGTGACCGCCGTGAGCACGAAGTTGCTGTCCGAGGCCGGGATGATGCTCAGCGTGCCCAGATTCCAGCCGGCGACATCCACCGAGCCCAGCAGACCGGTCGCGGTGAAGGTGTTGCCCGTGCCGTCGGACAATATCGCGCCGGCGGGAATGCCTGTGATCATCAGGCTGCTCCACACGCCGGAAATCGTCCCCAGCGCGACCGGCATCCCTTGCACCGGCTTGATCGCCGGAGCCTTGGTCCATATCACACTGTCTTTGATTGTCGTGCCGATTGACATGTTTCTATCCCTCAAGGCCACATCGAGGCGGTAGTTCTGCCCCTCGTTGCGGCATTAAATTTCGCTGTGCTCGCAATAAATTCGCGGATTGAATAACCGAAGCCACTCGTTCCTCTGTATTGACCATTATCAGGCCAACCTGAACGTGCGTTGACCTCAATCTGAACGGAATCTGAACGCCCACCACGCGTTCACTCATCGCGATGAGGCCCTATATGCCGCTGGAAAAGCGCGGCGCTGCACGGAGTGTGGCGGCACTATAATTCAAGAGCACTATCAATATTCACTCGGATATGCCTATTCACAACTAGTCCTCTTTCGTATTCGTGTCCGAGAGTCCGCTTTGTCGTGGCTTCGACGATGCCCGCAAGTGGCCGGTTCATTTTTCACATTGACCGCATGGATACTCCAGTATTCGGGTATTTGGCGCGAAGGACTGCCTTGAGTTGGCAAACACGTATTCGACGGGGTTGAGTTCCGGGCTGCGGCGCGGCGGGTATAGGAGTTGTGCGCCGGCCGCCTCGATGGCCTCTTGGACGCCGGCAACCCTGTCCGATCCGAGATTGCCCATGATCGCCATGTCGCCGCGGCGCAGCGCCACATTCTGGCCACCCTGTGTCCGTTCACGCGCAGGTGCCGCACCCGACGAGGTGGCGCAAGATCGGACGGTATCGAGCGAACCACCACCTGGCACGTGGCAAGGCCAAACCATTCCATGGTCCAGCCCAGGAACAGGCCCGGCCGGCGTGCATCACACCAACCCCCCCACGGTGGCCGCGTGAGTGGTTTCCGACCCTGCCTGTAGGCGTCGCGACGGCCTAACGCAGTGCTCTGTCCGGCCAGAACACCCCGCCCATTGGCAGGGTGCCGGCGCGAGTTCCCGCACCAGGAAGGCACACGCCATGCAACATCCCGACATCGGCGTCGCCGGGCGGCCGTCGGTTCGCTGGCTGACGCGCCTCGTCGGCGCCCTTCATCGTACCTCCGCCTGGGATGGCGATGGGCCGATGGATGAGGCGTTGTTCAGCGTCGAGCGGCTTGAGGAGCATGCCCGGTCGCTCGCCGCGTCGCAGGCTGTCACCACGCATCCCGGCCGGGGCAGCACGCTGACGCGGCGGCTGGAAGACAACGGCGTCGTGCTGCTCGACGCCTACCGTCAATTGGTAACCGCAATCGATGCGGGCAACCCGATCACCCCGGCAGCCGAATGGCTGGTGGACAACTACCATCTCGTCGAGAAGCAGGTGCGCGAGATCCGCACCGACCTGCCGGCCGACTACTACCGCCAGTTGCCCAAGCTCGCTGCCGGTCCGTTCATGGGCTATCCGCGGGTGTTCGGGCTGGCATGGGCGTTCGTGGCCCACACCGACAGCCGCTTCGAGCCCGACATGCTGCGGCGCTATCTGCGCGCCTACCAGGAAGTGCAGCCGCTCACCATCGGCGAACTATGGGCGGTGTCGATGACGCTGCGCATCGTGCTGATCGAGAACCTCCGCCGCCTGGCGCAACGCATCATCGCCGCACGGGCTGCCAGGCTGGATGCCGACCAGCGGGGCGATCGCCTGCCCGGGCTCGAACTCCGCGACGGGGTGCCGGAGGAGTTTCGCAGCCTCGTGGCGGTACCAACGCTGCTGACGACGTTGGAGGATATCGACCGGCAGATCGAGCGGTTGGAGATCCATCATCTTGCTAGCCCCGAAGGAGACCTGCATTTCGCGCTGCTGTCGGACTGGACCGATGCGGCAGGCCAAGTGATGCCGGCCGATGCGGCGCTGCTCGCGACGGCGGCGGCCGGTATTGCCCGGCTCAATGCCCGCTATGGCATGGCCCCGGGCGGCACCCGTTTCCTGCTGCTCCACCGCGAACGGCGGTGGAGTGCGGGCGAGGGGGCGTGGATCGGCTGGGAGCGCAAGCGCGGCAAGCTGCATGAGTTGAACCGGCTGTTGCGTGGCGCGACCGACACCTCATTCCTCGCGCCGTACGCCAGCGCGCCGGCGGGCGTCCGCTACGTGGTGACGCTGGACGCCGACACCCGGCTGCCGCGCGACACCGTGCGGCGACTGATCGGCAAGATGGCGCATCCGCTCAACCGCCCACAGTTCAATCCGGCCTGCGGGCGGGTGGTGACGGGGTACGCGGTGCTGCAGCCGCGCGTTACGCCGTCGTTGCCGATCGGGCGCGAGGGATCGATGTTCCAGCGCATCTTCTCCTCGGTCAGCGGCATCGACCCGTATGCCTCGGCGGTGTCGGACGTCTACCAGGACCTGTTCGGCGAGGGGTCATACGCCGGCAAGGGCATCTATGACGTCGATGCGTTCGAGGCGGCGCTGGCCGGGCGGGTGCCGGAAGCAAGCCTGCTGAGCCATGACCTGTTCGAGGGGGTGTTCGCCCGCGCGGGGTTGGCGTCGGATGTGGAGGTGGTGGAGGAATTCCCCGCCCGCTACGATTCCGGCGCGCTCCGCCACCACCGCTGGGCACGTGGTGACTGGCAGTTGCTGCCTTGGATTTTCGGCGCCGGGCCGCAAGAGGCTGGCAAGGCGGCGGCGCTGATGGCGATCCCGCCGATCGGGCGCTGGAAGATGCTGGACAATCTCCGTCGCACCCTCTCCGCGCCGGCGGCGGTGCTGGCGCTGTTCGCCGGGTGGGCGTTGCCGTTCCATGCCGCCCTGGTGTGGACGCTGTTCGTGCTGGCCACGCTGGTGCTGCCGACGCTGATACCCGTGCTGGCGGCCATTCCGCCGCGCCGCGCCGGGGTTACCGTGGCGAGCCACATGCGGGCCTTGGGGGGCGACTTGCGGCTGGCCGTCACCCTGTCCGTCCTGATCGTGACGTTCCTGGCGCATCAGGCGTGGCTGATGGGCGATGCGGTGGCGCGCACGCTGTGGCGGCTGTTCGTCAGCCGTCGCCACCTGCTCGAATGGGTGCCGGCAGCCCAATCCAGCCTTGGCCGCCGGCAGGACCTGGTTGGCTTCTATCGCTGGATGGCAGCGGCCCCGGCCATCGCGGTGCTGGCACTGCTGCCGCTGCTGCTCGGCCGGCCCGGGACGTGGGAACTGGCGCTGCCATTCGCCGTGCTGTGGCTCATATCGCCGGCCATTGCGCGGTTGGTCAGCCTGCCGCCCGATGCCAGCGCCACGGCCGGCCTGACGGCCGCCAACACCGAGGCGCTGCGGTTGGTGGCGCGGCGCACATGGCGGTACTTCGAGACCTTCGTCACCCCACTCGACCATGATCTGCCGCCGGACAATTTCCAGGAGGACCCGGCCCCGGTGCTGGCACATCGCACCTCGCCCACCAATCTCGGGCTGTATCTGATCTCGGTGGTCAGCGCGCGCGATTTCGGCTGGATCGGCACCGCCGATGCGGTGGTGCGGCTCGAGGCGACGCTGGCCACCATGGCGGGCCTGGCCAGGTTCCGTGGCCATTTCTACAACTGGTACGACACGCGGGACCTGCGACCGCTGGACCCGCACTATGTCTCCACCGTGGACAGCGGCAACCTGGCCGGGCATCTCATCGCACTCGCCAATGCCTGCCACGAATGGCGGCTGGCTGCGCCGGCGGCAACGCCGGATCTACGCGGTATCGCCGATGCACTCGCGCTGGCCATCGCCGAGGCGGCGCTGCTGCAAAACGGCCGCGACGAGCCTACCACCGTTGCGCGGCAATTCGACGATGCTATTGCCGCCGTCGCCGCCCTGCTGCGCCTGCCTCCGACGAATGGCGAAACCACCGATCGCCCGGGCCACCTCGCCCGGCTTGACCACATCGCCGCCACCGCCCGCGTCGCCGTCAGCATCGCCCGTACGCTGGGTGGCGATGGCAGCGACCTGCTGTTCTGGACCCAGGCGAGCGCCGACGCGGCGGCCTCGCTGCGCGCTGACCGCGCCGGCGAGGCGTCGGGCATGGCGGTGCGGCTTGAAGCACTCGAGACCACGGCGCGGAGCATGGCGCTGGCGATGGAGTTCGGCTTCCTGCTCGATCCCGAGCGCAAGCTGCTGTCGATCGGCTACCAGGTGCCGGACGCCACCCTCGATGCCAGTTGCTATGACCTGCTGGCGTCCGAGGCTCGGCTGGCGAGCTTCTTTGCCATCGCCAAGGGCGATATCCCGGCACGGCATTGGTTCCGTCTTGGCCGCGGTGTTACCGCGGTGGAGCATGGCGCGGCCCTCATTTCGTGGTCGGGCTCGATGTTCGAGTATCTCATGCCCTCGCTGGTGATGCGGGCGCCCGAAGGCAGCCTGCTGGTGCAGACCAACCGGCTGATCGTGCGACGGCAAATGGACTACGCCCACGCGCTCGGCCTGCCCTGGGGCATCTCTGAATCGGCCTACAACGTGCGCGACATCGAATCGACCTACCAGTACTCCACATTCGGTGTCCCCGACCTCGGGCTCAAGCGTGGATTGGGCGTGGATCGCGTGATCGCCCCCTACGCCACCGCACTGGCCGCGATGGTGGACCCGGCGGGCGCCTGCGCGAACCTCACTCGCCTGGCGGATGCCGGAGCCTGTGGCCGGCACGGCTTCTACGAGGCACTCGACTATACGCCGGCGCGCCTGCCCGAGGGGCAGACCGTGGCGGTGGTGCGGGCCTACATGGCGCACCACCAGGGCATGACCATCGTGGCCATCGCCGACACCCTGTTCGACGGCGTGATGCGCGCGCGCTTTCATGCCGAGCCGATCGTGCTGGCCAGCGAACTGCTGCTGCAGGAGCGCCCGCCACGTGACGTGTCGACCGCGCACGCCTGGGCCGTCGAGGTGAGTGCGGCACCCATTCCAAGCGCGGTACACGGAGGCCGGCACTATTCCTCGGTCCAACTCGCCGCGCCGGCCACCCACCTGCTGTCGAACGGCCGCTTGACCACCATGCTCACCACCGCCGGTTCCGGCTATCTGCGTTGGGACGATATCGCCATCACGCGCTGGCGCGAGGATGCGACGCGGGATGATCTCGGCTCCTACATCTACCTGCGCGATGTCCGCAGCGGGGCGGCATGGTCGGCCTCCTACCAGCCGAGCGGTGCCGAGCCCGACGAATACAGCGTGATCTTCCACGAGGACCGCGCGTCCTTCGCCCGGCGGGATGGCACGTTGACCACCACGCTGGACGTGCTCATCTCCGCCGAGGATGACGCCGAGGTGCGCCGCATCACGATCGCCAACGCCGGGCCCCGGTCGCGCGATATCGAGGTGACCTCCTACGCCGAGCTGGTGCTGGCGCCGCAGGCGGCGGACCTGGCGCATCCCGCGTTCTCCAAGCTGTTCGTGCAGACAGAATACCGGCCGGAGCTTGGCGCCCTGTTGGCCACGCGCCGCCGGCGCGCGCCGGGCGAGCCCGAAATATGGGCGGCGCATCTGGTCGTCACCGATGGCGAGGTGCTGGGGGAACTCGAAGTGGAGACCGATCGCGCCCGCTTCCTTGGCCGCGGCCAGACGGTGCAAACGCCCGCGGCGCTGGCGGGGCGGCTGGCGTTGTCCAATACCACCGGAACCGTGCTTGATCCGGTCTTCGCCTTGCGCCGCCGCGTGCGGGTGCCGCCCGGCGGTGCCGTGCAAATCGCGTTCTGGACCGTGGTGGCCGCCACGCGGGATACCGTGCTCGATATCGTCGACCAGCATCGCGACATGACCGCCTACGGACGGGCGGCGACGCTGGCCTGGACCCAGGCGCAAGTCCAGTTGCATCATCTCGGCATCACCGCGGCCACCGCGGCGCTGTTCCAGCGAGTGGCCGGCCATGTGCTGCTCACCGGGCCGGCGATGCGGCCGGCCTCACCCATCATCATGCACGGGGCCGGTCCGCAGTCCGGCCTGTGGGCGCTTGGCATCTCGGGCGATCTTCCCATCGTGCTGCTGCGCATCGCCGATACCGACGATCTCGACAGCGCGCGCGAACTGCTGCTCGCCCACGAGTACTGGCGCATGAAGCAACTCGCGGTGGACCTCGTGATCCTCAACGAGCGCCAGGCATCGTATGTGCAGGATCTCCAGATCGGCATCGAGGCCCTGGCGCGCAGCAGCCAGGCCCGCCAGCCCGTCGAGGCGGGGCGCCTGCAAGGGCGGGTGTTCGTGCTGCGTGCCGACCTCATCGCGGCACCGACGCGGGACCTGTTGAATGCGGCAGCCCGCGTCGTGCTGGTGGCGCGGCGTGGCCGGCTGGGCAAAATACGCGGACGCCTTGCGCAGGATATCGTTGGCCTGCCGCAGTTCCCGGTTCTCACGTTCCAGGGCCTTCAGCCGTGCGGCCATCTCCGTCGTCACCCCGGGCGCTCGGCCGCTGTCGCGCTCTGCCTTCTT
>CAIMWH010000136.1 GCA_903845065.1 uncultured Rhodospirillales bacterium | reverse complement strand
TCGAGGCTCGCCAAGGCCGCCCCGCCATCGATCGAGCGCACCGCCACCGCCGCCCCCTCACGCAGATCGTCAACCTTCCCGGCCACGATCAACGCCCCCGCCGCATTCAGCACCACGGTATCGCGATAAGCCCCGGTCGCCCCCTGCAACAGCGCCTCCAGCGCCACCGCATTGAACGCCGCATCCCCACCGCGCACCCCGTCCAGCGGCGAACGCGGCAACCCGGCATCCTCCGGCGTCACGGTGAACTCGGTGATCGCGCCATTCTTCAACGCCACCACG
Organism: uncultured Rhodospirillales bacterium; assembly: GCA_903845065.1. GTDB lineage: Bacteria > Pseudomonadota > Alphaproteobacteria > Acetobacterales > Acetobacteraceae > CAIYPH01. The sequence continues at coordinate 9,479 of CAIMWH010000136.1, read as the reverse complement.
CTGTTTTCGCCCGCCACCGTCAGCTCATCGAGTCCCTGCCCATGCACCAGCCAAACATCGGTGCTGCCGATATTGGCCAGCGTCTCCACCATCGGCCGCGACCAGGTCGGATCGAACACCCCGGTCAACTGCCGCGTCACCCCCGCCGGATTGGCCAGCGGACCCAACAGATTGAAGATCGTCCGCGTCCCCAGCTCCACCCGCGGCCCCGCCGCATGGCGCAGCGCCGCATGATGCCGCGGCGCGAACATGAACACGCAGTTCGCCGCCGCCAATATCTCCGGCATCCGCTCCATCGGCACATCGACATTTACGCCGAGCGCCGTCAGCACATCCGCCGCCCCAGTTTTGCTCGACAGTGCCCGATTGCCATGCTTGGCCACCGGCACGCCGGCACCCGCCAGCACAAACGTCACCGCGGTCGAGATATTGAGGGACCCGGCGTTGTCCCCCCCGGTCCCCACCACGTCGATCGCATCGGCTGGTGCGGCGATCCGCGTCATCCGCGCCCGCATCGCCCGCACCGCGCCGGTGAGTTCGGCCACCGTTTCGCGCCGCACCCGCATCGCCATCAGCAGCCCGGCGATCTGCGCCGGCGTGGCCTCGCCCGACATGATGGTGCCGAACGCCTCTTCGGCTTCGTTTTCGCTCAGTGTCTCGCCCAGCGCGAGGCGGGCAAGCACAGGCTTCAGATTGGTAGACATGGTTTGACCCCTAAGCGGCCCGTGCCGGGGCATTCGCCCCACGCGCCATGGCCAGGAAATTGGCGAGGAGGGCATGGCCATGCTCGCTGGCGATGCTCTCGGGATGGAACTGCACGCCAAACACCGGCAGACTGCGATGCCGCAGGCCCATGATGATGCCATCCGCCGTCCGCGCCGTTTCCACCAGCACCTCGGGCAGCGTTTCCCGCCGCACGATCAGGCTGTGGTAGCGCGTCGCATTGAACGGCGAGGGCAGCCCCGCGAACAGATCGGTGTTGTCGTGCGTCACCGCGGACAGCTTGCCGTGCATCGGCATCGGTGCCCGCACCACTTCGCCCCCGAAGGCCTGGCCAATCGCCTGATGTCCCAGGCACACTCCGAGCAGGGGAATTTTCCCCGCCGCCGCCGCGATCAGATCGAGGCAGATACCGGCTTCGGATGGCGTGCACGGGCCAGGTGACAGCACGATCGCCTCGGGGGCGAGCGCCATCGCATCGGCAACCGTGAGCGCGTCATTGCGTCGTACATCGCACTGCGCCCCGAGGTCCCCCAGGAAGTGGACCAGGTTGAAGGTGAAGCTGTCATAGTTATCGATCAGCAGGATCATGCGCCCATTCTCGCCTCGCCCGCCCCCCGGGTCAAACCTCCGCCCCGTCTACCACCTTTGCGCGGCGGAGCGCGAAGCAAGAAAGAACCACAACGAGACAGCGAGACAGCGAGAAGAAGTCCTTGCTCCTCGCTACCTCGCTGTCTCGTTGTGAACCTTCCCGTGCTCACCCCGCCGTCAACGTCCGCCGAATGGCATCCCGCCACCCCGCATATTTCCGCCCCTGCTCCCCCTCATCCATCCCCGGCACAAACCGCCGCTCCAGCGCCCAGGTCGCCGCGAACCCCTCGGGGTCCGGGCAAACCCCGGCAGCCAGCCCCGCCAGGTACCCCGCCCCCAGCGCCGTCGTCTCCAGCATCGCCGGCCGATCCACCGGGGCCGCCAACTGATCGGCGAGGAACTGCATCGTCCAATCGCTCGCCACCATCCCGCCATCCACCCGCAAAACCGTCGCCGCATCGGCCGCCCAGTCCGACCGCATCGCCTCGATCAGATCGCGCGTCTGATACGCCACGCTCTCCAGCGCCGCCCGCGCAAACTCCCGCGGCCCCGAATTGCGCGTCAGCCCGAAAATCGCCCCCCGCGCCTCGGCATCCCACCAGGGCGCCCCCAACCCGGTGAACCCCGGCACCATATAAACGTCCTGCGCCAGGTCCGAGGCCGCCGCCATCGCCCCGCTCTCGGCCGCATCCCCCAGCACCCCCAACCCATCGCGCAACCACTGCACGGCCGCCCCGGCGATAAAGATCGCCCCCTCCAGCGCATACGTCGTCCGCCCCCCCAGCCGCAGCGCAATCGTCGTCAACAACCGCGCCGAGGACGCAATCGCCGTCTCCCCGGTATTGAGCAGCAGGAAACACCCCGTCCCATACGTCGATTTCACCATCCCCGGCCGAAAACACGCCTGCCCCACGCTCGCCGCCTGCTGATCCCCGGCAATCCCGCGGATCGCCACCGGCGCCCCCAGGATCGAAGCCTCCGTCATCCCGAAATCCCCTGCGCTGTCCCGCACCTCCGGCAGTACCGACGCCGGAATACCGAACAACCGCAGCAGATCCGCGTCCCACTCCCCACGATGTATGTCGAACAGCATGGTCCGGCTGGCATTGGTCGCATCCGTCGCATGCACCCGCCCCCCGGTCAGCCGCCACAGCAGCCAGGTATCGACGGTGCCGAACGCCAACTGCCCCGCCTCCGCCGCCGCCCGCGCGCCGGCCACATTGTCCAGCAGCCAGGCAATCTTGGTGGCGCAGAAATAAGGATCGAGCAGCAGCCCGGTCCGCGCGCTCACCATCGCCTCATGCCCACCGGCCCGCAGCCCCGCGCACGCCGCCGCCGTTCGCCGATCCTGCCACACGATCGCCGGATGGATCGCCTCCCCGGTATCCCGCCGCCACAGCAGCGTCGTCTCCCGCTGGTTGGTGATCCCGATCGCCGCCACCTCTGCGGCCGTCCCCCCCGCCGCCGCCAGCGCCTCCCGCAGCACCGCCACGCTATGCGCGAACAAATCCTCGGGCGAATGCTCCACCCACCCGCCCGCCGGAAAATGCTGCTCCAGGTCCCGCCGCGCCGTCGCCACCGCCGCCAGCCCCGGCGCCCGGAACGCGAGCGCCCGCGTCGAGGTGGTGCCCTGGTCGAGGGCAAGGATCAACGCTGCGGACATGAACGCACTCCCGGCATGCTTTGCCCCGAGTGTCGATCAAATCGCGGCGATTCTCCATGCCCGCCCAACCCGCCCCGCGCCCCCACCCAGCCTATCAAATTCCCGTGATAACCACCGCTCCACCGCCGCCACCCGTCGCCCCCACATATCGCCGCCGCGCAAATGCCCGTAAGCGGTACAATCGCGATTGTGCCCGGCCCACGGGCCACAACCCTCGGGGAGTTTCGACACAGGGATGGACATGCCTGCCGGCCTGCCGACCGCCCTCCAGCCCGTCCCGCGCGTGAGCCGCTCCCTGCGCGCGGTCGCGGCGCTCATGCTCGCGCTCATCGTCGGCGTCACCGTCCAGCAACTCGCCCGCCAGCGCAGCGCCATCCTCGAGCAGACCGAGACCGAACTCGGCCGGCTCGACATGGCCTTCGCCGAGCAGACCGGCCGCGCCATCGAAACCGTGGACCTCGTCATGCGAGACTTCGCGGACCAGATGCGCGTCCCGCATGACCTCCAGCCCGCCTACCGCACCCCCCTCGGCGAGCGCATGCAGCGCCGCATCGATGGCATCCGCCAGGTCCGCCAACTCAAGATCGCCAACGCCGACGGCCTGCTCATCGCCACCACCGCCACCCCCCTCGAACCCGCCGCCGGCCAGACCCTGCCCCCGGCCGGCCTCGCCCTCGTCCAGCGCTTCCGCACCAGCGCCGCCCCCGCGCTGATGTTCAGCGACCCCTTCCGCCTGCCCGACGGCACCTGGACCGTCCTGCTCGCCCGCTCCTTCAACGGCCCCGACGAGCGCTTCGGCGGCATCGTCGCCGCGTCCCTCAACCTCCAGTATTTCCAGGATTTCTACCGCGCCGTCGGCCTCACCGGCGATAGCGTCATCATGCTCCACCGGCGCGACGGCGTGGTCCTCGCGGCCTACCCCGAGCGCGAAGGCCTCATCGGCGCCGACTACTCCGCCCTGCCGCCCTTCCACGATATCCTCTCGCGTGACATCGCCGGCACCATGGTGATGCAGCGCCCCGATGACGGCCGCAACCGCGTCGTCGCCATGCGCGCGCTGCGCAACTTCCCCCTCGCGGTGAATATCTCGGTGGCCGCCGACGATGTGCTGGCCTCCTGGCGCGTGCAGTCCGTCACCGCCGTCATCGCCTGCCTCACCGTCGCCATCCTGGTCGGCGCCCTCCTGCTCCGCCTCGCCCGCGAAAGCCGCCAGGTCGAACTGCTGCTCACCGCCAACACCGCCGCCCGCGCCACCGCCGAGGCCGCCAGCGCCCGCATGATCCGCCAGATGGAGGAACGCGAACGCACCGAGGCGGCCCTGCGCCAGGCCCAGCGCATGGAGGCGATCGGCCAGCTCACCGGCGGCGTCGCCCATGATTTCAACAACCTGTTGACCGTCCTGCTCGGCAATATCGATCTCATGCAGGCCGCCTTCCCCGGCGACCGCCGCGCGCCCGACCCGGTGCTGCACACCCGCCTCGAACGCATGCGAGCCGCTGCCGAACGCGGCGCCACCCTCACCGACCAACTCCTCGCCTTCTCCCGCCGCCAGCCCCTGGTGCCTCGCCCCGCCAGCCTCAACACCGTCATCAAGGGCATGACCGACCTGGTGCAGTCCGCCACCGGCAGCAACATCGAACTCACCCTGCGCCTCGCACCCGACCTCTGGCTGGTGCTGGTCGATACCGCGCAGATCGAACTGGTCATCCTCAACCTCGCCCTCAACGCGCGGGACGCCATGCCGCGCGGCGGCCGGCTGACCATCGAGACACGCAACACCGTCATCGCCCCCGCCGACGCCATGGCCGACCTGCCCGCCGGCGACTACGTCATGGTCCGCGTCACCGATTCGGGCGGCGGCATGACGGAGGACGTCCGCGCCAAGGCCTTCGAGCCCTTCTTCACCACCAAGGGCCCCGGCATCGGCTCCGGCCTCGGCCTATCCCAGGTCTACGGCGTCGCCCGCCAGTCCGGCGGCACCGCCCAGATCGACAGCCTGCCCGGCGAAGGCACCTACGTCACCCTCTTCCTCCCCCGCACCTCCGAGGAACTTGGCGCCGACCGCCGCAACGGCCGTGACGGCTCGGACGCCATCACCCGCGGCGCCCGCATCCTGCTGGTGGATGACGACGAGGCCGTCCGCTCCACCACCGCCCTCATCCTCGAAGCCATCGGCTACGCCATCACCACCGCCGAATCGGGCGAAATCGGCATGGCCCGCCTCGAAGCCGGCCTCGATATTGACCTGCTGCTCACCGATGTCGCCATGCTCGGCATGAACGGCGCCGAACTCGCCGACAAGGTGCGCGAACTCCGCCCCGGCCTGCCCATCGTCTTCATCTCCGGCTACGCCGACCCCAACGCCATCGCGCGGCGCGAAAAACTGCGCCCCCTGGTCCGCAAACCCTTCCGCGCCACCGATCTGGCCGCCGAAATCGAGAACGCCCTCGCGGGTTGTTGATCCGTCACAGGCAGCACCACGATGGTATGTGACCGTTTCGTCGGTTAACATTAATTTACGATTTCTTGACCTTGCCTGGACGACGATCCCGCATCGAACGAGCCCGGCCTCGCCGCAACGAACCGGGTTTGCCAGAACAAAGAGGAGCTTCCGATGTCCGAGACCTCCGCCAGGACGGCGCTTCGCCCCATCAGCATGGCCCTGCGCCAGGTCGCCGGCGAATACGCCACCGAAGGCGCCGCCCTCGGCTTCGGCCTCGCGGCCTGCTTCCTCGTCGTGCTCGCCACCAAGCGCCTCGACCCCGACATGCGCATGCTCTGCGCCCTCGGCGCCATCGTGGTGATCGGCCTGTGGCTCGGCACCGACAGCCTCCGCCGGGACGGCCTCGCCTGCGCCGTCTCCTCCACCCTCGCCCTCGTCCCCATCGCCGCGCTTGAATGCGGCTGGGTCGAAATCGAGGGCCGCGGCATCGCCCTGCTCATCGAAACCTTCTGCCTCGCCATCCTCTTCGTCGGCCACCTGCAACGCCTCGGCGCCGAAGCCATGGCCGCGGTGCGCGAAGCCATGGCCGGCCGCGTGCTCGCCCGCGTCGTCAGCCGCTCCAATCCCATCGTCGTCGGCTGCTGCCTCGTCCTCCTCGGCATCATGATCCTGCCGCCGGCCGTCCACAGCGCGGCGATGCAATTCTCCGGGCTCTGACAGGCAAGCGCTTCTTCTTGAAAAAAGAAGCAAAAACTTTCTGTCCGATGGCTTCGCCTTTCTCCCGGGAGAGTGGCGCCGCCATCGGACAAAGCTTTTTGGTTCTTTTTTTAAAAAAGAACCGCTTACGTCCCCACCAGCCGATCCAGCCGCAACCGATGCCGCCCATCGGTCAAATGCCGCGCCGCCATGAATACCACCGCCACAGCACTCAGCCCCGCCCCGCCCGAGAGCAGGAACATCAGCAAAATCTGATACTTCACCGCCTCCATCGGATCGATGCCGGCCAGGATCTGCCCCGTCATGATCCCCGGCAGCGTGACCACCCCCGAGGCGGACATCGAGGTCACCACCGGCAGCAATCCCCGCCGCATCGCCGCCCGCAACAACTTCCCCATCGCCTGCCGTGCCGTCGCGCCGAGGCATAGCTGCGCCTCGATCGACGCCTTCTCCCGCACCACGCTCGACAACAGCGCATCCAGCGCCAGCGAAGCCGCGTTCAGCACATTGCCCAGCACGATCCCGGCCAGCGGAATGGCATAGCGCGCCGCATACCACGGGTCCGGCCGCAACGCCGTCGTCAGCGCCAGCACCGAGGTCAGCCCGGTCGCGAACGCCACCGCCGACAGCCCCACGGTGAAATTCCCCCATTTCACCAGCCGCTGCTCCGGCCGCACCGCCACCTCGCGCCCGCCGATCGCCACCATCACCAGGATCACCAGCAACGTCACCGGCGGCGAGGCCAGCGCGAACACCCGGGCCAGGATCACCCCGATCAGCAGCAGTTGCAGCACCATCCGCACCGCCGCCACCGCGAGTTGCCGGTGCAACCCCAGCCCGAACGCCAGCGAAATCACCCCGTCGAGCGCGATCAGCACCGCGGCGATAACAAGGTCATGCGCTTCAAGAACAATGGTCGGTTTCATGCCGGATGCAGCCTTCGGTCAGCCATGACGAAATGCCGCTTCCCCAGCCGAACCGCCTGCCCGGGATCATGCGTCACCAGCACAATCGCGCACCCCTCATCGAGCCGCGCCCGCAGCAACACCTCCACCTTGGCCTGGCTCGCCTCATCCAGCGCCCCGGTGGGTTCATCGAGCAGCAGCACCGGCGGCCTCGGCACCATCAGCCGCAACAACGCCAGCCGCTGCTTCTCCCCGGTGGACAGCCGCAGCACATGCCCGTCGAACAACTCCGCCTTGAGATCGAACGCCGGCGCCAACGCGCGCGCCGCGGCAATATCGGCGAAATGGGCGGCCACCATATCCTCCCACCAGCCGGACTCGGCGGCCGCATACGCCACCTGCCGCCGCCAGGCCGGCGCCGCCATCGCACTCCGCGCCACCCCGTCGAGGAACACCTCGCCCTCGTTCACATCGAGGTCCGCCAGCATCCGCAACAGCAAACTCTTGCCCGACCCCGAAGCCCCGGTGATCGCCACACACTCGCCGCGCTCCAGCGCGATATCGAACGGCCCCGCCAACCGGCTCCGCAACCCTGCGGCGCGGAGCCGTGGCACCATCACTTGCCGCCGATCTTGCCCAACAGTCGCGCATGGCTGCGCAACCCATGGCGGAAGCACGTCACCTCGAACTTCTCGTTCGGGCTATGCACCTGGTCGTCATCCAGCCCAAACCCAACCAGCAGCGAATCAAGCCCCAGCACCGTCTGGAACGTCTCCACCACCGGGATCGACCCGCCACACCCGGTCAGCACCGCCGCCTTGCCATACTCCTCTTCCAGCACGGTGGAAGCCATCTGCACGAACGGCGAATCAATCGGGATCTCCAACCCATTGCCCTGCCCGAGCACGGTGAACACCAGCTTGGCATCCTTCGGCACCCGCGCCTGCATGAACGCCTTGAACCCCTCGACAACCTTCGCCGGGTCCTGCCCCGGCACCAGCCGGAACGACACCTTCGCCCCCGCCTCCGCCGCGATCACGGTCTTGGTCCCAGGCCCGGCATAGCCGCCCCAGATCCCGCAGATATCGCAGGTCGGCCGCGCCCACAGCCGCTCCAGCGCGCCGCGGCCCTTCTCCCCGTAATGCTCGGTCAACCCGATATCGCCGAGGAATTTCTCCTCCGAAAACCCCAGCGCCGACCACTGGTTGGACTGCCGGGACGAAATATCCCGCACCCCGTCATAATACCCCGGCACCATCACCCGCCCCTCGGCGTTCTTGAGCTGCCCCAGCGCCGCCGTCAGCGCATTGATCGGGTTCAACGCCGAGCCGCCATACATCCCCGAATGCAAATCCCGGCTCGCCGCCTTCAGCGTCACCTCCATGTACACCATCCCGCGCAGGCTGGTGCTGATGGCGGGCGTATCGACGTCCCACATCCCGGTATCGGAAATCACGATGATATCCGCCTTGTTGAACTCCTCCCGGTTCGCCTCGACAAACGGCTTGAAGTTGACGCTCCCGGTCTCCTCCTCCCCCTCGATCAACACCGAAATCCGGCACGGCATCGTCCCGGTCTCCTCGAACCAGGCCCGAAACGCCGACAGCCACATCTGCACCTGGCCCTTGTCGTCCACCGCACCGCGCGCATACACGCGCTTGCCATGCGGCCCCTCGACAATCGTCGGCTCGAACGGCGGATAGGTCCAAAGCTCGAACGGCTCCGCCGGCTGCACATCGTAGTGCCCGTAATAAAGCAGATGCGGCACATCCCCGCCCGGCCCCGCATGATGCGCCGCCACCACCGGATGCCCCGCCGTATCGCGTACCGTCGCATCGAACCCCATCGAGGCCAACTCCGCCCGCGCGAACTCCGCCGCCGCCCGGCAGTCCCCCGCATGCTTCGGCTGCGCCGAAACCGAGGGAATGCGCAACCAATCGATCCACCGCCCCTGCGCCGCCTCGAACGTCGCGTCGATCCGCGCCAAAACCTGTTCCGTCGTGCTCATCTCGTCTCCTGTCCGGGCTGCTGCCCATAGGTTTTGTAGCGCTCGCGCACCGCATCCATCGCGGCACCATCCAACACACGCGGCACCCCGGCCGAAAGCGCCAGCAGATACTGCCGCGCCATCGTCTCCAACCTGATAGCCGTCAGCAAGGCCCCGGCCGCATCCCGCCCATGACAAATCATCCCATGATGCGCCAACAAACACGCCGACCGACCCTCCAGCGCCGCCACCGCATGCCCAGCCAAAGCCTCGCTGCCAAACAACGCATAAGGCGCCAACCGAACATCATCCCCCCCAAACGCCGCCACATCATAGTGAAACGCCGGCAACCCCAGCCCCAACGCCCCCACCGCCACCGCCGCATCGCTATGCGTATGCACAATCACCATCGCCCCCGGCACCGCCCGATAAATCGCCGCATGCATCCCCCAC
>CAIMWH010000135.1 GCA_903845065.1 uncultured Rhodospirillales bacterium | reverse complement strand
TTGAAACCGGGAACGATTCTTTCCGCTTCAAGCAACGCAAAAAACAGGCAAAATCAGGCTGACCAACTGGAAACTTTTGGACGCTGTTACCTGGAAACTATTCAACGCTGATTGACACCGGTGAACCTGGCCGTCGCAAAAAACTGAGTGGGCACCCCGATCTGGTCGATTGTTTGTATCTTTGCCGGAATGGGGTGCCGTTCGACGTGGCGTTCTGCCTGGGGGCGGAGGAGCGGTTGGCGTTCGTGGTGGCGCTCGGGACGTTGGAGGGGCGGACGTTTGACTGGGGGATTTTGGCATGGCGGCGCGAGGGATGACGGGCCTGGTTGCCCGGGCGGAGGCGGCGATGGTGGCCGGTGCCGAGGCGTTGGCTGCATCTTTGCGGGGGGAGGGGCTGGAAGTCTCGGTGGAGGCTGGGCGGTTGGTGGTTTCCGGCAAGGCGCTGGGCGCACGGGAGTTCGGCACGGCGCGGCGGGAGCCACGGCCGGTGGTGGGACCGGTGGTCGCGGCGTTCGGGCCGGTGCTGGCCGGTTTGGTGGCGACGGCGGTGGAGGAGGCGCGGGATGGATGAGGTGTTCGGCGAAGGGCCGGCGGAGGCCTACACGGTGGGCGTTCGGTTGGCACTGGAGGATGGCGTCTCGGTTGGGATCGCGGCGTTGGGGGATGACCTGGCGATGCTGCGGCGGGTGGTTGGCGATGGCGGGCTGATTGACGGCGGGGCGATGTCGTTGCGGGCTGCGCGCGAGCTGGTGCCGCCGGTAGTTCCGGCCGTGGTGGAGGAGCCGGGGGTTCGCGCGGCTGGGGTGGTTGTTCGGCCGGTGGCGGCGGTGCAGCGGCCGGTAGCGGACGGTGCGGTGGTGCCGGAGCCTTCGGTGGTGCCGGTTGTGGTGCGCCCGATGGTAGCGGTGCCTGGCGCGGTGCCGTTGAGGCGGGCGCTGGAGCCGGATGAGCGTGCGGAGGTTGCGGTGGCGCCGGCGGCTTCGGGCGTGATGGCGCCGCCGGTGGTGACGTCGGGCGAGACGGTGGTGCGCGAGAATGTGGCGCGGATGTTGGCGCCGGTGGTGATGCCGTTCGAGCGGGCTGCCGCGCCGCGGGTTGATGCGGAGGTTGGGGGCGGGATCGAGCGTGAGCGGTCGGTGGAGGTGTCGGCGCCGAGCGTGTGGGCGCCGGCATTGGCGCCGGTGCTGCCGCAGTCGGCGCCGGCGGGGCCGGTGGCCGGCGAAAGTGGCGGGGCTGGCGGGGCGGTTTACCTCGACGGCCATCTGCTGGGGCACTGGCTCGCGGAGACGATGGCGCGGGAGACCGGCGGGCCGATGGGCGGTGGCGTGGGATTTGATGGGCGGATGGGGCCGAGTTGGCCTGGCGCATTGCAGGGGGGCTGAAGCATGGCTGGGTCACTGCTGCTGGGGCCGGTGTTGTTTCGTGATTTTGAACTGCCGGAGCGGATTGCCTGGGGGGGGGCTCAACGCCTTGCGGTGCATGAGTTGCCGGGTGGGCGCCGGGTGATCGACGCGATGGGGCGGGCGGATGCGCCGATCGCGTGGTCGGGGACGTTCAGTGGCGAGGACGCGGCGATGCGGGCGCGGCTGCTGGATCTGATGCGGGCGGATGGCGGAGTTTGGCCGCTCACCTGGGGGCGCTTCTTCTATTCGGTGGTGATCCAGGCGGTGTCTGTGCAGTACGAGCGGGCGACATGGATGCCGTACCGCATCAGTTGCGTGGTGTTGCGCGACGAGGTGGAGGGCGTGGTGGAGGACGGCCTGTCCCTGGTGCAGGGAGTGGCCGGCGACCTCGGGTTGGCCGGGCAGGCGGGGTTGGTGGATGTTTCGGCGGCGCAGTCGGCGGTTGGCATGGCGGGGGCTGGGGTGCTGGGCAGTGCGGCCAACGCGGATGCGGTGGGCAGCGTGGGCCTGGTGCGCGATGGCGCGGAGGTGGCACTGATGGCGGCGGAGCGAAACGTCCGGGGGGCGGGGTTTACGGGCTTTGCAGGGTTATCGAGCGCCGGCGATGCGGCTGGTGCGTTGGCCCAGGGGGCGGTGGCGCTGGGATTTTTGCGGCGGGCGGCGGCGAGCCTGGCGACGGCGGAGAGCTGAGGCCTGGCATCCGCTGGTGCTGATGGCTCCTGCCTGGCGGTGTGGGCAAGCGAATAATTGTGGGGTTCTTGATGCGCACGATCACGGTGGCGGGCGGCAATTTGTTTCGGGTTGCTGCTGATGAGCTGGGCGATGCGACGCAGTGGGTGCGGATAGCGGCACTCAACGGGATGAAGGACCCGATGTTTTCGGGGGTGGTGACGTTGCGGCTGCCGGCGCGGGATGCGTTGGCGGGTGGTGGAGTGGCGCGGCTGTGAGCGGGGTGGTGCGGCATCCGCGATTGCTGGTGCTGGCGGACGGCGCAGTTTTGCCGGGGGTGATCGAGGCTAACGTGGTTTCGAACAATCATTTCGCGGCGGATCGGTTTCGGGTCACGGTTGCGGCTGGCGGTGATCAGCTGGGTTTGCTCGCGCGCGACGGGATGGTGATCGAGATCCAAGTTTCACTCGATGATGGCGTCAGCTACGCGCGGTTGTTGACCGGCGAGGCGGATAGGGTGGCGTTTGATCCGCTGCGGGGGATTATCAGCATCGATGGGCGGGACCTGGCGGCGCGGCTGATCGAGACACGCGCGGGGGAGAGCTTTGCCAATCTGACGGCGAGCGAGATTGCCACGTTGTTGGCGGCGCGCCACCAGTTGGCGGCGGATGTGCAGACGACGACGCAACTGGTTGGGCGCAGCTGGGAGCAGGGGCGGGATCGGCTCATGTTGAACCGGTTTGGATCGGTCACGACGGAATGGGATCTCCTGGTGTTGCTCGCCGGGCGGGAGGGGTTCGATTTGTGGGTGAGCGGGAGGACGTTGCATTTCCGGCCGGGGCGCGCCGGTGCGATCACGTTGTCGCCGGCGGATGTGGTGGGGTTGCGGCTCGAACGGGCATTGACGCTGGCAGGCGATGTGGAAGTTCTGGTGAAGAGCTGGAGCGCGTTGCGGCATCGGGGGTTTTCGCAGTCGGCGCGGCGGGCCGGGGCGGCGGGGCGGCGGGCGCAGCGGTACATTTGCAGCGTGCCGGGGCTGACCGAGGACGAGGCGTTGCAGATGGCGGAGCGGCGGTTGGCGGAAATTACCCGCCATCAGCGTGTCGTCACGCTCGATATGCCGGGCGAGCTTGCCATGGTACCGCGCATGAAGATGTCGCTGATGGCGACGGGGACGGATTTTGACCGGGACTACTGGATCGATCGTGTCGATCGGCGGATCTCGATGGCTCATGGATTTCGGCAATCCGTGCATGCGTGCAACAGCAACGATGTGGGCAAGGAGGGCGGGAGTTGGAGCGATTCGTGAACTCACTGAAGGGCCATGCCGCGGCGCTTGATCGGGCGCAGGGGCAGGCGCGGTTCGCCGTGGTTTCGAGCGTCGATGCAGGGCGGTATTCGGCGCGTGTGCGGTTGCAGCCGGAGGATGTGCTGTCGGGGTGGCTGCCGATCCTGTCGCCCTGGGTGGGGGCGGGGTGGGGATTTGTCGCGCTGCCGGCGGCGGGGGACCAAGTGCTGGTGGTGGCACAGGAGGGGGATGCGGATAGCGGGGTGATCTTGGGGGGGAGTTTTTCCGCCCCGATGCCGCCGCCGGCCAGTGCGCCTGGGGAGGCGTGGCTGGTGCACGCGTCGGGGGCTTCGATTGCACTGAGAAACGACGGGACGGTGCGTATCGTTGGGGACTTGCATGTCGACGGTGATGTGTTTGACCGCGCTGGTTCGCTGTCGCGGCTGCGGGGGCACTACAACGGCCATTCGCATGCGGGGAACGGGGCGCCGACGTCTTCGCCGGATTGAAGGCCTGGTCCGGGGTACCGGGTGTTCCGATCGGGCGTGAAGCAGACAATGTATTCGGAGGGACGGCATGTCGGATGTACGGCATCAGTTCGGTGGCGACCTGTCGGTTGGCCCCACTGGCGATCTGGCGGTGGTCGATGGGGCGGAGTTGGGACGGCAGCGGGTATTGCGGCGGTTGCTGACCAATCCTGGCGACTATCTTTGGGCATTGGACTACGGCGCCGGGCTTGGGCAGTTCGTCGGGCAGCCGGCCGATGCGTTGCGCATCGAGGCACGGGTGCGCGGGCAGATGTTTCGCGAGCAGGCGGTGGCGCGGCAGCCGGAGCCGGTGGTGGACGTGGCGTTCGACGCGACCGGAACGGTGTACGTGCATGTGCGGTACGCCGATGCTCAGGCTGGATCGACGCAATCAATCTCATTTCCGATAAATAATGGTGGTTAATATGCAGCTTCAGCTCCAGAATTTCGCGTCGCTGGTCGGTGTGGCGACCGCCGCAGTTCAGGGTGCCGCGCGGCAACTAGTGGATCTGACGGTGGGCTCGACCTTGCGGGCGGTGCTGGAGGCCAGTGCGTCGATTGCGTTGTGGGTGCAGTGGCTGATTGTCCAGGTGCTGCAGATGACGCGGGCGGGGACGTCGGTTGGGTCGGACCTCGATAGTTGGATGGCGGATTTTGGCGTGGTGCGCTTGCCGGCGCTTTCCGCGGTGGGCGTGCTGACGTTTGGGCGGCTCGCGGGCGGGGGGACGGCGTTGGTGCCGGGAGGGACACTGGTACGGACGGCGGATGGCAGCCAGGTGTTCGTGGTGGCGGTGGATATCGGCCATGTGGCGTGGAGCCCGGCCCAGGGTGGCTATGCGATGGCGCCTGGTGTGGTTTCGCTTGTTGTGCCGGCGGCGGCGCAGGTGGCGGGCGTGGCGGGGAATGTGCAGCCTGGCGCGGTGACGTTGATCGCGGCGGCGCTGCCGGGGGTGGATAGCGTTACCAACCTGGGACCGTTTGCCGATGGGCGGGACGGTGAGAGCGACGCGGGTTTGCGGAGACGGTTCGGGCGATTTCTTGATAGCCGGTCTCGGGCGACGCCGGTGGCGTTGGGATATGCGATCGATGGTGTCCAGCAGGGTTTGCAGCATGTCCTGCAGGAGAACGTGCCTGTTTCCGGCGGGTTTGTCGTGACGGTGGATGATGGGAGCGGGGTGCCGTCGCGGAGCCTGCTTGATGCGGTGCGGGCGGCGGTTGAGGCGGTGCGGCCGGTGGGCGCGATGTATGCGGTGATGGCGCCGGTGGTGACGACGGTGGACGTGACGGTTTCGGTTGGGCTGGCGGCGGGTGCGGTTGGCGGGGCGGTTCGGACCGAGGTGGCGGCGGCGATCTCGTCGTATATCGGGGGGCTGGGGTTGGGTACGCCGCTGTCCTGGTCTCGGTTGATCCAGGTTTCGTATGGCGCGACGGCGCTGGTGACGGATGTGAACGGGTTGCTGATCAACGGGGCGGCGGTGGATGTGGTGCCGGGCGCTGCCGGCATGGTGAAGCCTGGTTCGGTTGTGGTGACCTGAGGTGACCGGGGATCAGGCTGACATGCGGGCCCGGTTGCGCTCTGCGCTACCGGGGCGGTGGTTTGGTGATGCCGCACCGGTGCTCGATGGGGTATTGGCGGGACTTGCGGCGATCTGGGCGGCGTTGTTCGCGCAGTTGCAGGCGGCGATTGCGCAGGCACGGGTTGCGACGGCAACCGAGACGTTCCTGGACATGATCGCGGTCGACTTTTTCGGCGCGAGGTTCCGGCGGCGGGTGGCGGAAGCGGATGTTTCGTTCCGGGTTCGGCTGCTGCGCGAGCTGCGGCGGGAGCGTGGGACGCGGGGTGCGGTGATCGCGGTGTTGTCGGATTTGACCGGGCGCTTGCCGCAGGTGTTTGAGTCCGTGCGGCCGGCTGATACTGGGGCCTGGGGATGCGCGGCCGGATATGGCGTTGCGGGTGGTTGGGGCAGTTTGGAGCTGCCGTTCCAGTGCTTCGTGACGGCGCTGCGGCCGGTCGGGCAAGGGATTGCTCTGGTGGACGGCTGGGGCGGTGGTGCTGGTGGGTATGGTGTGGGTGCCGCGGCGTGGGCGGATCATGCCTCGATCGGCGGGAACGTGACGGACGAGGACATCGCGGCTGCGGTGGCCTCGGTGATGCCGGCGGCGTCGATCGCCTGGTTGCGCATCGAGAGTTGAATTTCCGCGCTCGGGGAGTGCGGCGGGTTTTGCATCAGCAAGGTGGAATTCATGGATCGGAACATCGTCTATCCCGGCGGGATACCGCTGGATACGGATATGCTTGCCGTCAATCGCAATGCGATGGTGGCGCTGGGCGTGCTGATCGGCGCGACGCTGGGCTATACGCCGGTGCTGGATGGGTTGCAGGTCCGGCCTACGGTGCCGGCCTCGATGGCGGTTCTGGTGGCGCCGGGCTGCATCACGCAGATGTCGGTGGTTGACCAGGCGGCGTATGGCTCGATGGCGGCGGATGCGACCCCGTTGATGAAGATGGGGTTCAACCTCACCGCGACGTCCTTCACTCTGTCGGCGCCGACAAGTGCCGGGCAGTCAGTTTGTTATTTGATCCAGGCTACTTTCGGAGAGAATGACGATACGGCGGTTGTTCTTCCGTATTTCAATGCGGCCAATCCGGCGCGGCCATATCTTGGGCCGAACAACAGCGGCAGCGGGCAGACGACGCGCCGGCGGCAGAGCGTGCAGTTGCAGCTGAAGACGGGTGCGCCGGCGCTGACCGGCACGCAGGGTGCGCCGCCGGTGGATGCGGGGTGGATCGGGCTGGCGACAATCGTGGTGGCGGCCGGGCAGACACAGGTGGTGGCTGGCGACATCAGCGGGCTGCCAGAGGGCGCGCCGCTGGGGTTCAAGCTGCCGACGCTGCGGCCGGGGTTTTCGTCGGTGGCGACGTTTACCAGTTCAGGCGTGTTCGCGGTTCCCGTCGGGGTGACGCGGGTGAAGGTGACGGCGATTGGGGGGGGCGGTGCCGGCGGGACGCATGCCTCGCTGCCTGGCGGCGGCGGTGGCGCGGGCGGACGGGCGGTGAAGGTGGTGGTGGGCCTGGTTCCTGGATCGTCGGTGGCGGTGACGGTGGGGGCTGGAGGGGTCGCGGTGACCTCGCCGGGGGCTGGCGGTGGCGGCGGGACATCGAGCTTTGGCTCGTATGTGTCGGCCACCGGCGGGGCTGGTGGCGCGGGGGGCTCGGCGGCGGTGGTTTCGACCGGGGCTGGGGGCGGCAATGGGGTGGGTGGCGATGTGAACGTTCCCGGCGGGTATGGGACGGATGGGAGCAACGCCGCCGGGCGTGGTGGCGATGGGGGCGGGCCGGGGAACGGGCGTGGTTCGAGCGGCACGGTTGCCGGCATCGGGGCGCCGGGGTTTGGCGGCGGTGGCGGCGGAGGTGGCAGCGCGGCCACGGGCGGGGCGGGCGGTGCTGGCCTGGTGTTGGTGGAATATTGAGGGGAGGCGGGAACATGCGGGTATTTGCGCGGATCGAGGATGGGGTGGTGCGGGAACTGCATCGGGCGGAGGCGGATGTTTCGGGACGTTTTCATGCCGCACTTCGATGGGTCGAGGTGACCGGTCGGGACGTGAGGGAAGGGTTCCTCGAGACCGCGGCGGGATTCGTGGCGCCGGTTGAGCTGGCGGCGGAGGCGGTGGTGGAGCCGACGATCGGCGAATTGCAGGCGGCGGTGGCGGAACTCGCCGCCAGGATCGCGGCGATGCAGTTGCGGGGGTGACCTGCGGCTGGCCGTTGACGGCGCGGCGAGGTCTTCCGAGTGACCTCCGCGGGGCTGCTGCTTTGAAATTCACAATGATGCGGAGCGTTCGGTATGTCCTCGACAACCACGGCGACCCTGACGGCGCACATCTGGCGCCCCAGCAACGCGCGATATATTGCCATTGATGGGTTTATTCCGGTGCCTCGTGGCACGTTGCCCAGTATTCCGGCGCCTCTGGCGTGGCCGGCAAAAGATCCGGCCGATGTGCTCGACTATCAGTTCGACATCGCGGCGGCGCTGACCGGGAGCGAGGGGGACACGATTTCGGCGGTCAACGTGACGATGTCTCCATCGGCGGGTGGTGACCTGGTGGTCAATTCAGTGGCGGCCGACGGGTCTCTGGCGGTGTTCTGGTTTTCCGGGGGGCAGGCGGGGACGGTTTATACGGTGCAGGTCAGCATCGCGACACTGTCGGGCCGGACGATCAGCCGGTCAGTTTTGCTGCCGGTGCTGGCGCTGACTTCGGTGGTTTCGCCGACGACCTCACTGACGACTGAGCAGGGTACCATCATTACTGATCAGAACGGCAATCCGATCCTGTTGGGGAGCTAGGCCATGCCGACAATCGACAACCTCAGCGTTGCGGCCGCGGCCGCCGACAATGACGTGCTGCCGATCAGCCAGGGCGGCAGCCTGCACAAGATCACGCGGGTGCAGATGCTGGCTGGGATGCAGCCGCAGATCGCCATCGGCCAGGGGCAGTTGCTGGGACGGTCCAGTGCCGGCAGTGGCGTGCCGGAGGCGCTTGGCGTGGGGGCGAACCTGACGCTGGCGGGTGGGGTGCTTTCGGCCGCCACCAGTGCGCTGAATGTTGCGGCGCTGCCGGCGGGGGCGGTGCCGAGTGCCGCGGATCTTGTGCCGATTGCTCAGGGTGGGCGCAATGTTGCTGTCAGCTATGGGCAGTTGCTGGGCGGAATGGCGGGTGTCGACCATGTCGATGTGTCGCAGGCGACGGTGACGCCCAGTGGTCTGGGGCGGGCGCGGTTGGTTGCGGATATCGCGGCGGATGCGGTGCAGGTGGAGGCGTTCGGGGCCAAGGGGGATGGCGTCAGTGACGATACGGCCGCGTTTGCGGCGGCGGTGGCGGCCGGGGTGCCGCTCCGGTTGGGTGCGAAGACCTATGTGATCAACGGGCAGTTCACCATCGCGCGATCGGGCGTGATGTTGCTGGGGGTGCCGGGGCTGTCGGTGCTGCGGCGTGGGGCGCAGGCCGGGAACGGGGCCTGGATTGCCGTGCAGGGGGATCGGTTTGCCGCCGACGGGGTGGTGTTCGATGCCAACGGTGCGGCGGTGGCCGTTGAGAGTTGGGGGGTGCAGGTGGCGAGCTCGTGCCTGCATGCGGATTTTCATCGGTGTGCGTTCCGTAATTCGTACGGCGCAACATTGGGGTGCGGGCTGGTTTTCCTGGCGAGCGATCCGCTGGCGAGTGAGCACCAGGTTCGCGACTGTTCGTTCGATCACAATGCGGCACATGGGCTGTGGATCCAGGCGTGCGGTGGCGTGATGGTGCGGGATTGCCGGGCGCACGACAACGCCGGGTTTGGCATTGTGGCTGATTTCAACGATGCGGCGTTTGTTCGCAAGGCGCGGCTGGTCCAGATCAGTGACAGCAGCGCCTGGGCGAACCAGCGCGGGATATCGGTTGGGAACTACAATGTCACCAATGTGTCGCCCCCGGTGTGGGGCAATGCAAATCCTGATGCCATCAGCGTGCTGGTCTCGAACAACATTTGCCATGACAACGCGATCTACGGGATTGCGGTGGCCGGGCAGGGGTTGGCGGTTCTGGGGAATATCCTGTCGGGGAATGGGACGGGGATTGCCAACGGCGGCGGGTTGCTGGTGAACGCCGCGGCTTCGCTGGTGGCCGATAATGTCATTGTGGGTTCGGCGACGTTTGGCATCGATTGCGGCGGGTCGCAGCGCTTGGATGTGCGCAACAACGCGATTACCGGGTGCGCCTATGGCATCAATTGTGGGGGTGGGCTGGCGATACGGGTTGAGGACAACTCGGTGCAGGATTTTACTGTTGCTGGTATTTGTGTTGCTAACGTTGAGACTGATGCCAACGGGCTCAATTTCAATCAATCGAGCAGCCAAACCTCGATTGCGGGAAACTGGATCGGGATGAATGGTGCGGCCGGCGGGGTGTGGCTGCGGGATGGGCCGCGGGCGGTGCTGGTGGCGCGTAACCACTTCGTGGGCACTTCGGATGTCGGGAACTGCCTGTGGGCGGACACCGATGGCGTGATTGTCGAGGCCAACCGGTATAATTTCAATGAGCGGCTGGTGGTTGATCCGGTGGGCGGGAGCGGCCAGCAGATTGTTGTTCCCGATATCGCGGACAGCGTGGTGGTGACGAGCACGGCGGTTCCGGTGGTGTCGATGATTTCGACGCGGCAGGCGCAGCAGTCCGGGAGGATCAGTTTCATCCGGGTTACGGCCGGGGGTTCCGGCTACAGCCACGCGACGGTGGCGATTGGTGGGCCGGGGAGCGGGGCGGCGGCGACGGCGTTTTTGAGCAACGGCAGTGTGATCGGGGTGATGATCGTGGCGGCCGGTGCCAACTACGGCGTGCCGGGCACGGTGGTTGCGGTGACGATCGGCGGGGATGGTGCTGGTGCGACGGCGGTTGGGTATGCGGGCCCGCCGCTGCCGGAGGGGCGGCGGGTTCGGGTGCGGTGTGAGTGCCCGATGAGTTTCGTGGCGAATTCCGGTCAGCAGAATTGGACCGGGGCCGATTTGTCCGTGCCGGCCGGTGCCGAGGTGGAGTGGACGGCGGTGTCCGGGAGTTGGCGGGCGAGCCGGTCATTGGCGGCGAATGCGCTTGGTGGGCCGCTGCATTTGACGGCGCCTGGGGAGAGTGCCGGGTGCACGTCTGGGATGGGGCGCGGTAGCCCCGAAGGTGTGGTTTCGGCCAATCCGGGTTCGGATTGGCGGAACCTTGACGGCGGGGTCGGGGCGACCTGGTGGGTGAAGCGCGTCGGGTCTGGTGTCACGGGGTGGGCGGCCGTCGCCTGAGGGCGGCCCCGTAGGCCGGCGTTGCGAGGCGCTCTGTGGTTCGCGGCTGACAAAAAGATGGAGGGATGATGCCGACTTTGTTGCAGTTGCCGCAGGTTGCTGCGGTGGACGGGGATGACCTGGTGTTGGTCGAGCATCGGGGGGCCCCTCCGTGCCAACACCGATGAGACATCGACCCCCCGGAAGTTTACCCTTGAGGGCGACAGGTAAAACATCGAAATGGTCATGCCCCGCACGACAGCCCCAACTCCCCT
>CAIMWH010000134.1 GCA_903845065.1 uncultured Rhodospirillales bacterium | reverse complement strand
GTTCGATCAGGGTGTCCTTGAAGACTTCCCAGTCGAGCTTGTCGGGGTTGCCGCCGACTTTTTCGAGGGCCTGGTAGATGGGCACGGTGCCGATGGGGACGGGGGAGTTGCGCAGGATCCAGGAGCGGATGTGGTGGAGGTTGCGGCCGGTGGAGAGGTCCATCACGGTGTCGCCGCCCCAGCGGATGGCCCAGACGAGCTTTTCGACTTCCTCGGCGGCGGAGGACGTGACGGCGGAGTTGCCGATGTTGGCGTTGATCTTGACCAGGAAGTTGCGCCCGATGATGACGGGTTCGAGTTCGGGGTGGTTGATGTTGGCCGGGATGATGGCGCGGCCGCGGGCGATTTCGGAGCGGACGAATTCGGGGGTGACGAAGGCGGGGATTTCGGCGCCGAAGCTTTCGCCGTCATCGATGGTGGCCTGGGCGGATTCGAGGGCTTTGGTGCGGCCGAGGTTTTCGCGGTGGGCGACGTAGATCATCTCCTCGGTGATGATGCCGGCGCGGGCGAATTCATACTGGGTGACGAGTTGGCCGTCGGCGGCGCCGTAGACGGTGCGGGGCGCGGGGCAGGCGGTGACGAGGTTGGCGCCGGTGGCGAAGCCGTTGTCCTCGGGTTTCACTTCGCGGGGCGCGATGGCGGAGAAGCCGCGGTTGGCGATCCAGGCGGCGCGGACCTGTTCGAGGCCCTTTTCGAGATCGATGGCGGCGTTGTCCGCCGTGTAGGGGCCGGAGGTGTCGTACAGGCGGAGCGGGGGCTCGTTGGCGGTGGGGTGAAGGTCGATCTCCTTGAAGGGGACCGCGATATCGGGGCGGCCCTCGGCGCTGGAGTAGACCTTGCGGGAGCCGATGATGGGCCCGGTGGTGACGGTGGCTGGTTTGGCCTGGACGTTCATGGCGCTTCCTCTCGCGTTCGGGGGAACGGCATAGAGGGGGGAGTGGCTGTGTGGGGCGCGCTTCCCGTCCCTACGCCGGCATTACCCGGGTCAGGTCTTTAGGGTCACCGCGCCGGCACCTGCGTGCCCAACGGTATCTCAGCCCTTTGCCAGGGCACCCCTCGGATGTGCGGAGAATTGGGCCGGTGCGGGCGGTCTGTCAACGGTGGTGTGGATCAGGCCGTCAGATCGAGGAGGGAGCCGCGGGGCATGAATTGGCCGGGGGGGCGGGCGGGCGGCACCGGCCCCGCGGTTTGCGGGGCCGGGGCGGCTTGGGTGGTGGGCGCCTGCTGGGCGCGTGCTTTTTGCACGCCACCCGCGGCCGGTATCCCGCCATTGGCGATGCTTGCCGAGAAGGCGGAAAGGGAGGAGGGAGCGATCATGTGCAGGAGGCTACGGCGCATGGATGAACTGACCGTTAACGGGAACGGGAATTCTTGTGCGCGGACGCAGGCGGTTTGTCTATAAAATATTAATTCGTCTCGATCCTGCGAGGACAGCCCGGGGGCCGCCCTCGCAGGATCGGGGCCTGGGGTCAGATAGGGTCCCAGGTGAAGACTTCGCCCGAGCGATCGAGCGGCATGAAGGCGCCCTTCAGGGAGTGGATGCCGTGCTCGGCGATTGTTTCCGGGGTCCAGCCTTCGCTGCGGTGGACGCTGCGGACCGGGCGGGGGGAGGACATCAGGAAGATTTCGTTGTTGCGGGTGGCGAAGACCTGGCCGGTGACGCCCTTGGCGGCGTCCGACGCGAGGAAGACCGCCATGGGGGCGTTCTTGTCGGGCGTCATCTGCTTGATTTTCTCGACACGGGCCTTCTGCTCCGGGGTTTCGGCGGGGATGCTGCCGGTCATCCGGCTCCAGGCGAAGGGGGCGATGCAGTTGGAACGCACGTTATAACGGGCCATGTCCAGCGCGATCGACTTGGACAGTGCGGTGATGCCGAGCTTGGCGGCGGAGTAGTTGGCCTGGCCGAAATTGCCGATCAGGCCGGAGGTGCTGCTCATGTGGACGAAGGCGCCGCTTTCCTGCTTGCGGAAATGCTCGGCGGCGGCGCGGCTGACGTAGAAGCTGCCGTTGAGATGGACGTTGATGACGCTGTTCCAGTCATCCTCGGTCATCTTGTGGAAAATCACGTCCCGCAGGATGCCGGCGTTGTTGACCACGATATCGATGCGGCCGAAGGCGTCCATCGCGGTTTCCACGATGCCGCGGGCGGAATTCCAGGAGCTGACGGAGTTGGTGTTGATCACCGCCTCGCCGCCGCGCTGCTCGATGATGCCCTTGGTCTGCTCGGCCGGGGTGGCGGAGCCGCCATCGCCGGTGACGGAGACGCCGAGGTCGTTGATGACGATCCGGGCGCCGGCGAGGGACATCATCAGGGCGATCTCGCGGCCGATGCCGCCACCGGCGCCGGTGACCACGGCGACTTTGCCTTCAAGCATGCGTTGCGACATTAAATTCCTCCATAGGATTCGAAGGGGCGCAAACTAGGCGGCGGCGCGGTACGCCGCAACGGCCGGTGCGCCAGGGCTGGATCAACGCTCGCCGGCTTCCTCGGCCTGGGCCAGCAGTTCCTCCTCCGCGGCGAGGTGCAGGGCGATGACGGCATCGAGCACGTAGAGCAGGCGGCGGAGTTCGCGGGCCTCGGCGGCGGAGACGCCATCGGCGTCGGCGCCGGCCAGGAGGGCGTTGAAGCGGCTGCTGAGGTGGCTGATTTCCTCGTGCATGCGGGTCATCGCGCCGAGGGGATCGTGGCCGCCGAGGCGGCGGGCGAGGATGGGGAAGGTGTTGCGCTCCTCGGCCTGCTGGTGGGGCAGCACGAGGGTGCGCAGGCCGAGGGCGATGGCGCGGAGTTCGGCGTCGTGGGTGTCCGGCGCGTCCCCGCTGTTCATGCGGTCCGCGGTGCGGCGCATGCGGTCCATCAGGGCGCGGAGCTGGGAATGGTCCTCCAGCACGCGGGGCACGCCGGCGGCGGCGGGTATGGCGGAGGGGGTGGCGCCGCCGCCGAGGGCGCGCAGGGCGTTGAGGATGACCGCGACGTCGATCGCCTCCTGCAGCAGCGCGCCCCAGATGGGCGGCAGGTAGCCGACCGCCGCGACGCCCATCGCCACCACCGAGAGGCCCATGCCGACCGCGATGGACTGCACCGCGATGGCACGCGCCCGCTTGGCGGTGGCGATGGCGGCGGCGATGCGGTCGATCCGGTCCACCAGCAGCACCACATCCGCCGCCTCGGCGGCCGCGGCGGCGCCGCGCACGCCCATGGCCACCCCGACGTCGGCGGCGGCGAGGGCGGGCGCGTCATTGATGCCGTCGCCGATCATCAGGCAGGGGCGTTCGGCGTGCACGGTGTCGATCTTGCCGCGCGGGGTGAGGTCGGCGTGGACGGCGTCAAGCCCGAGGGCCTCGCCGACCGGCTCGGCGGAAGCGGCGCGGTCACCGGTGACCATGACCAGGCGCAGGACGCCGGCGGCGCGGAGGTCCCGGATGGCGCGCGGGGTTTCGGGGCGGATGCGGTCAGCGAGCAGGACGGCGCCGGCCACCGCGCCATTGACGCCGACCCAGGAGGCGGAGGCGGCCGCGGCGGCGAGGCGGGCGGCGCTGCCGGTGGCCGGGAGCATGAAGCCGGCCGCCTCCAGCAAGCCGGCGCTGCCCACCATCACGGCGTGGCCCTCGACCACGCCGGCGAGGCCGCCGCCGGGGACTTCCTCCACCGCGAGCGGCAGCGCCAAAGCGAGGTTGGAGGCGCGGGCGGCGGCCACGATGGCGGCGGCGACCACGTGCTGGGAGACCTGCTCCAGGGAGGCGGCCAGGCGCAGCACGGTATCGCCGTCGAATCCGGCCAGGGGCTCGACGCCGGTGACGCGGGGGGTTCCGGTGGTCAGGGTGCCGGTTTTGTCGAACAGCGCGGTGCGCACGCGGGCGAGGCGTTCGAGCGCGCCGCCGCCCTTGACGATGACGCCGAGGCGGGCGGCGCGGGAGATGCCGCATACCAGGGCCACCGGGGCGGCGAGGATGAGGGGGCATGGGGTGGCGACAACCAGGACGGCCAGGGCGCGCTCGGCGGTGCCGGCGATGGCCCAGGCGGCGGCGGAGGCCATCAGGGTGATGGGCAGGAAATACAGCGCCCAGCGATCGGCCAGGCGCACCATCGGCGGGCGTTCGCCCTCGGCGGCCTGCACGAGGCGGACGACGGCGGCGTAGGTGCTGGCCTCCGCCGAGGCGGCCGCGCGCAGGGCGATGGGGCCGCCGGCGTTCACCGTGCCGCTGCGGGCGATGTCGCCGGCGGCGCGGGTGACGGGGAGGGGTTCGCCGGTCAGCGCCGCTTCGTCGAGGATGGCGGGGGTGTCCTCGATGGTGCCGTCGACCGGGAGGATTTCGCCGGGCTTGACCAGCAGACTGTCGCCGGCGGCGATGTCGGCGACCGCGACGTCCCGCAGGAGGGTGCCTTCGCGGCGGTGGGCGATGCGTGGGGTGCGGGAGACCAGGGCGGTGAGTTCGCGGCGGGCGCGGGCCTCGGCGAATTCCTCCAGGGCGCCGCCGCCGGCCACCATGAGGGCGATGAGGCTGGCGGTGAAGTATTCGCCGAGCGCGATGGCGGCGAGGATGGCGACCAGGGCCACCACATCGACGCCGAGGGCGCCGCCGATCAGGGTGCGCAGGGTATCGCGCGCGACCAGCCAGGCGACTGGGAGGGCGCCGAGGACGAACAATCCGGCGGCGGGCAGCGGCCAGCCCAGGAGCACGGCCCCGCCGCCGGCCGCCATGGCCGCGAGGACGCAGGAAAACAACAGGAAACGGCGCGGCATGAAATGGGCCCCGGCAGCTTGAACCGCGGCGAGCCTAGGGCGCGGGGGCGGCGGCGGCTATGTCCAGTTCGGCGGATTGCTTCTCATAGAACACGAAATCGCGCACCCGGCCGGCCAGTTCGCGGGCATAGGCGCGGGTGACCCGCCAGCCGTGGCGCTCGTAGAAGCGGCGGGCGGGGTGGTTGTCGCGGAAACATTCCAGGCTCACCGCGCCGCGCACCTCCGCCTCGGCCAGCAGCATTGTGCCGGCGCCGGTGCCTTGGGCGGCGGGATCGATGAACAGCATGTCGATATGCTGGCCGGTCAGCAGGGAGAAGCCGAGGATGGCGCCATCGCGTTCGGCCACCCGCAGGCCGGGCAGGACGGCGGCGAACCGGAGGGCGAAGACTGCCGCGGTGCGTCCGGCGAGCGCCTCGGGTTCCAGGATGGTCGCGAACGCGACGCGGTAGGAGGCTTCCGCCACGCGGGCGGCAGCGGCGATGTCCGCCTCGGTGGCGGGGCGGATTTTCATCCGACCAGGCGCCGGATTTCGGCCAGGGAGGCCGGGCTGGCCCATTCGAAGGCGCCTTCCAGGCGGGCGACCTCGCGGCCCTGGCGGTCGATGATGAGGGTGGTGGGCAGGCCGCGGGCGCCCCAGGCGCGGGCCGCCTCGCCTTTCGGATCGAGCCAGACGCCGAGGCCCTGGATTTCGTGGGCGGCGTAGAACTTGCGCACCACGGCGGCGCCGCCGCGATCGGAGGAGAGCGGCAGGACGGCGACCTTTTCGGCGGCCAGCACCTTCGCCATGACCTGCAACTCCGGCATCTCGGCCACGCAGGGAATGCACCAGGTGGCCCAGAGGTTGATGATCAGCCCCTGCCCGGCGAAATCGGCGATGCTGTGGGAAACGCCGTCGCCATCGAAGAAGCCGGCGGCCGGCGGGGGGCCGGGTGGGGTCTTGGCGACGAAGCCGTCGAGCGGCTTCAGGCCCGGGGTGACGGCGTTGGCCAGGGTGAAGACCACCGGGGCCGGTTTGCGCCACAGCGCCACCGCCGCTAGGGTCCCGCCGGTCAGTGCCGCGGCGCCTCCCAGGAACGCACCGCGTCTGGTGATCTGCATCTCGAACCTCCAAACCCGGATATGCCCCGCGTGAGCGAAACACCCGATCTGCGCAATACCAACGCCAACATGCAATGGGGCGGCCGCTTCGCCGCCGGCCCCTCCGTGGTGATGCAGGAGATAAATGCCTCGATCGGCTTCGACCGCAAGATGTGGCGGCAAGACATCAGGGGTTCGCTGGCCCATGCGGCGATGCTGGTGAAGCTCGGCATCCTGACGGTGCAGGACGAAACCGACATTCGGACCGGGTTGTCCGCCATTGCGGCGGATATCGACGCCGGGCGGTTCGTGTTCGAGGAGACCCTCGAAGACATCCACATGAATATCGAGGCGCGCCTGACGGAGCGGATCGGGGACGCCGGGCGGCGACTCCACACCGGGCGCAGCCGCAACGACCAGGTGGCGACGGATTTCCGGCTGTGGGTGCGCGATGCGATCGACGGGCTGGACGCGCAGATCGCCGATGTGATGCTGGCGATGGCGCAGCGGGCGGAATTGCATGCGGCGGACCCGATGCCGGGGTTTACCCATCTGCAGACCGCCCAGCCGGTGACCTTCGGGCACCACATGCTGGCCTATGTGGAGATGCTCAACCGTGACCGCGGGCGGCTGGCCGATTGCCGCAAGCGGCTCAACGAATGCCCGCTGGGCAGTGCGGCGCTGGCCGGGACCTCCTTCCCGCTCGATCGGGAGATGACGGCGCGGGCGATGGGGTTCGACCGGCCGACCGCCAATTCGCTGGATGCGGTGTCGGACCGGGATTTCGCGCTCGAATTCCTGTCGGCGGCGGCGATTTCGGCGATGCATCTCTCCCGCCTGGCCGAGGAGATCGTGATCTGGTGCAGCGCGCCATACCGGTTCATCCGGTTGTCGGACGCGTTCACCACCGGCAGTTCGATCATGCCGCAGAAGCGCAATCCGGACGCGGCCGAGTTGGTGCGGGCCAAGACCGGGCGGATCAATGGCTCGCTCGTCGGGCTGCTGACGGTGATGAAGGGGCTGCCGCTGGCCTATGCCAAGGACATGCAGGAGGACAAGGAGCCGGCGTTCGACGCGGCCGATGCCTGGGCGCTGTCACTGGCCGCGATCGCCGGGATGGTGCGCGACATGACGCCCGATATCGTGCGGATGCGCGAATTCGCCGGGTCTGGGTTCGCCACCGCGACCGATCTGGCGGATTGGCTGGTGCGGGTGCTCAAGCTGCCGTTCCGCACCGCGCATCACGTGACCGGGCGGCTGGTGGCCAAGGCGGAGGCCAAGGGGATCGACCTCGCGGGGCTCAGTCTCGCCGAGATGCAGGACGAGGAGGCGGGGATTACCGCCGATATCTTCAACGTGCTGACGGTGGAGGCCTCGGTTGCCTCGCGGGTCAGCTATGGCGGCACGGCGCCGGCCAATGTTGCCGCCCAGGCCGCGCGCTGGCTGAAGGCGCTGGCATGAGGGCACTGCTGCTCGCACTCGCGCTGGCCGCCACGCTTGCCGCGTGCGGCAAGAAGGGCCCCCCCGAACCGCCCGGCCCGGCGGATAAAGTGACCTATCCACGGCAATATCCGGCGAATTGACCCGAGACCCCCCGGGATTGGTTGTCCCCGGGGCGGGGGAACGCTAAGGGAACCAGCGTCTCGTTCGAACGGAGTCGCCCCCTATGCCCGCACCGAAACCCGTCATGCTGATGATCCTCGACGGCTGGGGATGGCGCGAGGAAACCGCGGATAACGCCGTGCGACTCGCCAGGACGCCGAATTTCGATCGGCTGTGGGCGGCCAATCCGCATGCGCTGCTGCATACCTCGGGCTTCGATGTCGGGCTGCCCGATGGGCAGATGGGAAATTCCGAGGTCGGGCACATGAATATCGGTGCCGGGCGGGTGGTGATGCAGGACCTGCCGATGATCGGGCGGGCGGTGGCCGATGGCTCGCTGGCCACTAATGCAGTGCTGGGACGGTTCATCGGCGCGATGAAGGCCAGCGGCGGGACGTGCCATTTGTTCGGCCTGGTGTCTCCGGGCGGGGTTCATTCGCACCAGACCCATGCCGCCGCGTTGGCGCGTATCCTGGCGAATGCCGGGGTGCCGTGCGTGGTGCATGCGTTCACCGATGGGCGCGACACCCCTCCCCGCTCCGGCGCCGATGATATCCAGCGGCTTCAGGCCGCCCTGCCCGAGGGCACGCCGATTGCCACCGTGTCCGGCCGGTATTACGCGATGGATCGCGACAAGCGGTGGGAGCGGGTGTCCAAGGCGTATTTCGCCATGGCCGAGGCGCAGGGGCCGAGTTTCGCCGATGCGGCCTCGGTGATCGATGCCGCGTACGGCAATGCGGTGACCGATGAGTTCGTCATTCCCGCCGTGGTGGCCGGGTATCGCGGGATGAAGGATGGCGACGGGCTGCTGTGCTTCAACTTCCGGGCGGACCGGGTGCGCGAAATCTTCGCGCCGCTGATCGATGATGTGTTCGATGGGTTTGTGCGTCCGCGCCGCATCGCCTTTGCCGCGATGGCCGGGATGACGCATTACAGCGACCATCTTTCCGAGCGCCTCGGTATCCTGTTTCCGCCGCAGACCATGGACCATCTGCTCGGGCAGGTGGTGGCGGCGGCGGGGCTGCGGCAGCTTCGCATGGCCGAGACCGAGAAATATCCCCACGTGACCTACTTCCTGAACGGGGGGATCGAGGTGCCCAATCCGGGCGAGGATCGCACCATGGTGCAGTCCCCCAAGGTGGCCACCTATGACCTGCAGCCCGAAATGTCGGCGCCGGAACTCACCGACAAGGCAGTGACGGCGATCGGGACCGGGACCTATGACCTGATCATCCTGAATTTCGCCAACCCCGACATGGTGGGCCATACCGGCAGCCTGCCGGCCGCGATCAAGGCGGTGGAGACGGTGGACACCGGGCTCGGGCGCATCGCGGCGGCGGTGGCCGAGCAAGGCGGCGCGCTGCTGGTGACGGCGGATCATGGGAACTGCGAGATGATGCGGGACCCGGTGACCGGCGGGCCGCATACCTCCCACACCACCAACCCGGTGCCGGTGATGCTGATCGGCAGCCAGGCGGCGGCAATCCATGACGGCCGGCTCGCCGATATCGCGCCGACGCTGCTCGGACTGCTCGGGCTCGACCAGCCGGCGGAGATGACGGGGCGGCGGCTGACAGAGCCTGGGGCGTGAGGGAAGGAAGGCGGGGGCTTCGCCCCTCGACCCCGCCAAATCCGTTGCGCGCCTTCGCGCGACGGGACGGGCCCTTGGAACCCATGACTTCAAGGGGTTCATGGCTGAAGAGAGGGGGCCATAGGAGTGGCGGCAACCGCTCGGTTGGCCCCTCTCTTCAGCCATGAATTCTTTCTTAAGTAGCGGGATCCAAGGGGCCCCTGCCCCTTGGCGGGTCCAGGGCAGAGCCCTGGCCTTCCTTCTCTTCACGCTCCTGGCCCTCCCAGCCGCCGGTCCGCCCTCTCCGCAGCAGGTTCAGGAGGCCGAGCGGGCGCGGGCGGCTGAGATCGAGGCGCAGCGGGTGGCTCGGGGGCAGGCGGCGGCGGCGGCGGCCGAGGAGGAGCGGCTGGGGCGCGAGCGGGCGGCGACGGTGGCGAAGCTGCGCGAGTTGGAAGCGGCAACGGGGGCGGCTTCGGAGAAAGTGGCGGAGTTGGCGCGGCGGCGGTTGGAGGCTGAGGGCCGGCTGGCGACCAGGGCGGCGGAGTTGGCACCGTTCCTGCCGTTGATCGAGCGGCTGGGGTTGTTTCCGACCGAGACGTTGCTGGCGGTGCCGATGGCGCCGGAGCAGTCGGTTCGGGGGTTGATCGTGTTGGGGGCGATGACGCGGCAGTTGGAGGCGGAGGCCGCGGCGTTGCGGGCGGAGCAGGCGGAGGTGGATGGGTTGCAGGCGCAGATCGACGCGGCGTTGCCGGGATTGACGGCGGCGCAGGCGGCGCAGGCGCAGGCGGGACTGGCGCTGGATGCGCAGATTGCGGCGGCGCGGGACACGCGGCGGCATGCCGAGGGCGTGGCGGTGGAGGCGGAGCGGCGGGCGGCGGCGGAGGGGGCTCGGGCGGCGAATTTGCGGGCGGCGCTGGCCCGGATCGAGGAGGAGCGCCAGGCGGCGGAGGCCAGGGCGCGGGCGGAGGCCGAGACGGCGACGAAGCTGCGGCGCGAGGCGGAGGCCGAGGCGGCGCGGGCGCGGGCGGAGGCGCTGGGCCGGGTGGCGGGGCCTGGTCTGGGGGCGCCGAAGGGCACGCTGGTGCCGCCGGTGGCGGGCGCGGTGGTGCGTGGTTTCGGCGAGGCGAGCGATGGCGGGCCGGCGGTGGGGCTGTCCTATCAGCCGGTTTCGGGGGCGCGGGTGGTGGCGCCGTGTGGCGGGCGGGTGGTTTATGCCGGGGTTTTTCGCAGTTTCGGCTTGTTGCTGATTGTGGATTGCGGCGGGGGCTACCACTTCGTGTTATCGGGATTTGAACATCTGGACGTGCAGGTTGGCCAATCGGTCCAGCCGGCCGAGCCGGTTGGGCAGATGCCACAATGGGACCCGCGATCCGCCGGCGCGCGACCATCGCTTTATGTTGAGCTTCGGCGGGATGGTCAGCCGGTAAATCCGGCCCCATATCTGCGTGCGAAAAGCTGAGACATGCGCTAGAATCGACATTCGATTGAGGGAATTCTGGATATGAAGCTTCGCAGTAGCCTGTTGCTGGGGGCGGCATTCGCGGCAGGGATCGCGGCCGGCCCGGTTGCGGGCAGGCTGGAGAGCCGGTTCGGCGTATCGCTGTTTCCGAGCGCGCTGGCGCAGGATGCCACCCGGGCCGAGACGTATCGGCTGCTCGCGTTGTTCGGCGATGTGTTCGAGCGGGTGCGGGCCGAGTATGTGGAGCCGGCGAATGACCGCGAGATGGTGGAGAACGCCATCAACGGGATGCTGACCGGGCTTGATCCGCACAGCAGCTACATGAACGCCAAGCAGTTCACCGACATGCAGGTGCAGACGCGCGGGCAGTTCGGCGGGCTTGGCATCGAGGTGACGCAGGAATCCGGCTATATCCGCGTGGTGTCGCCGATCGACGATACGCCGGCGATGCGGGCGGGGGTGAAGGCGGGCGACCTGATCGTGGCGCTGGACGGCAAGACGGTGCAGGGGCTGACGCTGAACGAGGCGGTCGACAAGATGCGCGGCACGCCGGGCAGCAAGATTTCGCTGACCATCAAGCGGGCCGGGGTGGACACCCCGGTTGAGCTTGCGATGCAGCGCGAGATCATCAAGATCCAGGTGGTGAAGTCTCGGCTGGAGGGCGATATCGCCTATATCCGCGTGACCTCGTTCAGCGAGCAGACCGACAGCGGGCTGCGCAAGGCGTTCAACACGTTGAAGGAGCAGTCGGGCGGCAAGCTGAAGGGCGTGGTGCTTGACCTGCGCAACAATCCGGGCGGGCTGCTGGACCAGGCGGTCGCGGTGTCGGATGATTTCATCGCGCAGGGCGAGATTGTTTCCACCCGGGCGCGCCATACCGAGGACAGCCAGCGTTGGAACGCCAAGGACGGCGATATCACCGGCGGGTTGCCGGTGGTGGTGCTGATCAATGGCGGTTCGGCCTCGGCGAGCGAGATTGTGGCGGGCGCATTGCAGGACCATCGCCGCGCGGTGCTGATGGGGACGCGCAGCTTCGGCAAGGGGAGCGTGCAGACGGTGATCCCGCTGCCGGGCAATGGCGCGATGCGGCTGACGACGGCGCGGTACTACACGCCGTCCGGCCGGTCGATCCAGGGGCTGGGCATTGCGCCGGACATCGAGGTGAATTCGACGCGCAACGACCCGCCGCATTTCGGGCCGGAGCGCGAGGCGGATTTGAAGGGCGCGATCAGCAACACCGGCGGGGCGCCGGCCGATTCCGCGGCGCCGCGCACCGATCTGCCGGCGGTGGCGAAGGATATCGTCAAGCTGCCGCCCGAGAGCTGGCCGACGTTCGATGCGGCCAAGCCGGAGACCGACTATGTGTTGCAGCAGGCGTTGACCGTGGTGCGGGCGATGCCGATGGGCAAGCGGGCGGCGCGCTGAGCCGCCCCGCCTGGCCGCACGCATGAAGGGCGGGGGCGACCCTGTGCTTCGGGCGCTCGCGCTATTCTGGGGCTGCGTGATTGTGGGCGTGGGCGGGCTCGCCGGCGCATTGCAATATCTCGGGCCGTTGCCGAAGCCGGCGGCGGCGCATGTGGAGCCGGCGCCGCTGGTGGTGGCGGCCCCGGTGGCGGCAGTGCATGAGGCGCCGGCGCCAGTGGTTGTGGTTGGGCCGCTGCCGCCTGGCGCGGCGATTGCGGCGGTGGACCCGGCCTTGCTGGAGGCCGCGCCCGCGTTTCCCGATCGGACGCTGCCCCGTATCGGCCCTGACGGCCGGACGCCGGGTGCGCGGTATGCCGCCGGGTGGGACCCGGCGGACAAGCGGCCGCGGATTGCCATTCTGCTCGCCGATGTCGGGATGAATGCGCAGGATAGCGGCGAGGCCATTCGCGGGTTGCCGGCGGCGGTTTCGTTCGCGATTCCGCCGTATGGGGTGCGGGCGGGCGGGTTGCTGGAGGATGCGCGGGCGCGTGGGCATGAGCTTTTCGCTGTGGTGCCGATGGAGCCGTCCCTCT
Organism: uncultured Rhodospirillales bacterium; assembly: GCA_903845065.1. Lineage (GTDB taxonomy): Bacteria > Pseudomonadota > Alphaproteobacteria > Acetobacterales > Acetobacteraceae > CAIYPH01. The sequence continues at coordinate 30,533 of CAIMWH010000134.1, read as the reverse complement.
ATCCGCAGAACGACCCTGGGCCGCAGGCGCTGTTAACCGGCGCCGCGCCCGCCGAGAACGCCCGGCGGCTGCAATGGGCGCTGTCCAGGTTCGAGGGTTATGCCGGGGTGACCGCCGTGCTGGGGCGGATGCATGGCGAGCGGTTCGCCAATGCGCCGGAACTGCATGCGGTGATGCTGGAGGAATTGGCCCGTCGTGGGCTGCTGTATCTCGATCCCCGGCCGGGCGGGCAGCCGCCGCGTTCGGCGCATCTGCCGCCGTATCGCGCGATCGACCTGGTGGTCGATGCGCCGCCGGTTCGCTCGGAGGTGGATGAGCGGCTGGGGCAGCTCGAACGGATCGCGCGGGAGACCGGCGCGGCGATCGGGCTGGCCGATAGTCCGGCGCCCATGATTGTCGATAGGATCGCGGCCTGGGCGACTTCGCTGCCGGTGCGCGGGTATGTGCTGGTCCCGGTGAGCGCCATTATCGCCACCCCTCGCTAGACTGGAGCCATCATGCATCCCGATCATGCCGCCCTGCCCTACCGCCCCAATGTGGGCGCCGTGCTGTTCAACCGTGCCGGCGAGGTGCTGGTGGCGCGGCGGGCGGACCTGCCGAATGCCGAGGGGGCGCCGGGGGGGTGGCAGATGCCGCAGGGCGGGATCGATGACGACGAGGACCCGCGCGGGGCGGTGCTGCGCGAGTTGGCCGAGGAAATCGGCACCGATCGGGCGGCGATTATCGGCGAGCATCCGGAGTGGCTGACCTACGACCTGCCGGCGGAGTTGATCGGGCGGGCGCTGGGGGGGCGTTATCGCGGGCAGCGGCAACGCTGGTTTGCGCTGCGGTTTTTGGGCGAGGACGCCGATATCCGGCTCGATCTGGACCCGCATCCCGAGTTCGATGCCTGGCGCTGGGCGCCGTTGGCGGAGTTGCCAGAGCTGGCGGTGCCGTTCAAGCGGGACATCTACATTGTGCTGGCCGCGAGTTTCGCGCCGTTTGCCCGGCCGCATCTGGCCTAGGGCGACCGGCGGCGCGTTGGTTTCATTCAAGGGAGATATCATCATGCGGCGCATAATGCTGCTTGCCACCGTTCTCGCGGCGCCCGCGGGGTTGGTGCCGCCCGCCTTGGCGGCGGACGGGCCGGCGCGGATCGGGACGGTGGATACGACGTTCCGCCTGGTCGGCCGCAATGATCGGGTGGTGGTGGATCGGTATGACGATCCGCGGGTGGATGGGGTGTCGTGCTATGTCTCGCGGGCCGAGACGGGCGGGGTGACCGGTTCGCTGGGGCTGGCGACGGACCCGAACCGGTTCTCCATCGCGTGCCGGGCGGTTGGGCCGGTGCATATCAAGGACGGCAAGCTGCCCACCAACGAGGTGGTGTTCGGCGAGCGGGCCAGCCCGCTGTTCAAGGAAGTTCGCGTTTCACGGATGTATGACCAGGACAAGCGGGTGCTGGTGTATCTGGTGTGGTCCACCATCAGCCTGGGCACCGGGGGCAGCGCGTTCAACTCGGTGACGGCGGTTCCGCTCGACGCACGGTAGGCCAAAACCAAAAACGGCGGCCCGAGGGCCGCCGTTTCCGGGTAGGGAGTGTTAGGTCCGGCTTACTTCGCGGCGCGGCGGCGACGGGCGATGGCACCGAGGCCGATCAGGCCAGCGCCGAGCAGGGTCATCGAAGCGGGCTCCGGGGTGTCGATGGTCGGGGTGTAGGTGTAGGTCAGCGAGATCCCGAGGGTGTCGTTCGTAATCACGTTGCCCGAAGCGTTGCCAGACGACGTCCCGATCAGGGTGTAGGTGCCGGTGCCGAACTCGACCAGATAAGTACCGCCGCCGATCAGGTCCGTGTCGATCCCGATCACCGGCGACGTGAAGGCAAACGCCTTGGTGAAGTTGACGGAGCTGAAGGTGGTGTTCGCCGCCAGCGTGCCGACGGTCTGAGACTTTGTCTCTTCGTCAGACTGCTGGAAGGTCACCGAGGTCGGGCTGTTGCCGTTATAACCGGTGAACCCGCCAAGCCCGGTCGGGAAGGCAGTTCCAGTCGTGACCGCGCCATCGGTGATCACTGACACGCCGGCCGCGCCAGTGGCGCCCGCCGTCACCGAGCCCGTGGTGTGGAAGCTGCCGGTCACGGTGAACGACATGCCGGTCAGCGTCTGCCCGGACGGCGTGCCAGCCGAGCCCCACTGCGGGATATTGAAATCGGCCTGGAAGTCGGTCAGCGATGTGACGCTGGCAGCGTAGGTGCAGGACCCGGCCGAGCAGCTATAGGCGGTGGTCGTGGTCGCGATGATCGGTGTCGCGCTGACGGTGCCGGACCCGATCATGACAAATCCGACCAGCATCGAGGCAGCGGAAACAGTCTTTTCCAAGAGGCGCATAGTCGAACTCCCTTACCTAATCTCATCGTGCCAGCCGCCTTCCCAGCTTCTTGGAAAGGCCATCCGGCTCGTCTGCTACCATCATAGCAATCAGCGTGCCAGAGAACACAATCGTTGTTTATCATGAACTTGTCGACGGGAAACAGGGCTAATCGATGCCCTGTGTAAAGTTTCCTGACTCTAACGGGGTCATTGCGCCTCGTTGCCGGGCGGGGCGGCGATACCGGGCGCAAAGGGGACAATTTCGAACACCGAGATGCGGGTCAAACGCACCAATTGCGTGTCCGCGCGCGGCGGCCGGCGGCCGGACGGGGCGGTGGTGTAAAGAAATGTGACGGCCCGGGGGTTAGGCGGCTTCACGGCGCGTCGGGCTCGGGCTGCGGGGGGTCGGTATCCTGGCGGTGGCCGTCGAGGTGGGCGGCGGCGCGGGCCTGGTCCTGTTGCTCGGCGGCTTTTTGCCCGGCGGTGCGGCCGTGCAGCGCGCGCATCTGTGCGGCCTCGGCCGCCGCGGCGGCGCGGGCGCGCTGCTTCTTCACCCGACGGAGGTTGACGATCTCGGCCATGGTGCCATCCTCCCCCTATGGTATTGGCCATGCAAGGGGAACGGACATGGGAAAATTCATCGAGTTGACCGCCGCTGACGGTCACAAGCTGGCCGCGTGGCGCGACGGGCCGGATGGCGATGGGCCGGGGCTTGTGGTGATCCAGGAGATTTTCGGGGTCAACAACCATATGCGCAACCTGTGCGCGGCCTTCGGGGCGGCCGGCTATGCGGTGATTGCGCCGGCGATGTTCGACCGGGCGCAGCGCGGCGTGGAACTCGGCTATACCGCCGATGACATCGCCAAGGGCCGCGATCTGCGCGGCAAGGTGCCGGATGCCGGCATCATCGCCGATATCGAGGCCGCCGCCCTCGCGCTTGGCCCGCGCAAGCTCGGGATCGTCGGGTATTGCTTCGGCGGCACGGTGGCCTGGTGGGGGGCGACGCGCTCGCGCCGGTTCTCGGCGGCCTCAGGCTGGTATGGCGGCGGGGTGGCGGGCACGCGCACCGAGGTTCCGGCCTGCGCGGTGCAGTTGCATTTCGGCGAAAAGGACACCGGCATTCCGATGAGCGACGTGGAGGCGGTGATGGCGGCGCAGCCCGGCGCGGAAATCCATGTCTATGCCGGCGCCCAGCACGGGTTCGCCTGCGATGAGCGTGGCAGTTTCAGCGCGACCGATGCGGCTGTGGCGCAGGCCCGCACGCTCGACTTCTTCTCACGCCACCTCGGCTGATCCAGACACTGATTTTGCGTGAGGGACGGTCCGCTGGCGGATGGTTTGGCTGGTGTCCGCCACGGACCGGACTTCACGAAAATGTTGGGCGGGCGTTTCAAGGCCGGAAAGCCGGGTTTGCGCATCGTGGAGCAAATGGAGTGGTGTGCCTGACAGTCGCAACCGGAGGCTGTCAGGATTCTTTACAGCCTGATGTAACGGAACGACGAAGCTGAACGCACAGCAGCCATCGCCGTAGCCGGCGGCTGCGAGGTCCTGGCGGGGGCGATCGGCACGGCAACTGCCGATGCGCAGGGGGCCGAGGAACACCTCGATGACGGCGGGTTTGGCGGCGGCGGGCAGGTAGAGCCAGCCCTCGATGAGATCGGGGCTGATGAGGTCAACATGGCCGGCGGCGTTCATTCGGGCGGGTAGCCGGCGAGGCCGATGGCGATGACTTCCATGCGCAACGGGCCGCGGGCGAGGCGGAGATGGGAGCTGGCGAGGTGGGCGGCGCCGGTGGTCCAGCGCAGGGCGGAGGCGGGATCGGCGGGGTGGAAGCCGTCGCCGAGCGCCGGGTCGTCCTCGGCGATTGTGTGCAGGAGGCCGTGCTGGGCGAAGGCGATGGACTGGACGCCGACGCCGAGGCGCCGGATGTCAGGCCCGAGACCGGACTGGGCGGGGACGGCGCTGCGGGAGAGCAACCGCAGGTCAAGCGGCCGTTGCGGCAGGGTGAAGCGGTAGCGGTTGGCGTGGCGGAAGTCGGGCAGTACCGGGCGGCCGTCGGCGAGGAGATGCAGGCCAGGGTCGGCGGCGAGGGGTGGCGGGGCGATGCCGGCGCGATCGTGCAGGGCTTGCCAGATGGCGATGGACTGTGGGCCGTAGCCGCATTTCGGGGCGCAGGTTGGGCCGCTGCCAACGCCTGGTGGCGGGGGGGTGTCGAAGGCGATGTCGCCGGCGTCATCGTGCCAGGCCTCGCAGGCGGCGCCTTCGGCGAGCACCACGTCATGCCCGGAGAAGCCGAGATGGTAGTAGGTGATGTCGCCCTCGCCGGGGTGCAGGCGGATGGAGTGGCCGTTGACCAGCAGCGCGGCGGGGATCAGCACGCCGGGGCCGGGGTGGGCGGGAAAGAGCAGGCAGTGGCCCTGGGTGACCGCGAGGTCTCGTGCCGGGACGCCCGGGCCGAGGGCGCCGGCGGCGATGATGACGGGGCGGGCGGGATGATCGTGGGCCGTTCCGATCCGGGCCTGGCCGCGGCCGCACCAGCGCAGTTCCTGCCAGCCGCCGAAGCCGGTGTAGACGCGCATGCCGGAGCGCAGCGCCTCCACCGCGCATTCGCCCTCCGCGGTGAGGATGCGGGTGCCGGGGAGGAAGCAGGGCGGCGGGGCGGACTGGGCGAGGACGAGGGGGCCGTTGGTCAATACCTTGAGATTGTTGGCGTAGGCGGCCTGGATCAGGACGTGGACGCCCTGGGTGTCACCGTCGATCAGTATGATGGCGCCGTCCGCGCCGGGGGAGGCGAAGAGGGTTCCGCCGCCGGGGAGGGGCACGCCGGGGCCGCTGGTGACGGTGCCGAGATGGAACGTGCCGGCCGGCGTTGCGTCGGTGCGCCAGAGGCCGCCGGTGGCGGTGCTGAAGAGCGCGATATCACCGTCCAGGCTGATGGCGGCGGGGTGGGCAGAGTCGATCGCAGCGATGGCGGTGGTGCCGGATTGGGTGCCGTCGGTGGTCCAGAGGTGCAGGGTGCCGTCAGGCGCGGTGGCGAAGAAGATGGCGCCGGGGCCGAGGGCGGTGATGCCGAGCGGGGCGTTGGCGGCGCGGCCGTTGGTGAAATCGGTCAGTGCGAGGGTGCCGTCGGCGCTGCCGTCGGATCGCCAGAGCTGGGTGTTGCCGGTGGCATCGACGCCGCGAAACAGCACGAAGCCGGCCGCGGCGGTGAGGTCCTTCGGGGAGAAGGTGGTGTGGCGGGCGGTGATGTCGGTGATGCGCTGGGTGCCGGGTTCTGTGCCGTCGGTGCGCCAGAGTTGGCTGGCGGCGCTAAAGAGGATACCGCCGTCGATCGGGGCCAGGCTGGGGCCGGCGTCCCCGCTGTCCAGCCCGGTGGCGCAGATGCGGGTGCCGGCCGGCGTGCCGTCGCTGACGATGAGGCGGCCGGCGATCTCGAAATAGGCCAGCCCGCCGGAGACCAGGGATTGCGGGGTGACGATGCTGGCGGCGACGCCATCCAGCGCAAGGAGTTCCTGGGTGCCGGCATCGGTGCCGTCGGTGGTCCAGAGCGCGGTTTGGCCGGCGGCGTCCGTGCCGGTGAACAGCACTTCGGTGGCCAGCGCGGTCAGGCCCTGCGGGTTCAGGCCCTCGGCGAAGGCGGTGCCGGCGAGGATTTCGCGCGTGCCGGCGGCGGTGCCGTCCGTGGTCCAGAGGGAGGTTTGGCCGGCGGCGTCGATCCCGCTGAACATTGCGCCGGTGGCGAAGCTGGTGATCTGGCAGGCGTAGAGGCCTCCCCAGTCATTGCTGACCGCGGTCAGTTCGGCGGTGCCCGCGGGGGTGCCGTCGGTCGCCCAGAGCTGGACGGTGCCGTTGGTATCGAGCGCGCTGTAGAGAAGCCGAAACGCATCCGCCATGATGGGGGAGTTTGGGCGGCGAAGGTGACTGGGGGGTTTATTTCGGGGGGAAGGAAGCGCTTCTTTTTGAAAAAGAAGCAAAAACTTTTTGTCCGATGGCTTCGCCGCTCTCCCGTGGGAGGGGCGAAGCCGTCGTGGAAAAGTTTTTTGGTTCTTTTTCTCAAAAAAGAACCGCTTGCTCCCCCTTCCCTGCCCTCCGAAATCCTACGCCCTCGTCAAATCAACTGGATAAGCTGCCCCTTCAGATACGCGCTCTCGGGCAGCAGCGGATGGACGGGATGATCCGGCCCGGCGCCGCCGGTGAGCAGGATGCGGCCTTCGCGGCGGGCGCGGGTGATGCCTTCAGCGATGACCGCGGCGAATTCGAGCAGGGGCGCGTGGTGGCTGCACGAGGCGGCGAACAGGAAGCCGCCGGGGGCGACCAGGGGGGCGGCGAGGCGCGCCATGCGGCCATAGGCGCGCAGGCCGGCGTCATGGTCCTTCTTGGATTTGGCGAAGGCGGGCGGGTCGACCACCACGATGTCGAATTTCGCGCCCTCGGCGGCCAGGTCTCCCATCACGTCGAACGCATCGCCCCGGCGGGTGGATACGCGGGAGGCGAAGCCGTTGAGGGCGGCGCCTTCCATGGCGTGGGTGAGGGCGGGGGCGCTGCTGTCGACGAGCGTGACCTCGGCGGCGCCGGCGGCGGCACAGCGCAGGCCGAAGGCGCCGACGTGGCAGAATACGTCGAGCACTTTGGCACCGCGGGCGAGGGCGGCCACGCGGTCCCGGTTGGGGCGTTGGTCAAAAAACCAGCCGGTTTTCTGGCCTGACATCGGGTCTATCGGGAAGCGCACGCCGCCCTCCTCCACCAGCACGGCGGCGTCGATGCCGTGGAGCAGGGATACGTCGGGCGCCAGGCCCTCCTGGGCGCGGGCGCCGCTGTCGTTGCGGGCGACCACGGCGCGCAGGCCGAGGGCGTCGACCAGGCCGGCGGTGATGTCGGGCAGCAGGCGGTCCATGCCGGCGGTATTGGCCTGAATGACGGCGACGTCGCCGTAGCGATCGACGATGAGGCCGGGGAGGCGATCGGCCTCGGCGTGGACCAGGCGGTGGAAGGTGCCGAGGCCGAGGCGGGCGCGCAGTGCGATGGCGTCATCGAGGCGTTTGCGGACCCAGGCGGCGTCGATCACGGCGGCGGGGTCGCGGTCGAGCAGGCGGGCGGCGATGAGGCTGTGGGCGTTGAACATGAAGGTGCCGAGGCGCCAGCCTTCCGCACTTTCGAGGCGCACCGGGAGGCCCTTCTCCATCGCCCGATAGTCCGGCGACATGCGGATCTCGTTGCTGAAGGCCCAGGGGTGGCCGGCCTTGAGGCGGCGTTCCTGGCCAGGATTGAGGCGGATGAGGGGGCGGTCGGTCATGCGCACGGGCAGTGCCACGCGGCGGGGCGGGATGCAAGCAAGGCCGCCCGGTCAGGTGGGCCACGCCCGCTGCGCCGGCCGAAGCTGCTCCCAGGCGCGGGCCATTCGCAGCACGCCGATATCGTCGAAGCGGTGGCCGATGATTTGCAGGCCGATGGGCAGGCCGCCCGAGGTGTAATCCGCGTTCACCGACACGGCGGGCTGGCCGGACATGTTGAAGCCGACGGTGAAGCCGATGTGCTCGAACGGGCGGGCCGGGTCATTGGTTGGGCAGGGCCAGTCGGCCTGGTAGGCGGGCATCGGGGCGGTGGGGGAAATCACGTAGTCGAAGCGATGGGTGGCGTGGACGCAGGCGGCACTCATCTCGATGATGCGGTTGAAGCCGCGCAGCACGGTGACGCCGTCCAGCCCGTCGGCGGTTTCGATCCAGGCGCGGATGAAGGGGAGCACCTTGGCGCGGCGGGCCTCGGGCAGCAGGAGGAAGTCCGACCAGGAGCGGGTGCGCCAGAACTGGTCGAGGCCGGCCATCATCTCGGGCGTCAGGAAGGGGTCGAGCGGTTCGACGATGCAGCCGGCGGCTTCGAAGCGGCGGGCGGCATCGGTGATGGCGGCGGCGACGTCGGGTTCGGGCGCGGCACCGATGCCGGGGTGCAGGAGCAGGCCGATGCGCAGGCCGCGCAGGTCCCGGTCGAGGTCACGCCAGGCGATCTCGGCGGGGGGGAGGCTCATGTGGTCGCGCCAGTCGGGCTGGGAGAGCACCTCCATGAGCAGTGCATTGTCGGCCACGCTACGGGTCATCGGGCCGGCGACGCGGCCGATATAGGGCGGGTCGATGGGGATGCGCCCGGCGGTGGGCTTGAGGCCGACGATGCCGCACCAGCCGGCGGGCAGGCGGACGGAGCCGCCGATATCGGTGCCGAGATGCAGCGGGCCGTAGCCGGCGGCGGCGGCGGCTCCTGCGCCGGCGGACGAGCCGCCGGGGTTGCAGTTGGGGTTCCACGGATTGCGCGCCAGCTTGTGGAAGCTCGACAGGCCGGAGGAGAGCATGCCGTAGTCCGGCATGGTGGTCTTGCCGAGAATCACCGCGCCGGCCTCGCGCACTCGGGCGGCGGGCGGCGCGTCGGCGGCGGCGGGATGCAGGTCGGTCGCCGCGGTGCCGAGGGGGATGGGCACGCCCTTGGTGGCGATGTTTTCCTTGATGGTGATCGGCACGCCGTCCAGCGCGCCCATCGGCGCACCCACCATCCAGCGCGCCTCGGACTGGCGGGCGGCGGCCATGGCGCCTTCGGGATCGAGCGCCCAGGTGGCGTTCAGCACGGTGTCGCGCGCGGCGATGCGGGCGAGCACCGCCTCGGTGACTTCGACCGGGGAGAGTGCCTTGCCGCGGAAGGCGTGGAGGAGGTCAGTGGCGGAGAGGTCGGCGAGGTCGGTCATGGGCGGGGACCCTGTGTGGAGAAGCGTGGGTAGAATTCACAACGAGACAGCGAGACGGCGAGAAGGAATCATTGCTTCTCGCGGTCTCGCTGTCTCGTTGTGATCCTTCCTTCATCGGCGCGATGCGTTCAGGCGGGGGTCAAGCAGGTCACGCAGGCCGTCGCCGAGGAGGTTCAGGCCGAGCACCGCCGAGGTGATGGCGATGCCGGGGAAGACGGCGAGGAGGGGGGCGCGGAAGATGTAGGTCTGCGCGTCGTTCAGCATGCGGCCCCAGCTTGGGAACGGCGGCTGGGTGCCGAGGCCGACATAGGCGAGGCCGGCGTCGGCGATGATGGCCAGCGCGAACTGGATGGTGATTTGCACCAGCAGCACAGCGGAGATGTTGGGCAGCACGTGCAACAGCATGATGCCGATTTCGCGGCGGCCGGTGGCGCGGGCGGCCATCACGAAGTCCAACTCGCGCACCGCCATCGCGGCGCCGCGGGTGACGCGGGCGAAGACCGGGATGTTGAAGATGCCGATGGCCAGCATGGCGTTGCCGGCGCCGGGGCCGGCGAGCGCGGTGATCATCACCGCCGTCAGCAGCGCGGGGAAGGCGAAGGCGAGGTCAGTGAAGCGCATCACCAAGTTGTCCACCCAGCCGCCGAGGGAGGAGGCCAGGGCGCCGAGCGGGATGCCGATGCCGGCGCCCACCACCACGGCGATCAGCGCCACCGAGAGCGAGGAGCGGGCGCCGGCCATGATCATCGAGAACACATCCCGCCCGAAGGGGTCAGTGCCGAGCCAGTGGATGCCCGACGGGGTGGCGAGCTTGTGGATGATGTCGATCTTGGTCGGCGGATACGGCGTCCAGAACAGGGAGACCAGCGCCATCGCCAGGATGATGAGAGTGATGGTGGCGCCGATGAGCAGGCTGCCGCTGGCCCGGAAGCGGCTCATTTCGCACCTTCGTGGCTGATGCGCGGGTCGAGGCCGAGATAGGCGATGTCGACCAGGAAGTTCACCGTGATCACCGAGCCGGCGAGCAGCACCACAAGGTCCTGCACCACGATGAGGTCACGCTGGGCGATGGCCTGGAAGACCAGGCGGCCGAGGCCGGGAAGGGCGAACACGTTCTCGATGATGACGGTACCGGCGAGGAGGAAGGAGAATTGCAGGCCGATGATGGTGACCACCGGGATCAGCGCGTTGGGCACCGCGTGGCGCCACAGGGCGGCGATGCCGGTGAGGCCCTTGGCGAGCGCGGTGCGCACATAGTCCTGCCCAAGGGTCTCCAGCACCGCCGAGCGCGTCACCCGCGCCAGGATGGCGGATTGCGGCAGGGCGAGGGCGAAGGCGGGCAGGATGAGGCAGCGCAGGGCCGGCCACACGCCCTTCTCCCAGCCGACGAAACCGCCGGCGGGAAGGATGGGGTAGGCCACCGCGAACACCAGGATGAGCAGGATGCCGAGCCAGAAATTCGGCAGCGCCACGCCGAACTGGGCGAGTCCCATCACCGTGGCATCGGCCGCCCGCCCACGTTTCGCCGCCGCCAGCACGCCCACCGGGATGGCGATGCCGGTGGACAGGCAGATCGACATCAGCGCCAAGGGCAGGCTGACCACCGCGCGCTCGGCGATGAGTTCGGCCACCGGCACCGAGTAGGTGTAGGACACGCCGAAATCGCCGCGCAGCAGCCCGCCGATCCACTGGAAATAACGCAGCCAGGCGGGCTGATCGAGGCCGAGCTGGTGGCGCAGGGCGGCCAGGGTGTCCTCGCGCGCCGAGGTGTCCAGCATCAGGGTGGCCGGATCGCCGGGGAGCACCTGGAGCACCAGGAACACAACGAGAGAGGCGGCCAGCAGGGTGAGAAGCAACCCCGCCAGCCGCCGGATCAGGAAACCGCGCATTGCCTGGTCGTGATCAGTCCGTCCAGGCCACGCCGGAGAGGTCGTTGGCGAAGATCGGCTGGTTCTCCCACAGCCCGGTTAGCTTGGCGTTCCACACGCCGGTTTTGGCCAGGCTGAAGAGGAACACGTTGGCCTCGTCCTCGGAGAGCTTGCGCTGGAGTTGCTGCACCAGATCAATCCGCGCGGCGGGATCGGTGGTTTCGACCCATTTCTGGTAGAGGGCGCGATACCCGGCGTCCTTGTAGTTGAAGTAGTATTTGTCGCGCGCATAGATATCGAGGTCGTTCGGTTCGACATGGGCGATGATCGTCAGGTCGAAGTCGGACTGCTTGAACACCCCGTCGAGCCATTGCGCCCATTCGACCGGCACCAGCTTGGCCTTGATGCCGATTTCCTCGAGCATGGCCGCGATCACCTCGCCGCCACGGCGCGCATAGACCGGCGGCGGCAGCTTGATGGTCATCTCGGTGCCGGGCTTCACGCCCGCCTCGGCGAGCAGGGCGCGCGCCTTGGCCGGGTTGTAGGGATAGGCGCCGGTGAGATCGACGAAGCCCGGGTTGCCCGGCACGTAGTGCGAGCCGATCGGCTTGCCGAAGCCGTTCAGGGCGCTGATCAGGGCGTCACGGTCGATGGCGTGGGCCAGGGCGCGGCGCACCCGCACGTCACTGAACGGCGGGCGCTCGTTGTTGACCGACATGATGGTCTTGCCCTGGGTGGAGCCGATCACCACGGCGAAGCGCTTGTCCTTGCGGATCTGGTCGAGCGATTCGGCCGCCGGGAACAGCGGGAAGGCATCGAGGTCCCCGGCCATGATGGCCGCCGTGGCGGCCGAGGGGTCGGAGATGAAGCGGAAGGTGGCGGTGGCGATTTTCGGCGCCGGGCCCCAGTAGCTCGCGTTGCGCTCAATCTCGACGCGGTCACCCTTGACCCAGCGCTTGAAGACGAAGGGGCCGGTGCCGACTGGGTTGGTCTTGTTGTTGGCGGCACTCGCCGGCGAGATCATCACCGCGTCGCCCGAGCCCATGTTGTTGAGGAACGAGCCGGTGGGGCGCTTGAGGGTGATCACCGCGGTGGCGGCGTCGGGGCAGGCGGTGCTAGCGATGGGCTCGAAGAAGCCCTTCTGTGAATTGGTGCTGTCGGCGGCGACCGCGCGGGCGTAGGTGAACTGCACCACGGAGCAGTCGAACGGCGCGCCGTCATGGAACTTCACCCCGGTTTGCAGGGCGAAGGTGTAGGTGAGGCTGTCCGGGCTGATGGTCCAGCTTTTCGCCAGTTGCGGCGCGACCTCGCCCTTGTCGGTGATGCGCGTCAGGCCCTGGAAGATGTTGGCGTAGGTGACTTCCTTGATCGCCGCCGCGGCGCCGGCCGTGGGATCGAGCATCGGCGGTTCGAGCGGCATGCCGAGGATGATGCTGTCCTTCGCCGCCTGCGCCGTTCCCGCGAGCAGGGTGACCCCGGCGACGGTACTGGCGAGCAGGGTTGCCAGGAAACGGTTCATGCGATGGGCCTCCAGGAAAAGTGATCGGGCGGAGTGCAACAGCGTGGCGCCCTCGGGTCAATAGCTTGCGCGATGAAACCTGCTTGCGCGGGCGGCGGACGGGCGACACACTCCCGTTTCATCACACATTCGAGGCGCCCAATGTCCCTCCGCCACGCGCTTGCCGCAGCAGCGTTGCTGTTCACCATCCAGCCCGCCCACGCCAACCGGGACCTGTTCGTGGTCGATACCGTGGGCAGCCCGGCCTCCCTCGATCCGCATGTGCAGTGGGACCCGGACAGCTATTTCGTCTACCGCAATGTGTTCGACAACCTTGTCACCCGTGACGCGACGGGCAAGATCATCCCGCAGATCGCCACCTCCTGGACCTACCAGTCCGACACGGTGGTGATCCTCAAGCTGCGCACCGACGTGGTGTTCCATGACGGCAGCAAGCTGACGCCGGAAGATGTGGTGTTCAGCATCAAGCGCGTCACCGATCCGGCGTTCAAGAGCCCGCAGTTGAGCCAGTACGACAGCATCATCGGCGCCGAAGTGGTGGGGCCGGACAGCGTGAAGCTGACCACCAAGGTGCCGTATCCGGTGCTGCTGGCGCAGTTGACCAAGCTCTCGGTGGTGCCGAAGGCGGTGGTGGAGAAGGTGGGCAACGAGGCGTTCAATGCCGCCCCGGTGGGCAGCGGGCCTTACAAGCTGACCAATTTCACCCGTGGCGTGCGCACCGAACTCGCCGCCCAGCCGGGCTACTGGCGCGGCGCCGCCCCGTTCGCGCGGGTTGAGTTCCGCCCGGTGCCCGACGAGAGCACCCGGCTGGCCAATCTGCGCTCCGGCCGGTCCGACATCACGCGCATCCTGCTGACCGATGATGCCGATGCGTTGAAGGGGGATGCGCAGTTGCGCGTGCTGTGGACGCCGGTGGAGCGGGTGGCGATGCTGGCGCTGAACGGGCTGACCGGGCCGATGAAGGAGCGCAAGGTGCGCGAGGCGGTGGCCTATGCGATCGATCGCGACCTCATCGTGGAGGCGCTGCTGAAGGGCTACGGCAAGGCGGTGGACGAGATGATGCCGGCGGCCAATTTCGGCTACATCGCAGGGCTGCCTGGCTTCAAGTATGATCCGGCCAGGGCCAAGGCGCTGCTGAAGGAAGCCGGCGTGGCGCCAGGCACCAAGATCACCTTCCCCACCGCGCCCTCCTTCGATCAGCGCGTGGTGCAAGCGATCCACCAGATGCTGGCCGATGTCGGGCTCGATGCGCAGATCCAGATGGTGGATATCGGCACCTATCTGCGCCTGCGCCAGGGCCGCCCGGAGGAGGCCGGCGATGTCAGCTTCTTCCGCTGGTCCTGCGGCTGCCAGGATGCCGATGGCGTGCTGTTCCCGCTCTACCATTCGTCCAGCCAGTGGTCGAAGACCAACCTGCCGGCGCTCGATGCCGCCATCGTGGCCGGTCGCAACACGCTCGACGAGGCCGCGCGCCTCGCCTCCTACAAGACGGCGCTCACCCTCATCCATGACGACGTGCAGGGCGTGCCGCTCTACCAGGACGTGATGATGTTCGCCGCTCGCAAGGAGGTGAAGTGGCAGCCGACGCCGAACGAGGCGTTCTTCCTGATGGACATGACCTGGACGCCTTAATCCGACTGCTGCGCGCCGCCGAATTTCGCCCATGCCTGGGCGGCGGCGGCGCGCAGTTCACGCGACATGTCATGCCGCAGGGCGAATATGGCGCACAGCCATAGCGCCACGCCGAGCAGACCGCCGACCACCAGGTGGGCGAAGGCCGGCAGCACCAAGGGATCATAGCGAACGAGCAGGGCGGGCGGCAGGGCGGTGAACACCGCGATGCCGAGCGACTGTATCAGCGTGGCGGTGACATCGCGGCGGTGGGCCCGGATGTAGCGGTGGGCGACCGAGAGGTAGAGGGCGAACAGCAGCGAGGTGGACACCACCGAGGCGGCCGCCGCGCCCAGCACCCCGAGCCGCGCCAGCCCCAGCACCGCGAGCACCCTGGTGCCCTGCCCGGTGGCTTCGATGGCGAAAATCCGCCCGGTGGCGCCCATCGCCACCAGAGTCTGGAACAGCAGCACGTAGCCCGACATCATGATGCCGCTGAGGCAGAGGATTTGCAGCACCTCCACCGCCGGGCGCCATTTCGCGCCGAACATCACCTCGATCAGCGGGCCGGACAGCGCGGCGAGGAGCAGGAAGCCCGACCAGATCACCGCGGTGAGGTTGCGCATGGCGCGCAGCACCAGGGTGGCCATCTCGGCGCTGTCGGTGCGGGCCTTGGCGATGCCGACGAACAGGACGTTGCCGACGGCGGTCACCAGGTCAGTGATGGCGACGAACAGGCCATTGCCGCGATCGTAATAGCCCACCGCGGCCGGGCCGAGCAGGCGGCCGAGCACGAGGGAGGTGACGTAGTTGCCGATCTGGCCCACGGCGCCCGACATGGCGGCGAAGGAGCCGAAGCGGAACATCGCGCCGAGGCCGGAAAACACCGGCCACACCAGCACGTTGCGCCAATCGACCACGGTGAGGCAGATCAGCAGCAGGGTGGACTGGAACACCTGCCCGGCCGCGAGGCTGGTGGCACCGAAGCCGAGGGTGGCCAGGGTGAGGGTGAGCAGGAGGGCCGCGAGGGTGATGCTCACCTGGATCAGGTTGATCAGCCCGAAACGCATCTGCCGCGACAGCACCGCGTTCGCCCCCACGGTGGGCGGATTCAGCACGAAGGTTGCGCACTGGATGCCGATCAGGTTGGCCAGCCGCGGGTCGTGGAAATATTCGGCGATCTCGCCACGGGCCAAGAATATTGCGATGCCGCAGGTGAACGAAATCGACATGGTGAAGGCGAACGCCCGGCCGAGCGCCTCCCGGTCCAGCACTTCGAGGCGGACGAGGAAGCCGGTGATGCCGAATTCGCGCAGGCTGGCGGAGATCGCGACCACCGAGGTGGCGATGCCGAAGAGGCCGAATTCGGCCGGGGCAAGCAGGCGGGCGATCACCAGCGCGCTGGTGAATTGCAGCACCATGGAGGCAAAACGGCCGGAAACCGCCATGGCGAGGCTATGCCGAAGGCTCACGCGCGACGCCGTGTTTGCATGTTCGTCCCGCTCAATCCGCCGCACTGAAATCGTTCTCCGTCGACGCCAACCGCCCCGTGTTCATACACCAGTGTTCACACACCCGTCGTCACACAATGGCGGACGGCCGCCGCGGACTGTTGCAGATACAGCAATCCCGCGGCGGCCGCGAATCCCGTTGTGGCGGGTACGCTGGCGATCATTTCGGCCGGAACGTCAGCCCCTTGGTCCGGTCGGTGGTCAGCGTCAGCCCATCCGCGCTTACGCCCAGGGTAGCGATGAACGGGCGGGCCTCGGAGGGACCGGTGCCGGCATGGACCAGCAGCAGGTCATCCGCCGCCCAGGACAGGGTGGTGCGCAGGGCGCCGATGTCAGAGCGGATCAGCATGCTGTCGCCGGTGATGCGCATGTCCAGGCCGAGGGCGGCGTTGGCGTAGCTGCCCGACAGGTCCCGCACGGCGGCGGTGGGCGGGGTGATGCGGTGGTAGCGGGTGGTTTCGCCGCAGAAAACCGCGTCGAGCGTGTTCGCCGCGCCCTGGGTGAACACCAGATGCTGGGTGGGGCGTTCGGGGGCGAAGTGGCCGGGGTATTCCTCGTTGAGGGAGGTTGCGCCGCCGGCGGAGGTGAAGACCGGCGCACCGTCAGGGGCGGTGATGGTGAAGACCTCGCCGGTGCCTGCCTCGCGGTACATGCCGGCGGCGGCGGCCAGGCGCTCGGCCGCGGCGGGAGGGGCGTGGGGGGTGAGTTCGCCGGCCAGGGCGGCGTCCGCGATGCGGCGGGCCAGGGCGAAGGGCGCCATTTCGGACAGGTTGCCGAGGATCACCACGCCGAGGCGGTGCTCGGGAAACCGGATCGACTCCGATTTGCCGCCGGCCACGCCGCCGCCATGGCCGATGCCGAGGGCGCCGCGGTAGCGATCCACCACCAGGCCCATCCGGTACAGCGTCTCGGTGCCGTTGGTGTAGTGCAGCGGCGCCGTCATCCGCGCCAGCAGCGGCTGCCAGGCGGCGGGCGGTGCGGCGAGGGCGGCCTGCCAGGCCAGCATGTCGGTGAGGGTCGAGGCCATGCCGCCCTCGCCGCCGAGGGGGAAGCCCCAGCTGGTGGTCTCCCACCCCGTCGGGCCGCGCATGTGCTGGGACACCAGATTGGGATGGATCTCGGCATCGCGCTTCAGCAGCAGCGTGTCGGGCATGCCGACCGGCCCGGTGATGTAGTGGGCCAGCAGTTCGTTGAAGCTGCGGCCGGACACTTCCTCGATGATTTCCGACAGCAGGAAGAAGCCGGTGTTGGAATACAGCATCTGGCTGCCCGGCACGTAGTTCACCTCACGGTGGCGGGCGAGGATGGAGCGGGCCAGCGCGCGATCGGACACCGAGGCCAGCGGCAGGCCGTTCCACACCATCATTTCGAGGAAGTCGCGCAGCCCGCTGGTGTTGGTGGCGAGGTGATGCAGCGTGACCTTGTGCGGGAAGGGCGGCAGCCAGGGGCAGTATTTGTGGACGTCATCGTCCATCGACAGTTTGCCCTCGGCTTCCAGCAGCAGGGCCAGCAGCACGGTGAACTGCTTGGACTGCGAGCCGATGCGGATCAACGATTTGCGCGACAGCGGGATGCCATGCGCCAGGTTCGCCATCCCGTAGGCGCCCTCATGGATCAGCGCGCCATTGCGGGTGACGGCGACGACAGCGCCAGGGCTGTCGGGCTTGGCCCACTGGGCGAACAGGCGATCGATGGCGGTGGAGACGGACATGGTGGTTTCTCCCGTACTGATGGACGAACGAGACGCGGTGCGCCGCGCGGCGTCAATCCCACCCGTTCTCCCACCGCTTTTCCGACCGCATGCCGCATTGCACCAATCGCGATCCGGGTTACCATCCCGGTGAACGTCCCGAGGAGACTCCCCCGATGCCCGATCCCGCTCTGCTCGCCGCCCTGGAAAAAGCCGTCGACGCGAATTGGGAGCGGCAGGTTGCCTGGTTGCAGAACCTGGTGCGCTTCCCTTCGCGGCGCGGCAAGGAAGGGCCGTGCCAGGATTGGATCGCCCGCGAATTCGCCGGGCGGGGCTGGAGCGTGGATCGCTACACGCTGTCCGAGGTCTCGATGGACCACCTGCCCGGGCATTCCCCGGTGCTGGACACCGACTACAACCAGGCCGTGCAGGTGGTCGCCACCGTGCGGGCGCCGGAGCAGAAGGGGCGCTCGCTCATTCTGCAGGGGCATGTGGACGTGGTGCCGGAGGGGCCGGTGGAGATGTGGACCCACAAGCCGTTCGATCCGGTGATCACCGGCGAATGGATGAACGGGCGCGGCGCGCATGACATGAAGCAGGGCGTTTCGGCGATGGTGTTCGCCATGGACGCGCTGCGCGCGGCGGGCCTGGCGCCGGCGGCGGATGTGTATGTGCAGACCGTGACGGAGGAGGAATGCACCGGCAACGGCGCCCTCTCCACCCTGGCGCGCGGCTATCGGGCGGATGCGGCGCTGGTGCCCGAGCCCACCGGAGGGCAGTTGAGCCGCGCCTATGTCGGCGTGATGTGGTTCCGCCTGCGGGTGCGCGGCGTGCCGGTGCATGTCGCGGTGGCCGGCACCGGGACCAACGCCATCATGTCCGCCTACGCGCTCATCAAGGACATCTACGCCCTGACCGAGCGCATCAACGAGGATGCCAAGACCCATCCGTGGTTCAAGCATGTGAACCACCCGATCAACTTCAATCCCGGCATCATCCGCGGCGGGGACTGGGGCAGTTCCACCCCGGCGTGGTGCGAGGTGGATTGCCGGATCGGGCTGCTGCCTGGCACCGATCTCGCCACCGCGCGGCAGCAGATCCTGGATACCGTTGCCGAGGCGGCGCGCAATGACGCGTTCATGGCCAACAACCCGCCCGAGGTGATCTGGAACGGCTTCCAGGCCGATGGCTACATCCTCGAACCCGGCTCGGACGCCGAGGCAGTGCTGCGGCAGACCCACCAGCAGGTCTATGGCGAACCGCTCAAGGAACACAGCAGCACCGGCGTGGCGGACAGCCGGATGTATGGGCTCTACTACGGCATCCCCGGCATCTGCTACGGCCCCACCGGCAAGGGCGGGCACGCGTATGACGAGGCGGCCCATTTGCCGAGCCTGAAGAAGAACACCCTCGCCATCGCCGCCTTCATCGCCGAATGGTGCGGCACGCGGCCGGTATGAGTGTCGCTGCCCCCACCACCCACCTGCCGCGCGGCACCGAGTTCCTGCTGTGGCCGCCGACGATCCAGCCCTGGGGTTACCGCATCGTCGACAAGTTGTTCGCCCATCGGGTGATCCCGCACGGCGCCCCCGCCGTGTGGCCGCGCGGGGCGGAGATCGCACCGCGTTACATGGCCGATGGCGCCGAGCACGGGGTCGAGGATTTCATGGAGCGCAACTGCATCGCCGGGCTGCTGGTGGTGCGGGACGGGGTGATCGTGCTGGAGCGCTATGGGCTCGGGCTGACCGAGGCGGATCGGTGGAGCACGATGTCCACCGTGAAATCCATGACCGCCATCCTGGTGGGTGCCGCCCTGCACGATGGCGCCATCGCCTCGCTGGATGACGCGGTGACGCGCTACGTGCCGCGCCTGCTCGGCACCGCCTATGACGGGGTGTCGATCCGCGATGTGATGACGATGGCCTCGGGGGTGGCGTGGGACGAGACATATACCGACCCCAATTCGCACGTGAACCTTTACAGCCGCTCGCTCGGCAACCGGGTGCCGGGCGGGGTGCTGGAAATCCTCGCCGGACTCAAGCGGGCGCATCCGCCGGGCACGGTGTTCAACTACAACACCGGCGATACCTACCTCCTCGGCACCTGCCTGCGCGCCGCCATCGGCCGGCCGCTGGCGGACTACATGGCGGAGCGGGTGTGGCAGCCGGCGGGCATGGAGTTCGACGCGTTCTACACCCTGGAGAGCGAGGCCGGCCAGGAGATCGGCGGCAGCCGGGCCGGGATGGCGCTGCGCGATTTCGGCCGCTTCGCGCAGTTCGTGCTGGATGACGGGGTGATTGCCGGGCGGCGGGTGGTGGCGGAGGGATATATCGAGGCCGCCGCGACGCCGCGCTTCACCGTGCCGGCCAATCCGCGGGCGCCCGGCGTGTCTGGCTATGGGTATAGCTGGTGGCTGGGGGACGGGGTGATGAGCGCGCTCGGGTTCGCCGGGCAGCGCATCGATGTGTTTCGTGGCGAACGGCTGGCGGTGGTGACGCTGGCGGCGTTTCCGCAGCCGCAGTTTATCGCGGGGGCGGATGAGCGGGGGCGGGCGGAGGTGGCGGCGTTTACGCGGGCGGTGAGGTCAGCTTAAGCAAGCGCTTCTTTTTGAAAAAAGAAGCAAAAACTTTTTATCCGATGGCTTCGCCGCTCTCCCTGGGAAGAGGGGCGAAGCCATCGGATAGAAGTTTTTTGGTTCTTTTTTTCAAAAAAGAACTGCTTACCTTCACGTCACCGGCGCCGGATTGAACAAAGCCAGCGCATTGGCAATCCCCCACCGATCCGACCACGGAATACTACGCCCCGACGCGGTATCAAGGATCAGCCGGAACAGATCCCACCCGGCCTCCTCGATGGTCTGCTCCCCCGTCGCGATGGGCCCCGCGTCGAAGTCGATCAGGTCGTGCCAGCGTTTGGCCAGCGCCGAGTTGGTGGCGACCTTGATCACCGGGGCGGCGGCCAGGCCGTAGGGGGTGCCGCGACCGGTGGTGAACACTTGCAGGCCGATGCCGGAGGCGAGTTGCAGGGTGCCGCAGATGAAATCGCTCGCCGGGGTGGCGGCGAAGATCATGCCGCGTTTGGTGGGGCGGGCGCCGGGGGCGAGGACTTCGACGATGGGGCCGGTGCCGGATTTCACAATGGAGCCGAGCGCCTTTTCGACGATGTTGACCAGCCCGCCCGACTTGTTGCCCGGCGTGGTGTTGGCGCTGCGATCGGCGCCGCCGCGCGCGAGGTAGGCGTCATACCAGGCCATTTCGCGCACCAGATCAGCGGCGACCTGTTCATCGGCGGCGCGGGCGGTGAGGAGGTGGATGGCGTCCCGCACCTCGGTCACCTCGGAGAACATCACGGTGCCGCCGGCGCGCACCAGCAGGTCGGCGGCGAAGCCGAGGGCGGGGTTGGCGGTGACGCCGGAGAACGCATCGCTGCCGCCGCATTGCAGGCCGACGACGAGATCGCTGATCGGGCAGGTCTCGCGGCGGCGGCGGTCGAGGACTTCCAGGCGCTGGCGGCACATTTCCACGATGGCCTCCACCATGGGGCCGAAGCCGAGGAAGGCCTCGTCCTGGAGGCGCATCACGTCGGCGGCGGGCGCGCCATCGGGCAGCAGGCGTTCGGGGATCAGCTTTTCGCAGCCGAGGCCGACCACCATGGCCTGGCCACCGAAATTGGGGTTGCGGGCGAGGTTGTGCAGGGTGCGGATGGGGATCACGGCGTCAGGCGCGTCGATCGCCACGCCGCAGCCGTAGGTGTGGGTGAGGCCGACGACGCCGCTGACGTTGGGGTAGCGCGGCAGGAGTTCGGTGCGGACCCGCTGCAAGGCG
The DNA here is from genome assembly GCA_903845065.1 of uncultured Rhodospirillales bacterium. Classification (GTDB taxonomy): domain Bacteria; phylum Pseudomonadota; class Alphaproteobacteria; order Acetobacterales; family Acetobacteraceae; genus CAIYPH01. The sequence goes on along the minus strand of CAIMWH010000134.1, from coordinate 9,435 downwards.
AAATCGAGGGTGCCGGCCACGCATTGGACGGAGGTGCTGACCGCCAGCACGTTGCGGGTGCCGACGGAGCCATCGGGGTTGCGGAAACCCTCGAACGAATAGCCCTCCAGCGGCGGCAGCGCGGCGGGCGGGGTGCCCTTGGTGAGGGCGGCGAGATCGGGCGCCTCGGGCATGATCACCAGTTTTTCGGCCACCCAGGCGCCGCGCGGGATATCGGCGCGGGCGTGGCCGATCACCGCGCCGTAGCGGCGGATGGGAGCGCCGGCGGGGATGTCGGCGAGGGCAAACTTGTGGCCCATCGGCACGCGGTCGCGCAGTTCGATGCCGTCGGCGAAGATGCTCCCCGCCGGCAGGCCGCCCGCGTTGGCGACGATGGCGACGTTGTCGGCATCGTGCAGCTTGATGGCGCGCGGCTGGGCCATGCCTCAGGTCTCCAATGTGTCGAGCAGCTTCTGGGCGCGGGCGCGCTTGGCGGGGTCGGCATCGCGGGCGACGATGCGTTGCAGCACGGAGATGGCGCGCGGATCGCCGGCCTCGCCGTGGGCGAAGGCGAGGGCATCACGCTTGTCGAACCACACGCGGTCAAACGGCAGGAGGTTCAGGGGGAGCCGCTGCCAGTAGTATTTGAGATCGTCGGAGCGCCAGCCGGCGTAGATGTCATCCCAGGCCAGGGGCTGGCCGTCGGCGTTGGCGTTGTCGATGTTGAAGGGCTCGGAGAGGAGCTGGTAGCGCACATCCATCGACATGCGCAGCTTGTCGCTGCGGTTCGGCACGCCCTTGTGGACGGCGAGGCTGTGGAAGAACAGTACGTCCCCCTGCTGGAAGGGGCCGCTCACCCAACGCCCCTCGAAAGGTTCGGTGATTTCGATCCCCCCTGCCCCGGCGCCGATCTGGAAATCGTAGATATCGCCGCCGTGGGTGCCGGCGGCGACCTGCAGGGGGCCGACCTCCATCGGGCAATCGATCAGCGGCATCCAGGCGGTGTAGACCTCGGTGGTGCCCTGGACGTTGGGATAGTCCTGGTGGGACTTGGTGGTGAAGGCGGCGCGATCGGGGAAGATGTTGCGCATCAGCACGCGCGGATGGGGCAGCATCGCCCCGCCGAGCAGCCGTTCGAGGAATCCGATCAGGGCCGGGTGGTGCTTGAGGGCGTGATAGTCCTCCAGCCGGTTGATCTGGCGCAGCGTGGCGAGATAGGCCGGCTCGGGATCGACGCAGAAGCCGGACTGGTCGGCGATGGCCTCGGCCACCGGGCGATCGCGCGCGAGCCAGCCGGCGGCGCGCACGATGTCGCCGATCTGGCGTTGCACATTGGCGATGGCCTGCCGCGGCAGCAGGCCGCGGATGAACAGGTAGCCATCGCGGCGCATGCGGGCGGCAAGTGCCGCGCCGTCCGCCGCGATATCCGTCGAGTCGACGAACGGCTGCATCGTTCCCCCTTGCCGGGTTCAGCCCCGGGCGTTGCTCCGCACCGCATCGGCCATGCGGCCGAGGATCTGGTCGAGAATGCGCCCGGAGGTGGCGAAATTGAAGCGCACGAACTGGTGGCCGTTGGGATCGAACGCCTCGCCGGCGCTGAAGCCGATTTTCGCGTGTTCGAGGAAGAAGTCATGCGCGGTGCCGCTCAGGCCGAGGCGGGAGCAGTCGAGCCAACCGAGATAGGTGGCCTCGGGCAGGCTGGTGCGGATGGCGGGCAGTTCGGCGTTGATGAAATTCACCATGCGGTGACGGTTGGCGTCGAGCTGCTCCAGCACCGCTTCCAGCCAATCCTGGCCGTGGTTCCAGGCTGCCACCGTGGTGTCGATGCCGGTGATGCCGGGGGAGCCCAGCACGCGGGCGGGGAAGCGGGCGTGGAAGCGCGCCTTGAGTTCGGCCGAGCCGAAATACAGCACGCCGCAGCGCAGGCCGGGGATGTTGAAGCCCTTGGTGGCCGAGGTGATGGTGATGGTGCGCGCCGCGATTTCCGGGCTCAGGGTGGCGATGGGGATGTGCTTCGCCCCGCCATAGATCAGGTCGGCGTGGATTTCGTCGGAGAGGATCACCAGGTCCCGCTCGATGGCGACGCGGCCGATTTCCTCAAGCTCGGCCTGCTCGAACACGCGCCCGGTGGGGTTCTGCGGGTTGCACAGCAGGATGATCTTGGTGGTGGCGTCGACCAGCTTGGCGAGGGAGCCAGGCTCATGGCGCCAGCCGTCCTCGGTGGGGTGCAGGCGGTGGGCGAGCAGGCGGCGGCCGGTGCTGTTGATCGCCTCGTGGAACGGCGGGTAGGCCGGCAGTTGCAGGATCACGCCATCGCCGGGATCGGACAGCGCGAGGATGGTGGAGAAGGTGCCTTGCACCAGGTCCGACAGCGGCAGGATCAGCGAGGGGTCAACCTCCCAGCCGAAGCGGGACTTCATGCGATTGGAGAACGCCTCCACCAGGGTGCCGTCGCCGTGGTTGCCACCGCGATTGGGATAGCCGTAGTCATGGTCGGCCACCATGCGCTCCATGGTGCGCTGAATCGGATGGGCGACGGCGAAATCCATCTCGGCCACCCAGGCCGGCAGCACATCGGCGCCGTACTTGCCCCATTTCACGTTCTGGCGCTGGCGCAGCACGTCGACGGACAGTTCAAAACCGGAGCTCAACATGGTCATTTCTTCTCTTGCGGGCGTGAAAGCTGGGAGGTTTCTGCACCGTGGGCGCGATGGCGGCAACCCCGCCGATTGACTCCGCGGCGCGCGGCGGCGTTCACTCCGCTCATCGATGAGACAATCACCGGCGAGGCGCGAAGGCGCCAACAAAGGGGGCTCCATGCGATCGATCTTCCGTGTGCTTGGCGTGCTGGTTCTGCTGGCGGCGGGGGGGCCGCAGCAGGCCAGGGCGCAAATAGATCCCAAACCGCTCCGCCTCGTCCTGGCCGGCGAGTTGCGCAGCATCGACCCGGATTGGACCGCCGCCGCGCTGACCCGCTACCACGCCTTCATGGTCTACGACACGCTGCTCGGCCTCGATGCCGAACAGAACATCAAGCCGCAGATGGCCGATAGCTGGACCGAGAGCGACGACCACCTCACCTACACCTTCAAGCTGCGCGACAAGCTGGCCTTCTCGGACGGCTCGCCGGTAACCGCCGAGGACGTGGTGGCCTCCTGGACCCGCTGGGCCGAGACCGATGGCGCCGGGCAGATGATCAACGGGTTCCTCGCCGGGCTGGATGCGGTGGATGCGCATACGTTCCGCGTGCGCCTGAAGGAGCCGTTCGCGCAACTCACCTACGTGCTGGCCAAGCCGATGGCGATGCCGATGTTCGTCAAGCCGGCCAAGGTGGTGAAGGGGTTGCCGGCGCGCACCCAGTTCACCGATCCGCTCGGCTCCGGCCCCTACATCATGCTGAAGGACCAGTGGGTTGCCGGCTCCAAAGTGGTGTATGCGCGCAACCCCAACTACGTGCCGCGCGCCGAGCCGGCCTCGGGCATCGCCGGGGGCAAGCGGGCGATGTTCGAGCGGGTGGAGTGGCTGGCGATCCCCGATCCGGCCACCCAGGCGGCCGCCCTGCGCAACAACGAGGTGGACTTCATCGAGACCCCGACGCTCGATCTGGTGCCGATGCTGAAGGCGGCCAAGGGCGTGCAGGTGGCGGCCCTGTGGCCCACCGGCAGCGAAGGCACCATGCGGATCAACTGGACCAATCCGCCGTTCGACAACCCCATTGCCCGGCGCGCCATCTACAACTTCGTCAGCCAGCCCGACATGATCCAGGCCGTGCTGGGCGATCCGGCGCTGGGCCAGGTGTGCGGCGCGCTGTTGATCTGCGGCTCGCCCAACGGCAGCGAATACGGGTCTGAACTGCTGATCTCCAAGGACCCGGAGGACGTGCGGCTCAAGCGCGGCATGGAGATGCTGCGCGAGGGCGGCTACAAGGGCGAGAAGATCGTCATCCTCGATCCGCAGGACCAGCCGGTGATGCATGGCGCCACCCAGGTGCTGTACGGCGCGATGAAGAAGGCCGGCGTCAACGTCGAGATGCAGACGATGGACTGGGCGACGTTGATTTCGCGGCGCGCGGTGAAGGGGCCGGGGGCGAATTCCTGGCACCTGTTCCAGACCCTCGGCGGCCCGCTCGGCCCGGCCAATCCGGTGTTCCACGTGCAGATGTCGGCCTCCTGCGACAAGGCCTGGTTCGGCTGGCCGTGCGATGCGGAGATGGAGCGGCTGCGGGCTGCGTGGATCCGCGAGACCGATCCGATCAAGGCGCGTTGGTTGGTGGAGCAGATCCAACTGCGCGGCGCGCAGATCGTCATCTACATCCCGTTCGGCCAATATTTGACGCCGTCGGCGTGGCGCGACAACCTTGAGGGATTGCTGAAGGTGCCGGAAACGGTTGTATTCTGGAATATTCGACGAAAGGGCTGATTTCTTGCGTATTTTTGCCGCGAGCCTGGGGACGGAGACCAACACCTTCGCCCCCATCCCGACCGATCGCCGTGCCTTTGCGAAATCGTACTACCCGCCTGGCACCCATCCGGACACGCCGACATTGTGCAGCGCGCCGCTGATCGCCGCGCGCAAGGCGGCCGCGGCGGGGGGCCATACGTTGATCGAGGGCACCGCCACCTGGGCCGAACCGGCCGGGCTGGTGGGGCGGGCCACCTACGAGGAACTGCGCGACGAAATCCTCGGGCAGTTGCAGGCCGCCATGCCGCTCGACGTCATCCTGTTCGGACTGCACGGCGCCATGGTGGCGCACGGCTACGATGACTGCGAGGGCGACCTGATCGAGAAGGCGCGCGAGATTGCCCCCGAGGCGATCATCGGCGCCGAGCTTGATCTGCATGCCCACCTCTCCGACCGGATGGTGGACAACGCGGACTTCATCGTGGCGTTCAAGGAATTCCCCCACACCGATTTCCTCGCCCGCGCGGAGGACCTGACATCGCTGTGCCTGCGCGCCGCGGAGGGCGAGATTGCGCCCTCCATCGGGTTGTTCGATTGCCGGATGATCGGCGGCTACATGACCTCGCGCGAGCCGGGGCGGGCGTTTGTCGATCGGCTGATGGCGTTGGAGGGCACCCACGGCATCCTGTCGATCTCGGTGATCCATGGGTTCCAGGCGGCGGATGTGTATGACGTGGGCACCAAGGTGCTGGTCTACACCGATGGCGACGCGGCGACCGCCGAGGGGGTGGCCGAGGCGCTTGGCCGCGAGCTTATCGGCTGGGGCAACGCGGGCGTGCCGGTTCATCTCAAAACCGCCGAGGCGGTGGCCGAGGCGATCGCCATGGCGGGCGGGCCGGTGGTGCTGGCCGATCGGTGGGATAATCCGGGCGGCGGCGTGGCGGGCGACAGCACGTTCCTCATCGAGGAGTTGCTGAAGTTCCCCGAAGTGCCGGCCGCCGTGGGCGCGCTGTGGGACCCGGTGGCGGTGCAGTTCTGCATCGCGGCCGGGCCGGGCGCCGAGATGCCGCTGCGCTTCGGCGGCAAGGCGGCGGCGACCTCGGGCGTGCCGATCGATGCGGTGGTGCGGGTGCGGGCGACCACGGAGGACCTGGTGATTCCCTTCGAGCAGTCCACCGTGTCCCTTGGCGCGGCGGCCTGCGTGACCATCGGCGGGCTCGATGTGGTGCTGGCGTCCGGACGGGCGCAGACGTTCAATCCGGCGGTGTTCACCAACCTCGGCGTCGATTTGTCGAAGAAGAAGGTGGTGGTGGTGAAATCCTCCAACCACTTCCACGCCGCCTTCGCCCCCATCGCGGCCGGCATCATCTATGTGGATTGCGGCGGCCCCTACCCGCCCGATCCGGCGCGGATCGCCTACACCAAGATCCGCCGCCCCATCGCGCCGCTCGACCCCAACCCTTGGACGAGATGACATGAGCCAGACGGACCCTATCATCGCCGCCGGCACGCACCGCTACGGCTTCCGCCGTGACTGGGCCCGCCTGCCGCGCTGGTGGGGTTTCGGCACCGACGCCCCCGGGCCGCGCCCGCCGCAAACCGCGGTGCAGGGTGCGGTGGCGGCCAACGGCGATGTGTATGTGCTGGCCCGCGCGCCCCATCCGGTGACGGTGTTCGACGGCGCGGGCAACTTCGTCTCGTCCTGGGGCGAGGGCCGCTTCACCCCCTTCGTGCACGGCATCCGGATTGCGCCGGACGGGGCAATCTGGATCACCGATGCGGGCAACCACACCCTGACCGAGCACACGCCCGATGGCCGGGTGCTCCGGGTGCTGGGCACGCCGGATTTCCCGGCGCCAACGCTGGCCGGCAATCCGTTCAACATGCCAACCGGGGTGGCGTTCGCCTCCAACGGGGACCTCTACGTCAGCGACGGCTATGGCAACCGGCGCGTTCATTGCTTCGCCCCCGACCTGGCGCGGCGGCATTCGTGGGGCGGCCCCGGAACGGGTCCGGGCGAATTCGCGCTGGTGCACTACATCGAGATCGATGCGAAAGACCGTATCTACATCTGCGACCGCGAGAACCAGCGCATCCAGATTTTCGACCTCGCCGGCAGCCACCTCGCCGACTGGACCGGGTTCCTCGCGCCGAGCGACCTTGCGTTCGGCGCGGACAGCATCGTGGTGGGGGCGCAGGACGGGCTAACGATATGGTCGCTCGATCGCGCGCTGTTGGCGCAATTTCCGCGCGATGTGGCGGGAGCCGATTCGCTCAATATCCACGGCGTCTGGCTCGATGCCGCGGAGAACATCTACCTCGCCATGTTCGATCGCACCGTCAGCAAGCTGACCCGTATTTCCTGAAGGACCCGCCATGATCGGTGCCCCGATTGCCGCCCTCGATACCCCGCGCCTGCTGGTTGACCTCGATGTGCTCGAACGCAATGTCGGGCGGATGATGGCTTCGGTGGCGCGCCATGGGGTGTCGTGGCGGCCGCATACCAAGGGCATCAAGGTGCCGGCTGTTGCCCACAAGCTGATCCGCGCCGGGGCCATCGGGGTGACGTGCGCGAAACTCGGCGAGGCCGAGGTGATGGCGGCGGCGGGGATCGGCTCGATCCTGATCGCCAATCAGATCGTGGGGGCGGAGAAAATCGAGCGCCTGGTGCATCTGCAGCACCACGCCGAGGTGATCGCCTGCGTCGACAGCGCCGGCAACATTGCCGAAATCGCAGCCGCCGCGCTGCGCGCCGGTGTGGAGCAGCCGGTGCTGATCGAGGTGGATACCGGGATGAACCGCTGCGGCGTGTCGCCCGGCGCCGAAACCGTCGCCATGGCCCGCCTGGTGGCCGCCACGCCAGGGCTACGGCTGCGCGGGGTGATGGGTTGGGAGGGCCATCTCGCCGGAATGCCGGCCGGGGAGCAGAAGCGGGCCGCCACCGCCGCCGCCGTGGGGTTGCTCACCGCCAGCGCGGACGCCTGCCGCGCCGCCGGGTTCCCCATCGACATCGTGAGTTGCGGCGGCACCGGCACCCATCCCATCACCGCCGGGCTGCCCGGGGTGACCGAGATCCAGGCCGGCGGGGCGATTTTCCATGACCTCACCTACGCCTCCTGGGGGCTCGACCACGAATTCGCGCTGACCGTGCTGGCGACCGTGATCAGCCGGCCCACCCCCACCCGCGTGGTGGTGGATATCGGCAAGAAAACCATGTCCTCCGACCAGACCGCGCCCCGCCCGCGTGACCTGGCGGACGCCTCGGCGTTGCGGCTATCCGCCGAGCACGGCCAGTTCGAGCTTGCCGCTGCCGCCGACACCCCCACCGTGGGAGACCGCCTGCACCTCATCGTGGGTTACGGCGATACCACGGTGCATCTGCACGAAACCCTGGTCGGCACCCGCAACGGCCGCGTCGAGATCGTGTGGCCGTTGCTCGGGCGTGGCCGGCTGTCCTGATTTCCGTCTAGCATCACTCTCCCCCAGCGCGAGGCCGCCATGACACGCAGCACCGACCCCTATGCCGCTCTCGGAGTTCGTCCTTTCATCAACTGCTGCTCGGTGCGCACCGTGCATGGCGGCAGCCTGATGCTGCCCGAGGTGCGCGCGGCGGTGGCCGCCGCCTCGCAGATGTTCGTCAATCTCGACGAACTCATGGAGGCCGCCTCCGCCCGCCTCGCCGAACTCACCGGGGCCGAGTGGGGCATCGTGACCTGCGGCAGTGCTGCCGCCGTGGCGCTCGGCACCGCGGCCTGCGTGGCCGGCAACGATCCGGTGAAAATGCTGCGGCTGCCGTTCACCGAGGGCATGCCCAACCGCGTCATCATGCCGCGCAACCAGCGCTTCGCCTACGACCAGGCGGTGCGGATGATCGGCACCCATATCATCGAGATCGATGACCGTGCCGGACTCGACGCAGCCCTCAAGGAGCCCGTGGCGATGGTGTGCCTGCTTGGCACCCATGAGCACCAGTCCGCCATCCGGATGGAGGAAATCGTCTCGGTGGTGAAGCCGCTCGGCATCCCCATCCTGGTTGATGCCGCCTCCGAGCATCTGGAAAACCCGTCGCCGTGGCTGGTGCGTGGGGCCGACCTCGTTGTCTATTCAGGCGGCAAGTTCCTGCGCGGGCCGCAAACCTCCGGCCTGCTGCTCGGCCGCAAGGACCTGGTGCAGGCCGCCTGGCGCAACGCCTCGCCCCACCAGGCGCTGGGGCGGCCGATGAAGGTGTCCAAGGAAGACATCGTCGGCCTCGTCACCGCCGTGGAATACTGGTTCAAATCCCGCGACGTCGCGGCCGAGCGCCGCCGCTGGCAGGGCGACATCGACGTCATCGCCGCCAAGATCGCCGGCGTCGCCAAAGGCGCCGTGCTCGCCCCCGAAGGCGTCGAACGCGTGCCCCGCCTGCGCATCACCTGGGATGCCGAGCGCACCGGGATGGATGGCAACGCGCTGCGCGAAAAACTCCTCAACGGCTCCCCCCGCGTCATGCTCGATGACATGTCCGCCACCGCCAACTCCATCGCCATCGACCCCTTCGGCCTGCAACCGGGAGAGGCGGCCCAGGTCGGCGATGCCATCGCCGTCGCGCTCTCGGTCAACGCCGCTATCCAACCCGCTACACCGGTCCAGACCGCCATCGCCGGCGAATGGGACCTCGCGGTCAACTTCCTGCACGGCCACCGCACCCACCGCCTCCACCTCACCCAGTCCGGCGCCACCCTCGCCGGCGCCCACCAAAGCCCCGAGATATCCGGCCCCATCGAAGGCAAACTCACCCCCGATGGCGTCTCCTTCCATTTCGATACCCGCTACGAAGGCAGCACCATCCGCTACAACTTCGACGGCAAAATCAGCAACAACCAAATGAGCGGCACCCTCGCGCTGGGAACCTACAACGACCACCACCAAGGCATCGTCAACCTCGGCCAATTCGGCACGGGCCACTGGCACGCCAACCGGGTGGCGTAGGGGAGGCGGTGGGAGAAGCAAGGCGGGGGCTTTGCCCCTCGACCCCACCAGGGGCCGAGCCCCTGGACCTCACCCACTTAGGCAAGG
>CAIMWH010000133.1 GCA_903845065.1 uncultured Rhodospirillales bacterium | reverse complement strand
CTGGCGGTTGTAGTCGATCACCCACCAGACGTTGCGGATATCGTGCTTCCAGCCTTCGAGCAGGGCCTCGTAGATGTTGCCCTCGTCGAGTTCGGCATCCCCGGCGATGGCGACGTGGCGGCCGGGGGCGATATCCTCGCGGCCGAGGCCGTGCAGGCAGACGTAGTCGGCCATGAGGGCGGAAAAGCTGGTCATCGCCACGCCGAGGCCGACGGAGCCGGTGGAGAAATCGACCTCGCCGCCGTCCTTCACCCGGCTGGGGTAGGACTGGGCGCCGCCGAATTTGCGCAGGTTCTCCATTTTGTCGCGGGTCTGGCGGCCGAACAAATAGTTGATGGCGTGGAACACCGGGCCGGCGTGCGGCTTCACCGCCACGCGGTCCTGCGGGCGGAGGATGGCGAAGTAGAGGGCGGAGAGGATGGAGATGCAGGAGGCGCAGGAGGCCTGGTGGCCGCCGACCTTGAGGCCGTCACGGTTGGGGCGGATGTGGTTGGCGTTGTGGATCATCCAGGAGGACAGCCACAGCAGCTTGCGCTCGATCTCGTGCAGCAGGGCGGCGTCACGGCTGGCGCCGGTGCTTGCCGGCGCGGCTGTTGTGGTGACGTTCATGCGCGGCCCCCCGAATTCAGGACCGGCACTTTAGCCGCCCGCCGCGGCAAAGGCACGCGGAACGGCGCAGGGCAGATCCTCGGCGATCAAGCCGGGTCCGGCGATGGTGGCGGCCTGTCCGTGCAGCCAGGCGCCGGCGGCGGCAGCCTCGAAGGCGGGCATGCCCTGGGCGAGCAGACCGGCGATGATGCCGGCCAGGATATCCCCGGCGCCGGCGGTGGCGAGCCAGGGCGGGGCGTTCGCGTTGATGGCGACGCGTCCGTCGGGGGCGGCGATGATGGTGTCGGCACCTTTCAGGAGCACCACGGCGGCGGTGATGTTCGCGGCGGCGCGGACGGCGGCGAGCCGATCCGGTCCCGGGGCGCCGAATACCCGCGCGAATTCGCCGGCATGGGGGGTGAGCACCGTAGCGCCGCGCAGGTGTTCCGGGTGACCGGTACGGGCGGTCAGGCCGTCGGCGTCCACCACGATTTGCCGTCCGCTGGCCAGCAGGGCCGGGAGGATTTCGGCGGCCGTGGCGATACCGAGGCCGGGGCCGGCGACCCAGATGGTGCGGCGGGGATCGGCGAGTTGGGTGGGGACCGGAGCGGCGTCAACCATCAGGCCGGGATCACCGGTGCGGTAGATGTCGGCGCTGCCGGTGGCCGCGATGGTGACCAGGCCGGCGCCGGTGCGGCGGGCGGCGATGGCGGCGAGGCGGGCAGCACCCGTCATCGTGGCGCCGCCGAGCACGGTGACGTGGCCGCGGCCGTATTTGTGGCCATCGGCCGCCAGGGCGGGCAGGCGCCACAGGGCGGGGGTGTTGGCGAAGGTGCGGCAGGCGATGCCGGGCAGCACGGTGGCGGGGAGACCGATATCGGCCAACACCACATCGCCGCAGAGGCTGCGGCCGGGAAGCAGGAGGTGGCCGGGCTTGCGGCGGAAGAAGGTGACGGTGAGCATTGCCCGCGGGGCGAACCCCCGCACCGCGCCGGTGGCGCCATCGAGGCCGCTGGGCACGTCGATGGCAACCAGGCGGGGGGCGGCTTGCAGCACCGCGATCACCTCGGGGGACAGGTCTCGCAGCAGGCCGGCGCCGAAGACCGCATCGATCACCAGGCCGGCGCGGGCGGCCTCGGCCGGGGCGAACGGCACCATGGGGCCGTGCCAGCCGGCCGCCGCTGCCGCCGCGTCCCCGCGTGGCGGGGCCAAAGCGGCGACGGTGACGGGCCAGCCGCGTTCGGCGAGCAGGCGGGCGGTGACGTAGCCGTCGCCGCCGTTGTTGCCGGGGCCGCACAGCACCAGGGTTCGGCATGGGCGGAAACGGGCGGCCACCGCGCGGGCCACCGCACGGCCGGCGTTGTGCATCAGCGCGGCCACCGGCACGCCCGCCGCCACCGCGGCGCGGTCGGCGGCGGCGGTTTCCTCGGGAGTGAGCAGTTCGTTCATGGCCGAATCCCGTCTATGATATGCTGCACCGCAGCGGAGTCGGACCCAATGTCCCGTGTCATCACGATCGCACAGCAGAAGGGCGGTGCCGGCAAGACCACGCTGGCCGCCAACCTCGCCGCTGCCTTCGCGGCCACGCGCCGCGTCGCCGTTCTCGATATCGACCCCCAGCGCAGCCTGTCGCGCTGGCACGGGCTTCGCGCCGGGGTGACGGCGCCTGGTATCACGCTGTCGGACGTTTCGGGCTGGCGGCTGGCCCGCGAACTCGACCGGCTGCGGCTGGGGCATGATATCCTCATCATCGACAGTCCGCCGCAACTGGATACCGATGCGCGCCTCGCGATTCGCGCGGCCGACCTGGTGCTGGTGCCGTTGCAGCCGAGCCCGCCCGATTTGTGGGCGGCCGAGGGGACACTGAAACTCGCCGCCGCCGAGAAGCGCCCGGCCCGCATCCTGCTCAACCGCGCGCCCGCCTCCAGCAAGCTGCGGGCCAGCGTAGAGGCCGAGATCGCCGCCGCCGGGTACCCCATCTTCACCGCCACGCTAGGCAACCGCGCCGGGTTCGCGAGCGCCTTCGCGCAGGGGCTGGGGGTGACGGAGGCGGCACCACGCTCGACGGCGGCGGCCGAATTGCGCATCGTGCTGGCCGAACTCGAGGAACTGCTGACATGACCGAAGAACTCGCCAATACGCTGCGTGCCGTGCATGTGCTGGGTGCCACGGTGTGGGTGGGCGGCATGGTGTTCGCGCTGTTCATCCTGCGCCCCAGCCTCGGCCTGCTGCCGCCCGGCCAGCGGTTGTCCCTGCATGCGGCGGTGTTCACGCGGTTTTTCCGGGTGATCTGGCACGTCATGCCGCTGGTGTTGCTGACCGGCTATGGGATGGTGTTCGGGGTGTATGGCGGGTTTGCCGGGGTGAATCCGGTGATCCATGTGATGCACACCATCGGCGTGGTGATGGCGGTGATTTTCGCGGTGATCTTCTTCGGGCCGTGGCGTGCGATGCGGGCCGCGCTGGCCGTGGGGGATACGCCGGGGGCGGCGGGCGCGGCCGATCGCATCCGCAAGCTGGTGCTGGCCAATATGGTGCTTGGCGTCATCGCAATCACGGTGGGTGCTTTTGCTTGAGTTTGCTGTTTGATCTATAGAATTTCAGTGATGCGACAACGATATTGATAAAAGTTTTTAATCAGATTTCTGTTACGTGTTGTAGGCAAAGCATGTAGACCATCGCTGTAATCCAATGCGGGGCGGACCTGCGGCTGTTTGTCTTTTGACATCGCCGCCCGGCACCGATCTCGATGGATTACGACAGTTGAGATGGATGCAGCGCCATGTGGTCTCAGATTGCCCGTCTCGTCAGCGATGTTCCGGCTACGCCGCGTGCCGGACTGGCGGGGTGGTTGCAGGGACAGCGACTGCGCTGGCTGCTGGGGGGCGTGGCCATGGCCACGCTGGCGGTGGCCATTGTCTCGACGGATGTGCGCCTGCATGAAACCCGCAGGCGAGAGGCCACCACTGCCGCCATCGCCGATCTTGCCAAGGATGCCGAGAGCGGGGTGATGCCGATCGCGCTGCGGTTGCAGCACTACGAGATCATGCATGCCCTGGCCCGCATCGTGGCCAACCGGATCACCGCGCTGCGGGTGAACCAGGATTTCCTGACGGCGATAGACGATCTGCGCACCGCCTTCGGGCGGGGCCATGACAGTTTTCTGCGAATTGCCATCATCGGGCTCAACGGGCATCTGCTGTGGTCACCGGACAACGCGCCGGCCAGTGCCGATTTGTCGGACCGCGACTATTTTGACGCCATCGTGCGCCATGGCGCCGACAGCTATGTCAGCCCCGCGGTGATCGGGCGGGAAACCGGGATCAGTTCGGTGCATCTCGCCCATGCCATCCGCGGGGAGGACGGCAAGCTGATCGCGTTGAGCAGCCTGTCCGTGCTGCCTGATACGCTGGTCAATATCGGGGTGAGCAGCCGTGACGCGACGGTTTATGCCAGCTTCGTGCTGCGGGGCGATGGCGTGGTGATCGCCAGCCGGAACCCCATCGGGGCTGCCATCCGCCCGCCGGCCGACCTGCTGGCCGCGGCCATGCGGACCGGCACAGCGCAGGGCCGGGTCGCGATGGCCGACGGGCGCCCGGCGCTGGTGGCACTGAACCGGGTGGGTTCGTCGGGGCTCGCGCTGATGCTGGCATTGGACGAAGGCACCGTGGATGCCGCCGTCGCCGAAGACTTGTGGGAGTTGGACCTGCGGCTGTTCGGCGGGGCGGTGATCGTGGTGCTGGGGATCGGGCTCGGCTCCTATGTGCTGACGGCGCGCCGGCGGACCAATGACATGCGGGTGGAACGCCGCGCCGCCGCACGGGCGGCGGCCGGGTTGCGGTTGATTACCGATCATATCAACGAGATTGTCTGTGCCTGGGAATGCACGCCGGAGGGCCAGGCGGTGGCTCGGTTTGTCTCGCCCTCGTGCCAGAGCCTGATTGGCGTGGCACCGGAGGACCTGGTGGCCGACCTGGGCCGCATGCCGATCCATCCCGATGATGCCGAGCGGGCCGCCGAGCGGGTGATGCGGCTCAACGCCGGGGAGGCGGTGCCCGACGAGGAGTTCCGCTTCATCCATGCCGATGGCCGGGTGCTGTGGTTCGATGCCACCACGGCGGCCATCCCGCCCGATCCGACGCGGCCCGAGGTGCGCCGGTTTGTTTCGGCGTATCGCGATATCTCCGCCCGCCGGCAGGATGTGGCGGACCTGCTGGAAGCCAATATCCGCATCGAGAGCCTGGCCAGCAATGCGCCGGGGGCATTGTACGAGCTTGAGATCGAGTATGATCCCACCGCCGGGACGTATCGGGTGGAGTTCGCGTTCGCCACGCCTAACCTGACCACGCTGACCGGCTATACGCTGGGCGAACTCAACCTGCCCGCTTTGTTCACCCGCATCACCGGGCCGGGGACGCAGGAGCAGCGGTCGGCCGCCTTCCGCCATGCCCTCGCGGAGGGGAATGCCACGCTGGAATACGCATTGCGCCGCAAGGACAATGTGGAGATCCGGGTGCGGGACAAATTCACCGTCGCCGCCCGCATGCCGGGGCGGGCCCGCATCGTCGGCTTCCTGACCGACATGACGGAGGAGACCGTGCTGCGGGGGCAACTGGTGGAGGCGGCCAAGCTGGCATTCCTCGGCGAGATGGCATCGAGCATCGCCCATGAGATGAACCAGCCGCTGACCGCCATCGCGTTGCAGGCCAATGTGCTGGACGTCGAGGTGCCGGAGGAGTCCCCGCATCGGATGGTGGTGGTGAAGCGGGTGGGCCGGATCACCGATCTGTGCGACCGGACCGCCGCCATCATCCGCCGTATCCGCGATTTCAGCCGCCGCAACACCGATGTGCCGGCGCCGTTCAACCCGGCGGTGGCGATCGAGGACGCCATCGGCATTCTGGAATCGCGCCTGCGGACCAGCCCGGTGATCTTCATCATGGACATGCCGGACCACCCGCTGTTCGTGCTGGGGCATGCGGCGCCGTTCGAGCAGGTGATCATGAACCTCATCGTCAACGCGGCCGACGCCTATGAGACGGATACCGCGCTGCCGGACGCCGAGCGCATTGTCGCCCTCGCGGTGGTCAGCGATGACGTCCGGGTGGTGGTGACGGTGAGCGATCGGGCGGGGGGGCTGTCCGAGGCGGTGTTGCCGCGGGTGTTCGAGCCATTCTTCACCACCAAGCCGACGGGCAAGGGGACCGGGCTGGGGTTGCCGATCTGCCGCCGCATCATCGAGGACATGGGCGGGACCATCACCGCACGCAACGAGGCGGCCGGGGCGTTGTTCGAGATCGACCTGCCGGCCAGCGTGGCGGGGTAGTCCGCCGCATCGGTGTGGCCTGTGCTACAGTGATGCCATGCCGATGACCGACAGCCTGACTGCCGTGATTGCCCTGGTTGTCGCCGCCCTGCTCGGGGCCGCGATCGGGGCCGAGCGGGAGTGGCGCCGGCATCCGGGCGGGTTGCGGTCGTGCGCGCTGGTGGCTGCCGCGGCCTGCGTGTTTGCCCGCGTGGCGGTGGTTCATGCCGGGGGCAGCCCGGGGGCCGCGTTGGGGGCGATTGCCACCGGGGTGGGGTTCCTTGGTGCCGGGGTTATTTTGCGGCAGGGCGAGCATGTGCGGGGATTGTCGACGGCGGCCACGTTCTTCGCGGTGGCAGCACTTGGCACCGCGGTGGGGCTCGACGAGTACAGCCAGGCGATCGGGCTGACGCTGGTGGTGTTTTTTGCCCATGTCGGGTTGCGGTCATTGTCGAGCTGGATCGGCCGGGTGGCGCCGCCCGAGGACGAGGGGCCGCGGTAGGGCGTAGATTCCGAGGCTGCCGCCTGGGGCGAAAGGCGCGGCATGGTGGGGCTGCCGCAACAAACAGGAAGCCCCGATGAACAAGACCTTGCTCACGATGGCAATCGCGTCCGCCATGCTGGCCACCGCCGGCATTGCCTCCGCGCAGACCACCACGACAACCACGACGACCTGGTCCACCGACCAGGGCACCATGATCCGCGACTACTCGACCACCAAGAAGTACACCTCCTTCACCGATCCCAACGTGAAGCTGGGTATCGGCCAGCCGGTGCCCGGCACGGTGGAACTCTACCCGCTGCCCGACACCGTGAAGGTGGAATCCTCCGAGCGCTACAGCTACGGCATCATCAACGACAAGCCGGTGGTGGTGGAGCGGACGACGCGCAAGGTTGTCCACACGTTCGACTGATAATTCGGGAGAGGGGGGCCTAGCCCAGGACCCCCAGCCCGCGCAGGCGGGCGATGTCCTCCTCGGAATAGCCCAGCCCGGCCGCGATTGCGCCGCCATCCGCGCCGACCGCGGGCGGGTTGCGGCGCAGGCCGGGGCGCACGCCGTCGAAGCCCAGCGGTAGCGCCGGGAGTTTCATTTCCAGGCCGTCCGCCAGAGTCATCGGCACCAGGCCGCCGGAGGCGTTGAGGTGCGGGTCGTCGAGGAGTTCGATCGGGCGAGCGATGGGGGCGTAGGGCAGGCCGAGGCGCTCGCACTTGTCCATCAGGTCCGCCCGGGTCAGCCCCGCGAAGGCTTCGGCGATGATGGGGATGGTGCGGTCACGCGCCTCGACGCGCTGGCGCCGGGAGGCGAGGTCCGGGTCGTTCGCCAGATGGGCGAGGCCGAAGGCGTCGCAGAAGACCTGCCATTGGGTGTCGGTGACGACGCCGACGAAGACCTGGCCGTCCGAGACCTGGAAGATGTCGTAGACCGGCCAGGCCGGCAGGCGCTTGGTCATCGGCGGGGCTTCGACGCCGCTGACCGCGTATTGCGCGATGTGCTGGGAGACCAGCAGGACGTTGTTTTCGAACAGCCCGACCTGGACCTGCCGGCCGCGCCCGGTGGCGTGGCGTTCGTGGACGGCGGCGAGGATGCCGATGGCGCCGAACATGCCGCCCATGATGTCATTCACCGAGGAGCCCACCCGCAAGGGGCGGCCGGGATCGCCGGTCATGTAGGCAAGGCCGCCCATCATCTGGACGACTTCGTCGAGTGCCACGCGGTGTTCGTAGGGGCCGGGCAGGAAGCCCTTGCAGGAGCAGTAGATCAAACGCGGGTTGAGGGCGGAGAGGCTTTCGTAGCCGAGGCCGAGCTTGTCCATGGCGCCGGGGCGGAAGTTTTCCACCACGATATCGGCGGTGGCGACGAGGCGCTGGACCAGTTCCATGCCCTCGGCCGATTTGAGATCGATCGCGAGGCTTTGCTTGTTGCGGTTGCCGAAGGCGAAGAAGCCGGCGCCGCTGCCGCCGAGGCGGCGCGTGTTGTCGCCGTCCGGGGTGGGTTCCACCTTGATGACCTCGGCGCCGAGGTCCGCCAGCACCAGGCCGCAGGTGGGGCCCATGATCATGTGGACGAATTCGACGACCTTGAGGCCCTGGAGCGGAAGTGCCGCCATGCCTCAGGCCGCCCGGAGGAAGGTTTTCGGG
The DNA here is from genome assembly GCA_903845065.1 of uncultured Rhodospirillales bacterium. Classification (GTDB taxonomy): domain Bacteria; phylum Pseudomonadota; class Alphaproteobacteria; order Acetobacterales; family Acetobacteraceae; genus CAIYPH01. The sequence continues at coordinate 5,243 of CAIMWH010000133.1, read as the reverse complement.
ATGCCGGCCTGCGGGACGCCGCCGCGCATGGTCTCGTTGGGCAGGCCCTCGCGCAGCGGCGCGCGGGCGGCGATGAGCTTGTCGAGGTCCGTGCCGGTGCTGAAGCCCATGCTTTCGAGCATGAACACCAAGTCCTCGGTGACGATGTTGCCGGAGGCGCCGGGGGCGAAGGGGCAGCCGCCGAGGCCGGCCAGCGCGCTGTCGAAATTGCGGATGCCGGCCTCGATGCCGGCGAGCGCGTTGGCGAGGCCGAGGCCCATGGTGTCATGGAGGTGGAGGCCTTCGAGCACCGGGCCGATTTCGCCGCGCACGGCGTGGACGACTTCCTTGATGAGGGCGGGGTGGCCGTAGCCGACGGTGTCGGCAAGCGCGAGGCCCTGGATGCCGACGGCCGCGAGGCGGGCGGTGACGCGGACGACTTCGGAGACCTCGACATGGCCATCGAAGGAGCAGCCGAAAGCGGTGGAGCAGGAGGCCTCGATCTGCATGGCGCGGTCTTGGGCCGCGACCCATTCGACCATGCGAGCGACTTCGTCGATTTGCTCGTCGGGCGTGCGGTTCAGGTTGGCGCGGCTGTGGCCCATGCTGACCGAGACGGGGATGGAGATGCGGTGGGCGCCGGCTTCGTAGGCCGCCATGGCGCCGCGCAGGTTGGGGGCGAGGGCGACCACGGTGAGGCCGGGCAGCGTGATGGCGTGGCGGACGATCTCGCCGGTGTCAGCCATTTGCGGGATCAGCTTGGGGGAGACGAAGCTGCCGACCTCGATTTCGGCGAGGCCCGCCGCGGCGAGGGCGGTGATCCAGCGCTTCTTCACCTCGGTGGGCATGATCCCCTTGGCGATCTGAAGGCCGTCACGCGGGCCGACTTCGCAGATGGTGACGTGTTCGGACATTGGAGGGGCTCCTGCGGATTTGCCGCAAAGTGGCGTGGTCGGCCGACCGCTGCAAGTCTAGCGGCTGAGCAGGATGACCCAGCCGGCGATGATGAGGCCGACGGTGGCGAGGATGAGGGCGAACATCGAGGGGTCCGGCAGGACGCCCTGCCACCACAGATAGGCCCACCCCATGCCGGCGAAGGCATAGCGGGTGAAGCGGTAGCGTTTGGCGATGCGCACCCGGAAGGCTGCGGCGAGCAGGGTACCCCAGCCGATGAGGAACACCGACCAGGCAGCCACGAACGTCAGTGTCAGCACCGGGGCGCACGCTCCTGTTGATCCGGTCAGTTAAACCGCATCGTAGTCCACGACAATGTGCGACGTCGTCGGGTGGGCCTGGCAGGTCAACACGAAGCCGGCATCGAGTTCCCAGGGTTCGAGGGAGTAGTTCTCGGTCATGTCCGCCGCGCCCTCGGTGACGCGGGCCCGGCAGGTGCTGCACATGCCGCCGCGGCAGGACCAGGGGAGATCGAGCCCGGCGCGGATGGCGGCTTCGAGGACGGGTTCGCCGGCGGCCACCGGGATGTGGTTGGTCTTGCCGTCATGGATGATGGTGGCGGTGGCGAAGGGGGTTTCGGTGGACAGGATGGCGGGGCGGGGTTTGGCGTCCGGCGCCGGGGTGAAGCGTTCGGTGTGGATTTTTTCGAGGGCGACGCCGAGGGCGGTGAGGCAGGTGGTGAGGCTGTCGAGCATGGCGCCGGGGCCGCAGATGAAGGCGTGGGCGATGTCGGCGGGGTTCACCGCGGGGGGGAGGAGGGCCGCGACTTTTTCGGCGTCAAGGCGGCCGGAGAGGATGGGGATGTCCTGCTCCTCGCGGGAGAGGACGTGGATGAGGGTGAGGCGGTTGAGGTAGCGGTCCTTGAGGTCTTCGAGTTCGGTGCGGAACAGGATGTGGCTGACCGAGCGGCTGCCGTAGAGGAGGACGAAGTTGGTGTCCGGTTCGGCGAGGACGGCTTTGAGGAGGGAGAGGATGGGGGTGATGCCGGAGCCGGCCGCGATGCCGAGATAGGTGCCGGGGCCGATCGGGGCGCCGAAGCGGCCTTCGGGGGGCATCACGTCGAGCGTGTCGCCGGGGGCGAGGCTGGTGTTGGCGAAGTGGGAGAAGCGGCCATCCGGGATGTGTTTGATGGCGACGCGGAGTTCGCCGTCGGCGGGGGCGGTGCAGATGGAGTAGCTGCGGCGGATTTCGGTGCCGTCGATGGTGGTTCGCAGGGTGAGGTATTGGCCGGGGGTGAAGGCGAAGGTGTCGCGGTGTTCGGGGGGGACGGCGAAGGCGAGGGAGACGCAGTCCTCGGTTTCGCGGCGGAGGTTGGTGATCTGGAGGGGGTGGAACATGGTCAGTGACACTTGAACAGGTCGAACGGTTCGCGGCAGGCGCGGCAGCGCCAGAGGGATTTGCAGGAGGTGGAGCCGAATTCGGCGAGTTGCTCGGTGTCGGGGCTGGAGCAGCGGGGGCAAATGGTGGTGGTTTCGCCGAAGAGGGCTCGCCTTGTGCTGGCGGGGGGTGGGGGGGCGATGCCGTAGGCGCGGAGTTTTTCGCGGCCTTCGGCGGTGAGCCAGTCGGTGGTCCAGGCGGGGGTGAGGGTGGTGGTGACGCGGGCGTGGGGGATGCCGGCCTGGTGGAGGGCGGTTTCGATTTCCAGCGCGATCATGTTCATCGCCGGGCAGCCGGAATAGGTGGGGGTGATTTCGACTTCGACGGTGTCGCCGGACAGGCGGACGTCGCGGAGCATGCCGAGGTCGGCGATGGTGAGGACGGGGATTTCGGGGTCGCAGACGGTGGACGCGGCGGTGCGGGCCCGGACGAGGAGGTCGTTCACCAGGTGGCTCCGGGGTTGCTGCGGTGGAGGGACTGCATTTCGGCGAGGAGGTGGCCGAGGTGTTCGGTGTGAGTGCCGAGGCGGCCGCCGCGGTGCTGCCATTTGGGATCGGGGCGGGTGAGGGTGGCTTCGGCGAGGACGGCGTTCACCGTGGTGTCCCAGGTTTCGCGGGGGACGGCGATGTCATCGGGGGTGATGGGGTCGAAGAGTTCGTCGGTGTAGGGCCAGAGTTGGGTGAGGGCGGTTTGGGCCCGGCGGTGGGATTCCGCGGTGCCGTCACCGAGGCGGATGAGCCATTCGGCGGCGTGGCGGAGGTGGTAGGCGCTTTCCTTGGCGGCCTTCGCGGCGATGGGGGCGAGGGGGGATTGGGTGGCCGCGATGCTGCGCCAGTAGGGGTCGATATAGGCGGAGTAGAGGAACTGGCGGGTGATGGTGACGGCGAAGTCGCCGTTGGGGCGTTCGACGAGGAGGAGGTTGGTGAAGGCGCGTTCGTCACGGAGGTAGGCGAGGTGGTCTTCGTCGTGGCCGGTTGCGGCGCCGGCCAGGGTGTAGAGGCTGCGGGCCTGGCCGATGAGGTCGAGCGCGATGTTGGCCAGGGCGAGGTCTTCCTCCAAAGCGGGGGCGTGGCCGCACCATTCGCTGAGGCGGTGGCCGAGGATGAGGGCGTCATCGGCGCGGGCAAGAGCCAGGCGGTTCATCACATGTGGCCCACTTCGTCGGGCACTTCGTAGAAGGTGGGGTGGCGGTAGATTTTGGAGGCGGTGGGTTCGAACAGCATGTCGCGGTCGGTGGGGTCCGAGGCGGTGATGGCGTTGGAGGGGACGACCCAGAGGGAGAGGCCTTCGCCGCGGCGGGTGTAGACATCGCGGGCCGCTTGCAAAGCGAGCGTTGCGTCGGCGGCGTGCAGCGAGCCGACGTGGCGGTGGGCGAGGCCGCCGCGGCTGCGGATGAAGACTTCCCAAAGCGGGGTGATTTCGGTGCTCATGCGGCGGTTTTCCGGGCTTGGCGTTTCGCGGCGTAGGCCAGGGCGGCTTCGCGGACCCAGGCGCCTTCGTCGTGGGCTTTGCGGCGGGCTTCGAGGCGGTCGGTGGCCTGGAAGCCGCCGCCGGCGACGACGGTTTTGAACTCGGCCCAGTCGATTTCGCCGTGTTGCCAGTGGCCGGTTTCAGGGTCCTGGCGGAGGGCGGGGTCGGGGAATGTCAGGCCGAGGAAGTGGCCTTGGGGGACGGTGGCGTCGATGAATTTCTGGCGCAGGCCGTCATTGGTGAAGCGCTTGATTTTCCATTGCATCGAGGTGTCGGAGTGCTGGGAGGCGCTGTCGGGCGGGCCGAACATCATCAGGCAGGGCCACCACCAGCGGTTCAGGGCGTCCTGCGCCATGGCTTTCTGCGCCTCGGTGCCGCGGGACAGGGTGAGCATGATTTCGTAGCCCTGGCGCTGGTGGAAGCTTTCCTCCTTGCAGACGCGGATCATGGCCCGGGCGTAGGGGCCGTAGGAGCAGCGGCAGAGCGGGATCTGGTTCATGATCGCGGCGCCGTCGACCAGCCAGCCGATGGCGCCGATGTCCGCCCAGGAGAGGGTGGGGTAGTTGAAGATACTGGAATACTTGGCTTTTCCGGACAGGAGCTGATCGACCAGCTCCTCGCGGGTGACGCCGAGGGTTTCGGCGGCGGCGTAGAGGTAGAGGCCGTGGCCGCCTTCGTCCTGCACTTTGGCGAGGAGGGCGGCTTTGCGGCGGAGGGAGGGCGCGCGGGTGATCCAGTTGCCTTCGGGGAGCATGCCGACGATTTCGGAATGGGCGTGCTGGCTGATCTGGCGGATCAGGGTGCGGCGGTAGGCGTCCGGCATCCAGTCATTGGGTTCGATTTTGTCTTCGGCGTCGATGCGGGCCTGGAAGCGGGCCTGTTCGGGGGAGTCGGCGCTGGCCTCGGTGGGTTGGTTGAGGCCCTGCGAGTACATGCGTTTCCCCCGGTGGTTTGCCGTTGTTGGGGAGGTTATGTGACGGGATTTTTTAGGTCAAGGATTTTTTGTCACATGATGGGGCGTGAGGAGGCGGTGGGCGGTTAGGCGGGTTTTGGATGGGGGGTGTGCGGGGGCGCGGGGCGGATGATGGGGTGCCTTCCACCCTGACCCTGGCCTTTTCCGCTCCAGCGGGGGGCGAGGGGGCCGCGGGCGGTTGGGGGATGGGGGGGAGGGCGAGCATGCGGCAGAGCGGGCGCAGGATGCGGCCGGCGGCGGGGTGGGCGGCGAGGAGGGCGATGGTGTCGGGCTCGGCGAGAAGGGCTTCGAGGCGGATGGCGTAGACGGCGGCCTGGTGGCGCAATTCAACGACGAGCCAGCCGTGCCGGGTGAACCGCCCCGGGTTTCCCGGAGGCTATTTGGTTTGAGTCACGCTGCCATGTCTGGCTGTTCGAGCATAGCGTAGTAGCGGTCTTCGGCTTCGGCGGGCGGGATGTTGCCGATAGGTTCGAGCAGCCTGCGATGGTTG
>CAIMWH010000132.1 GCA_903845065.1 uncultured Rhodospirillales bacterium | reverse complement strand
GTTTTTTGGTTCTTTTTTTCAAAAAAGAACACCTTCCCTGTCTTGCCCACCCCAGGGCTTGCACCCCCCAGAACTTCCGCCAAACTACGCCCCATGAGCGAAAACATCCTCGGCGTCCTCGGCGGCATGGGCCCTCTCGCCAGTGCCCACTTCATGGTCCGCCTGACCCAACTCACCCAAGCCGCCCGCGACCAGGATCACATCCCCACCGTCCTGTGGTCCGACCCGCGGGTGCCCGACCGAACCCAGGGCAAACTGTCCGGCGGCGCCGACCCGCTCCCCTTCCTCCAACGCGGCGTCCGCGGCCTGCGCGCCGCCGGCTGCGGCGCCATCGCCATCCCCTGCAACACCGCCCACGGCTGGTACGACCAACTCGCCGCCGAAGGTCTCCCCATCCTCCACATCGTCGAAGCCGCAGCGGCCGACCTCCGCCAGGTTGCCCCCACCGGCACCATCGGCGTCATGGGCACCGCGGCCACGCTGCGCATGCGCCTCTACCAGAACCGCCTCGAAGCCCTCGGCTGGACCTGCATCATCCCCGATGACGCCGAAATGGCCCGCCTGGTCTCCCCCGCCATCGCCCACGTCAAAGCCAACCGCGTCTCCGAAGCCTACGCCCCGCTCGCCGAAGCCGCCCTCAACCTCGCCACCCGCGGTGCCCAGGCGGTGGTGCTCGGCTGCACCGAAATCCCCCTCGGCATCCAGGCCGGCCCCTGGCAAACCCTCGGAGTCCCCCTCGTCGACACCATCGACGCTCTCGCCCGCGCCGCCATCGCCTGGGCGAAACCCTAGCCGACGTTCAACCGCCGCCCCTGCGCGTCCGACTCGATACAAAGATCGAGCACCCGCTGCACCTCCGCCGCCCGGCGAAAATCCGGCTCGCCATTCACCCCGGCCTGCAACGCCGCGAGGAACCGCTCGGCATTCCCCGGCACCTCCGCCGTCTCCACCCGCACCCAGGTCTGCGTCTGGATATCCGCCCCCAGGCAAACATCCAGCGTCGACCCCCGCGCGTCCGACCATATCCGCACCGCCCCGGTCTCGCCCGAAATCTCCAGGTCGAGATCGTTGCTATGCCCCGTCGCAAACCGCGACATATGGATCACCCCCAGCGCCCCCCCGGTGAACGCCACATTCATCACCACGGAGTCGTTCACATCCAGCACATACGGCCCGATCCGCCCGCCAGGCGCCTTGTCGAACACCTTCAACTGCGCCGAAACCGTCGCGATATCCTGCCCCGTCCCATACGTGGCGAAATCCACGATATGAACGCCGACATCCCCCAGCACCCCGCCCGACCCATGCGCTGCCGACAACCGCCACAGCCAGCGCTCGTCGGTATGCCAATCCCCCCAATGCGCCGAGGTCAGCCAACTCTGCCGGTAACTCGCGCTGACATGCCGAACCGCGCCGATCTCGCCGCGCGCAATCATCCCCCGCGCTGCCTGCAACGCCCGCGAGTTGCGATAGGTGAGGTTGACCATATTGATCACCCCCGCTTGCTCCGCCGCCTCCGTCATGGCGAACGCATCGACATGGTTCACCGCCAGCGGCTTCTCGCAAAACACATGCTTGCCGGCCGCGAGCAACTGCATCGTCGTCGGAAAATGCACCGGGTCCGGCGTCGCGTTCACCGCCGCGTCGAACTCCCCCCATGCCAAGGCCGCCTCAAGACTGGTAAAATACCGCCCGATGCCATGCTTCGCCGCATAGGCCGCCGCCCGCGCGCCATTGCTGTCCACCGCGGCCACCAGCGCGCACCCCGGCAACGCCCCGAACGCCATCGCATGGTTCCCGGCGATCGAGCCGGTCCCCAGCACCAAAAGCCGCTGCACCGCCATTAGCGGAACCCGGCCTCGCCATGCGCATGCAAACTCGCCCCCTGCGCCACCAACGGCTCCGGCGACTGCTCCACCGGCACATTCGGCGCGTCATGGACATCCTTCCACGCCGGCGCCGGGTTGTATGCCCAATGCACCGCATTGCGCAGCACCGTCTGGATGGCCGCGTCATGGTAAATCGGATACGTCTCATGCCCCGGCGAAAAATAGAAAATCCGCCCGGCCCCGCGCTGATACGTCAGCCCCGAGCGAAATACCTCACCGCCCTGGAACCACGAGATGAACACCGTCTCCAACGGCTCCGGCACAAGGAACGGTTCGCCATACATCTCGCCGTTCGGCAACGTGATATTGGGCCCAATCCCGCGCGCGATCGGATGCGACGGATTGATCGCCCAAACCCGCTCCCGCTCCCCCGCCTCGCGCCACCGCAGGCTGCACGGCGTCCCCATCAGCAGCTTGAAAACCTTCGAGAAATGCGACGAGTGGAGCACAATCAGCCCCATCCCCTCCGCCACTCGCCGCTGCACCCGCTGCGCGACCTCGTCGCTCACCGAGCCATGCGCCCGATGCCCCCACCACAGCAGCACGTCGGTCTCATCGAGCCGGGACTGCGGCAACCCATGCTCGGGCTCATCCATCGTCGCCGTCGAAACCGAAATCCCCGCATCGGTCCCCAGCGCCGCCGCGATGGTGGCATGGATGCCGTCGGGATAGATCGCCCGCACCGCCTCCTCCTGCCGCTCATGCAGGAACTCGTTCCACACAACGGTACGAATGGCCATGGCGCCCAGTCCTTCAGCCGATCGAGGAAGTGAAAGCAGACGCGCCCCGCCCGGCACCAGGCTAGGCGGGGCGTTCGCGCAATCCTACTCCGCCGCGCGCGGCTGCCGGATGGCGTCCATCGCGCGGGCAATCCGCACGCCGACATTGGCATCCACCGGCCGGAACGGCGGGCGAACGCTGCGCCAGGCCGCATCCCCGGTCTGCGCCGCCAGGATCGACTTCATCACCGGCAGGAACGGCTGCTCGATCAACGCGCAAGCGGCCGTCATGTTGGCCGTGCCCGCATCGCCGTCGAACATCGCCTTCACCAGGTCCGGCACGATATTCACCATGCCGCAAATCGTGCCCACGCCGCCTTCCTTGAGCGCCCGGGCGATCAGCACCTCGGAGCCCACCAGCGTGCCGATATCCGGCGCATGCTGGCGGAACGCGAGGAAGCTGTTCCAGTCCCCGGTGCTGTCCTTCACGCCCGCCATCACCGCGCCATACCGCTTGCGCAGCCGCCCAAGCGCCGGCGCCGGGGTGGGAACCCCTGAAATCTGCGGAATATGATAGGCGCAAACCCGCAACCGATCCGAGCCCACGCCATCGATGATGGCCGCGAACGCGTCCTCGATGCCCTGCTCGGTCACATCGCGATAGTAGTACGGCGGCAGGATCATCGCATGGACGAGCCCGAGGCCCATCATATCGCGGGTGAGGCTGATGCTGTCGGGGATCGCCGGGCTGCCGGTGCCCAGCGCAATCTGCTCGGCCCGCACGCCGGACTTCAGCAGCGTCTCGACGGCGGCCAGCTTCTCGGCGGCCGAAAACGAAGTCCCCTCGCCGGTGGTCCCGAAGGGCACCAGCCCGTCGCAGCCATTGGCCAGCAGAAAAGCGCCGTGGCGCGCAAGCGAGGCGTGGTCGACACCGCCATCGGCGTCAAGCGGCGTGGTCATGGCGGACCACAGTCCGCGGATGCAATCGGTCATTATCGGTTTCCTTCCGGCCGGGCGGTAAACTCGCACCGCCACAGCCGGAAGGGAAGGGGTCTAGCCGGTGGTTTCCGGCTCCTTCTCCGCATCCCCGCCACCCGATTCCGGGGCCGGCAGGGCAGGCGGCGCGGCTTCGATGAACTCGAAGTCGAGCTTGTTGTCCTTCATCGTCACCTTGACGGACCCACCCTTCACCAGCTTGCCGAACAGCAACTCCTCGGCCAGCGGCTTCTTGATGTGCTCCTGGATCACCCGCGCCAACGGCCGCGCGCCATACAGCCGCTCATACCCGCGCTCCGCCAGCCACTCCTTGGCCGCCGAGGACAGCTCGATGGTCACGTTGCGATCGGCCAACTGCGCCTCAAGCTGCATGACGAACTTCTCCACCACGCGGGCCACGATCTCGGGCGAGAGCGCGGCGAAGGTGATGATGGCGTCCAGCCGGTTGCGGAACTCCGGCGTGAACAGCCGCTTGATTGCGTCCTGATCGTCGCCCTCGCGCCCCTCGCGGCCAAACCCGATGGCTTCCTTCGCCAAGTCGGACGCGCCGGCATTGGTGGTCATGATGAGGATCACATTGCGGAAATCGACCGTCTTGCCGTTGTGGTCGGTCAGCTTGCCGTGGTCCATCACCTGCAACAGGATGTTGTAGAGGTCCTGATGCGCCTTCTCGATTTCGTCGAGCAGCAGCACCGCATGCGGATGCTGGTCGATGGCATCGGTCAGCATACCGCCCTGGTCGAACCCGACATACCCCGGCGGCGCGCCGATCAGCCGCGAGATCGAATGCCGCTCCATATACTCGGACATATCGAACCGGATCAGCTCGATCCCCAAGGTGGAGGCCAACTGCCGAGCGACTTCCGTCTTGCCCACGCCGGTCGGCCCCGAGAACAGATAGTTGCCGATCGGCTTCTCCGGATCGCGCAACCCGGCCCGTGCCAGCTTGATCGCCGCCGACAGCGCATCGATCGCCTTGTCCTGCCCGAACACCATCGAACGCAGGTCCCGGTCGAGGTTGCGCAGCGTCTCCTTGTCGTCGGTCGAGACCGACTTGGGGGGAATGCGGGCGATCTTGGCCACGATGTCCTCGACGTCCTTCAACGTCACATCCCGCCGCCGCTGATCCGCCGGCACCAGCATCCGCGAGGCACCAACCTCGTCGATCACATCGATCGCCTTGTCCGGCAGCTTGCGGTCATGGATGTACTTCGCCGAAAGCTCCACCGCCGCGATGATCGCCTCGTCGAGGTAATGCACCTTGTGGTGGTTCTCGTAGTTGGTCTTGAGCCCGTGCAGGATCTTGATGGTATCGGCCACCGAGGGTTCGTTCACGTCGATCTTCTGGAACCGCCGCACCAGCGCGCGATCCTTCTCGAAGTGGTTGCGGAACTCCTTGTAGGTGGTGCTGCCGATGCAACGCAGATTGCCCGAGGCCAACGCCGGCTTGAGCAGATTGGACGCATCCATCGCCCCGCCCGAGGTCGCGCCCGCGCCGATTACGGTGTGGATCTCGTCGATGAACAGGATCGCGTTCGGATGCGCCTCAAGCTCGGTAATCACCGCCTTGAGCCGCTCCTCGAAATCGCCGCGATAGCGCGTGCCGGCCAGCAGCGAGCCCATGTCGAGCGAGAAGATGGTCGACTTCAGCAGCACCTCGGGCACGTCGCCCTCGATGATCCGCTTGGCCAGCCCCTCGGCGATCGCCGTCTTGCCCACGCCCGGATCGCCCACATACAGCGGATTGTTCTTGGTCCGCCGGCACAGGATCTGGATCGTCCGCTCGATCTCGATGTCACGCCCGATGAGGGGATCGATCTTGCCGGCGGCCGCCTTCTTGTTGAGGTTCACGCAGTAGTTGGACAACGCGTCCTGCCCGCGGCGGGACGGCTTTTCCTCGCGCTCCTCGCTGGAGTTGTTGCTCTCCTTGCCCTCGCGCTCGCTGCCCTGCACCGGGCGCGGCGCCGAACGGCCAGGCGCCTTGGCGATGCCATGGCTGATGAAGTTCACCGCGTCGAGTCGCGTCATGTCCTGCGTCTGCAGGAAATACACCGCGTGGCTCTCCCGCTCGCTAAACAGCGCGACCAGCACATTGGCGCCGGTCACCTCGTCCTTGCCGGAGGATTGCACATGGATGGCGGCGCGCTGCACCACGCGCTGGAACCCAGCGGTGGGCTTCGGGTCGCCCGGACGGTCGGTCGCGAGCCCGGCGAGGTCCTTGTCGAGGAACTCCGTCAGGTCGGTGCGCAGCTTGTCGAGGTCGACACCACAGGCCCGCAGCACGGCGGCCGCGTCGGTATCGTCGATCAAGCCGAGCAGAAGATGTTCCAGGGTGGCATATTCATGCCGGCGATCGCTGGCGAGCCCAAGGGCCCGGTGGAGCGTCTGTTCGAGATTGCGGGACAGCATGGTCTGACGACACTCCTCATAGCGCTAGAGCGAGACAACCGAAGGTGGCATCACCGGTGGTCTGAATCTCGCGATCAACCAAAGAGCCCGAGCGAAGTTACTGCACCTACCCGCAGTCATCGCGCTCCAGGCGTCGGCCTCAGGCACTCGCTGCGCCGCAGCATGCCGCGCAGCCGCATTCTTTCAGCATTGCGCAGGGTTGCGCATCATCAATTTCACTGTAGAGACTTAAAATCCGGCAATGCGATCGACAACCCGGCCGAACGACCGGCGCCGCGCCAGGATCAGGCGGTTCTACCCCGCCTATTCCTTCTCAATCGTGCACTGCAACGGGTGCTGGTTCTGCCGCGCCAGGTCCATCACCTGGGTCACCTTGGTCTCGGCCACCTCGTAGGTGAACACCCCGCAAACGCCCACGCCACGGCGATGCACATGCAGCATGATGCGGGTGGCCTCCTCGCGGTTCTTCTGGAAGAACCGTTCGAGCACATGCACGACGAACTCCATCGGCGTGTAGTCGTCGTTCAGCATGAGCACTTTGTACATCGCCGGCTTGCGGGTCTTGGGCCGCGCCTTGACGACAACGCCGGTGTTCGGGGTCTCGCCGCCGCTGCCACCACCGGTGCCGCCGCCGCCCGAACCGTCCTCGTTGCCGCTGTCTTTGCGCTTGTCGTCGTCGCTCATTCTATCTGACCGTTTTGCTCGTGAGGGCAACGCCCGTCCTGGACGACGGAGCATAGCGAAACTTGCCCCGCACGAAACCGATATTGGGGCAGGGCAGCCCAACAAATGGTGTACGCCGGCCCCGATGCAAGCAATGCCCCCCACAAACGCCAAGAGGCCCGGGAGGGGGAACCCCGGGCCTCTTCCGTCAAGCCCGCGCCGCCATGCGGCCACAGGCAGGTCGCCGCCGAAGCGGCGCCCAGCGATCGTCCGTCGGCGTCAGGCCGCGCGGCCGAACTTCTCCACCGCCAGCGAAACGCGCGCGGTGATCGGAGCAAAGGTCTGCTCGGCCAGCTTCATCGAGGCATCGGTGATCTTGCCGGTCTCGTTGACGGCCGCTTCCACGGTGCTGCGCGCCAGGTTGGTCTGCAGGTCCATCGCGTCCTTCAGCGACTTCACGCCCGACATCGCCTTCCACAACGAAGCCGTCTGGTCCATCTGCGCCTGCGCCAGGGTGGCGAAGCTCTTGGAAAGCTCCTGCACGCCGGCGGCCCAGATCTGGCCCGACTTCACAACCGCGTCGACATTGCCCTGGCTGAACGACATCAGTTCCTCAGCCGACTTGAACGCCTTTTCCATGTTCGCCTTCATCTCCGTTTGTGTTTTCTCGATGCCGGCAACCGCGCCGGTCATGCTATCCTTCAGGGCCGCCACCGTCTGGTCGAAACCCTGCTTCGCCGCGGCAACCGCCACCTGCGCCGTCTCGCCGGTCAGCTCGACGGTCTTGACAATCGTCTCGGCATCCTTCTTTGCAGCCATGGGATCAGTCTCCTGTAACTGGTGCCGTCGCCATCGGGCCGCGAAACGCCGGTTCGGCCGTCCGCCGCGATGGCGTGAAATTTATGCTGCGGTGCAGCAAATGCGTTCTACGGAACCAGGCCCGCCGGGTCAAGCAGTTTTTGTGCGTTGCAACATAGCAACCTCATGGCCCCGGTTTTCCGCCCGTAACCCCGCACAACCATGAAAATAACACCGGACAACCCCTTATAATGGCCGCGTTTTCCGCCCCTCGTCGCTAGACAGGCCACGGTCCGCACCGGTAGTTTGGCAGGGTCACGACGTGGAGTTTCACCCGACATGCACTGTGGACGGATCATGCCGGCCCCAATCGCATGGCAATCGCTCGGCGGATTGTCACGTCTGACGGCTGCCCGCGGCCTCGTGGCACTCGGTTTAATGCTGCTCGCCGTCACCGGCCTTACCGCCAGCGCCCGCGCCCAGATCGGCTCCGCCCGCTACAGTTCCATCGTCATCGAGGCCGAGTCGGGCCGCGTGCTCTCCGCCGCCAACCCCGATGAACTGCGCCACCCCGCCAGCCTCACCAAGATGATGACCCTCTATATGGTGTTCGAGGCCCTGCGCGATCGCCGCATCACCGACCAGAAGCTGGTCCCCGTCTCGCCTCACGCCGCCGCCACCGCGCCCTCCAAACTCGGCCTGATGCCCAACACGCGCATCACCGTCCACGAAGCCATCCTTGGCCTCGTCACCAAGTCCGCCAACGATGCCGCCGCCGCCCTCGGCGAAATGCTCGGCGGCGACGAGGAACGCTTCGCCCAGATGATGACCCTGCGCGCCCGCGCCCTCGGCATGTCCCGCACCGTCTTCCGCAACGCCTCCGGCCTGCCCGACCCGGACCAGTGGACCACCGCGCGGGACATGGCCACCCTCGGCCGCCGCCTGGTGCATGATTTCCCCGAGGAATACCGCTATTTCGCCACCCCCAGCTTTCGCTTCCACGGCAAGACCATCCTGACCCACGATCACCTGCTGGAAACCTACGCCGGGGCGGACGGCATCAAGACCGGCTACACCGAGGCTTCCGGCTTCAACCTCGTCACCTCCGCCGTGCGCGGCGGCACCCGCCTCGTCGGCGTCGTCCTAGGTGCCGCACATTCCGGCGAGCGGGACCTTCACATGGTCGCCCTGTTGAACCAGGCCTACGAACACCTCGATATCGGCGCCCCGGCGCCCGCCCGCAGCCGCAGCCTGATCGGCGCGGCCCAGGCCGCCCCGATGCCGCCGCCGCCGCGCCACCCCGGCCCCCGCTGGGCCGTCCAGGCCGGCG
>CAIMWH010000131.1 GCA_903845065.1 uncultured Rhodospirillales bacterium | reverse complement strand
AGTTCATCAAGCGGGTGCATGAATCCCGCCTGTTCTCGCCCTCCCCGCGCATCATCATCTGCGTGCCCTCGGGTTCGACCCAGGTCGAGCGCCGCGCCATTCGCGAATCGGCGCTGGGCGCCGGCGCTTCGCAGGTCTATCTGATCGAGGAACCCATGGCGGCGGCGATTGGCGCTGGCCTGCCGGTGTCGGACGCGGTCGGTTCGATGGTGGTGGACATCGGCGGCGGCACGACAGAGGTGGGCGTGATATCGCTGGGCGGCATGGTCTATGCGAATTCGGTGCGCGTCGGCGGCGACAAGTTCGACGAGGCGATCATCTCCTACATCAGCCGCAACTACGGCATGCAGATAGGTGACAACAGCGCCGAACACATCAAGAAGACCATCGGCTCCGCCTTTCCCGGCACCGAGGTGCGGGAAATGGAAGTTTCCGGCATCAATCGTGCGGAGGGCATTCCACGCAAGTTCACGATCTCCTCCAACGAAGTCCTCGAAGCACTCTCCGAGCCGCTCAACCAGGTGGTCAAGGCGGTCAAGGATGCACTGGAAAAGACCCCGCCCGAACTTGGTGCCGACATTGCCGAACGCGGCCTGGTGCTGACCGGCGGCGGTGCGCTGTTGCACGATCTCGATCGCCTGTTGACCGAAGAAACCGGCCTGCCGGTGATCGTCGCCGACGATCCGCTGACCTGTGTCGCCCGCGGCTCGGGCATGGCACTTGAAAAGATGGACAAACTCGGCAGTATTTTTGCCACCGAGTAAGGCTCGCCCCGTGTAGCTTGCAAGCTGGTTCCGCAGCCGCGAGGCACGGGGGACTCCACTTGGTCTATCTTTCTCTTAGGGTGCACCTGCCTTGATGTCCGTTGTTGGCCATGCTCCGCCACCCTTCTTCAAGCGAGGTCCGGCGCCGCTCGTGCGGCTGGCGTTCTTCGTTTCGCTTTCCCTGATTCTGCTGATTGCCGATCTGCGCTTTCATACCCTCGAATGGGCGCGCCTGGCGGTAGCCACGGTGGCCTGGCCGCTGCAGCGCATCACCTGGATGCCGATCGACGCCGCCGGCGACGCCAGCGAATATGTCATGCGGCAATCCAACCTGTTGAAGGAAAACGAGGAACTGCGCCGGCGCCAGCTTGGCACCGCCAACCTGCTGCTGCGCCAGCAGCATCTCGAAACGGAAAACAAGCGGCTGCGTGCTTTGCTCGACATGCGCACCCGGCAACCGGTCGAAGGGCGCATCGCCGAGATCCTGTACGCCGCGCGGGATCCTTTCTCGCGGCGGGTGATCATTGACAAGGGCATACAGCACGGCATCAGCGCCGGTCAGGCGGTGGTGGACGACATCGGCGTCATCGGCCAGGTGGTGCGGGTGTTCCCCCTCACCGCAGAAGTGCTGCTGCTCACCGACAAGGACCAGGCCATACCGGTAGAGGTGCAGCGCAACGGCTTGCGCGCGGTTCTGGCCGGCGCCGGGGCGGGCATGATGGAACTGCGCTTCCTGGCGGCCAATGCCGAGGTGCAGCTCGGCGACATTCTGGTGACTTCGGGACTGGACGGCGTCTATCTTCCCGGCCTGCCGGTGGCCAAGGTGGTCAAGATCGACCGTGACAGCGCCTATTCCTTTGCCCGCATCACCTGCGCGCCGCTGGCGGGTGTCGAACGCCACGGGCTGGCTCTGGTGCTGGGCGCGCGCATCGCCTTGCCGCCCCAGCCGGACGACGCTCCGTCGACCGCCGACGAGCCGGGCCGCGGCAAGCGAAGCAAGAAGAAGGCGAGATGAAGACCCATCCCCCGATCCCCGTGCCGCGGCCGGCGGAGGCCTAGATGCAGCCCACCCACTCCTCGCGTCGAATTCTGTTGCCGGTCAGGAACTGGACGATCGTGCTGACGCTCTTTGTCGCCCTCCTGCTCAACTTGATTCCTTTCGGACGCTTGCCGGGAATTCCCGACTGGGTGGCCCTGGTGCTGGCGTTCT
>CAIMWH010000130.1 GCA_903845065.1 uncultured Rhodospirillales bacterium | reverse complement strand
TTTCAAAAAGAAGCGCTTGCGATCTCCGCGGCACGCAACGCCGCCACCGCATCCGCCGCACTCGCCCCCAGCGCCGGCCCGCCCCGCACCCACGCGGCAAACCCCTCCGCCTGCCGCCGCAGCGCATCATGAAACGCCGCATCGCCATCGGGCGGCCACAGGAACCGGCTCTCCGCTGCGTCCAGCGTCCCGAACACCTCCACCCGGCACACATCCCCCAGCGCAAACCGCTGCCCGAGCGACACCAGCGCGCTGCTCCCGCCCGACATCGCGCACAGCACCTGCGCGCTCTCTTCGGGCGCAAACCCCGCCTGCACCGTGCTGAACCGCACGAACTCCTGCCCGGTCAACCAGCGGATCTGGTCGAACTCGTGCACCCCCATATCAACGAAAATCCCCCCGCTCCCGGCCCGGAACGCCGCCGACGGCGGTGCAGCATCCCACTGATGGCACGCGACATGGTAGATCTCCCCCATCGCCCCGCCCGCCATCCGCGCCCGCAAATCCTGCAACACCGGCACGAACCGCCGCCAATACGCCACCTGCAACTTGATCCCGGCCTTGTCCGCCGCCTCCGCCGAGGCCAGCGCATCCTCTGGCGTCACCCCGCACGGCTTCTCGCACAGCACCGGCAGCCCCTCCGTCACCAGCCGCGCCACCGCCGCCCGATGCTTCACCGACGGCACCGCCACCAGCACCCCATCGATCCCGCCGGCCGCCAGCATCTCATCGAGCGTGCGATACAGCGCGATCCCCCGACCGGCGAACCGCGCCCGCCCCGCCTCCGCCGGTTCGGCAATCGCCGCCACCCGCACCAGCCCGCTGGGCGCCAGGGCCTCCACATGGGTCCCCCCCATGCGGCCAGCCCCCAGCACTCCGAGGCGAAACATCGCCACGCTCAGTCGAAATCGCTCGCCAGCTCGCTGCGAACCTCTTCCGGCAGCACCGACATATGCCCGTAGTTGGCATGCTCGAACCCGACGACAACCTGCACCCCAGGCGCCCGGAACGCCGTGATCTGCTCGGCCGAAAAATGAAAATGCACGAACTGCACCGAGGATGCCTTCCCGTCTGACGTCGTCCGGTCCTGATCCACCTCCGGCGTGCCCTTCACCTCATGCCCGCCAAACCGCAGGAACGTGCATTCCTCGATCCCGCCCAGCCGGTTCAGCATCCGCTTGCGCCGATCCGGATCATCGATCTCAATCATGAACGTGGCCGACAAATCGCTGCCCTGCGGCACCAGCGGATTATACGCGGTCAGTTCATCCGGGATCTGCGCCTCGCCGCCCCGCTCGATGTACAGCATCTCATGCACCTGGTGCCACATCGTCTGCCAGTTCTCGAAGTAGAACGTCACGAACGGCCCCACCTCGATCCGCCGGCGCTTCTTGATCGCCGTCATCTTGCGGCGCCACTCCGCCCGCACCTTGCCGTAGTCTTCCATCGACAAAATGTCGGAACGCTCGATCGCGTGCTTGCGAGACATCGTCTGTTCCATCCTCAACCTCAAAATCCGTATGCGCGCGCCAGCAACTGAACCGGATGCGTCACCCGCTCCGGCTTGTGCGCCTCGCCTGGCAACCGCTCGATACCCTGCATGATATGCACCCCGGCCAGCGGACACTCCGAGGTCACAAACGCCTTGCCGCCATCGCGCGCCGTCCGCGCCGCCGGCCGCCCCACCTTCAGCGCCGTCTCGAAATACTCGTTCTTGAACCCCCACGAACCGCCATGCCCCGAGCACCGCTCGATCACCTGCACATCCGCATCCGGGATCAACCGCAGCATCTCCGCCGCCTTCTGCCCCATGTTCTGCGCCCGCGCGTGGCAGGCCATATGCACCGCCACCCCGCCACCGATCGGCGACATCCCCGGCGCCATACCCTCTTTCTTCGCGATATCAACAACATACTCGGTAATATCATAACTCGCCGCCGCCAGCGTCTTCACGCTTGCATCCTCGGGCAGGATCAACGGCCACTCCGCCTTCAGCATCAACGCACACGAAGGCACCAGCGCGATCACATCATACCCGCGCGCAATCCACACCCCGAGTTCAGCCGCCACCAACCGCGCCGCGTCGGCCACCTTGCCGATCTCGCCCTGCTCCAGCAACGGCATCCCGCAACAGCCGGGATAAACCACCTCGGTCTGCACCCCGTTATGCGCCAGCACCGCCCGCGCGGCCATGCCAACCTCGGGATCATTGAAATTGCCATGGCACGTCGCATAGATCACCGCCTTGCGCCCATACCCCGGCGCCGCGCGATTGACCTCCAGCGGCGTCCGCGCCGCCCGCAACTCCAGCGAACTGCCAGCAAACTTCGGCAACTCCGCCTGCGGATGCAACCCGGCATACTTCGACAGCAACGGCCGCGTCGCGGCATTCCCCGTCCCGCTCACCCAGTTCGCCACCGGCGCCGCCAATGACGCCAACCGTCCATTCCGATCCGTCCGCGCCAACTGCGCATCCACGTCCGAAACCGCCCCCTTTTTCGCCTCCACCGCGCGATAGCGCAGCATCAGATGCGGAAAATCGAGGTTGAAACTATGCGGCGGCACATACGGGCACTTCGTCATGTAGCACATGTCGCACAGCGTGCAGGCATCCACGACCGGCCCGAAATCCGCGCTCTTGACTGTGTCCAACTCCTCGGACGGCGCCGCATCCACCAGGTCGAACAACTTGGGAAACGAGTCGCACAAGTTGAAGCAGCGCCGGCAGC
>CAIMWH010000129.1 GCA_903845065.1 uncultured Rhodospirillales bacterium | reverse complement strand
CTTAAACGGATGGGGTCTGGGGGATCATCCCCCAGCGGGTCCAGGGCAGAGCCCTGGCCTTCCCTTCCTTCCCCTACCCCGCCGGGCGCGGTCGGATCGGGGGGTTCACCTCCGGGGGGAGGGGCGAGATGTAGGGGTTGTCGCGGGTGCGTTCGGCGTGATCCGCCTTCGCCTGGGCGATGATCTCCGGGTTTTGCAGCGCGTCGATCGCGGTTCCCGCCATCACCTTTGCCACATGGATCATCCCCTTCTTGGCCAGCGGGGACTTGCCTTGCGCCGTCAACTGCCAGGAGTGGAACGGCGTCCCGATGGCGATGGTGGCGCCGTCGGCCTGGACGAGAGGGACTTTCCAGGACACGTCACCCACGTCGGTCGAACCCAGCATCGGCTCGCCGCGCAGCCCGAGCGGCACGATGAAATCGGCCAACGGCTGATCCTGCCGAATGGGCAACCCGGCGCGTCGATACTGCGCCGCGATATCCTGCGGCGTCAGCGTGGCGCGAATGGCATCGGCGAAGCTGCGATCCTCGCCATCGAACGGCGGCGGCCCCAGCCGCAACAGATTGGCATGCATGGTCTTTTCCAGCGGCGTATTGCCGAGCAGGTTCGACACGGCGGAGATCACCTCCATCTCCACGCGCGTTTCCGTCATCAACGCCGCCCCGCGCGCCACGTTCTTCACCCGCTCCACCAGCGCGTTCATCTCGGTCAAATCGCGCGCCCGAATGGCGTAGCGCACCTTGGCGAACCCCTGCACCACGTTCGGCGCCACGCCCCCGGTATCGAGCAGCGCATAATGAATGCGCGCGTCCGACGGCATATGCTCGCGCATATAGTTGACGCCGACATTCATCAACTCCACCGCATCGAGCGCCGAACGCCCCAGATGCGGCGAGGCGGCGGCATGGCTGGCCCGCCCATGGAACGAGAAGTCCATCCGCGTATTGGCCAGGCTCATCGCGTCGTTCACGCCGGCGAACGGCATCGAATGCCAGGTCATCGCGATATCCACGTCATCGAAGCAGCCGGCCCGCACCATGAAGGATTTCGCGGCCCCGCCTTCCTCGGCCGGGCAGCCATAGTAGCGCACCCGCCCCTTGATCCCGTTCTCGGCGAGCCAGTCCTTCACCGCGGCAGCCGCCAGCAGCGCGCCGGAACCGAGCAGATTATGCCCGCAGCCATGCCCCATGCCATCGCCCGGCAGCGGCTTTGGCTCGGCAATCCCGGCCTCCTGGCTCAACCCGGGCAGCGCGTCATACTCGCCGAGGATGGCGATGATCGGCCCGTCCTCCCCCGCCTCGCCCATCACCGCCGTCGGGATGCCGGCGAGATCGGTGGTCACCCGAAACCCCTCCTGCTCCAGCATCGCCTTGTGCTCGGCCACGGCGGCGTATTCGTTGTAGGCGATCTCCGGCGCCTCCCAGATGCGATCGCTCAGCGCCTCGTAGGCATCCTTCCTGATATCGACGAGCTGCCAGATGCGTTCGCTGTTCTGCATGGGGGTCTCCTGGTGCAAGCAATGGAACCCGCACGATAAGACCACCCACCCGGCTTGCCCATCCCCGCGCCCGGGCCATACCATCACCGCAACGCCCCACCGATGGGGTGACGGAGACGAAACGGCCAATGAACTGGGAACCCGAGCTGGAGGAACTGCGCAAGCGCGAGGCGCTGACGCGACAAATGGGCGGCGCCGAGCGCGTCGAACGCCAGCACAAGGGCGGCCGCCTCACCGTGCGCGAACGCATCGACAGCATGCTGGACGACCACAGCTTCCACGAAATCGGCGCCATCTCCGGCAAAGCGAAATACGACGCCGACGGCAACCTCCTCGAACTCGTCCCCGCCAACTGCGTCTTCGGCCGCGGCACCGTCGATGGCCGCCCCGTCGTCATCTGCGGCGATGACTTCACGGTGCGCGGCGCCTCGGCCGACAGCTCCATCCCCGCCAAGTTCCGCATGTCCGAGGAGATGGCGGCCCAGTTCCGCATGCCCATCATCCGCATCATCGAGGGCTCCGGCGGCGGCGGCTCGGTCAAAACCATCGAAACCACCGGCCGCGCCAACCTCCCCGGCGGCATCAACCACTCCTCGGGCGCCGACCTCACGGTCGAAAACATGGGCATCGTCCCCGTCGTCGGCCTCGGCCTCGGCTCCGTCGCCGGCCTCGGCGCCGCCCGCCTGGTTGCCAGCCACTACTCCGTGATGGTGAAGGAGATCTCGGCCGTCTTCGTCGCCGGCCCCCCGGTGGTCGAACAACTCGGCGAACCCCGCACCAAGCAGGAACTCGGCGGCTGGAAAATCCAGGTCTCCTGCGGCGCCGTCGATCATGCCGTCGATACCGAGGAGCAAGCCTTCGCCGCCGCCCGCCGCTTCCTCTCCTACCTCCCCTCGTCAGTCCACGAACTCCCCCCGCGCGGCCCCGCCCGCCTGGACCGCAACCACCGCGAAGAAAAACTCATCTCCGTCATCCCGCGTGACAAGCGCCGCGCCTACCACACGCGCCGCGTCATCAACATGGTGGTGGACCACGGCTCCTTCTTCGAAATGGGCGAGGATTTCGGCAAAGGCATCGTCACCGGCCTTGCCCGCCTCGATGGCTGGCCCGTCGCCCTCATGGCCGGCAACCCGCTCTACGGCGGCGGCGCCTGGGATGCCGACGCCTGCCAGAAAATCATCCGCTTCCTCGATCTCGCCCAGACCTTCCACCTCCCCGTGGTCCACATGGTCGATTGCCCCGGCTTCGCCGTCGGCCTCGCCGCCGAACGCGCCGCCACCATCCGCTGGGGCATGCGCGCCCTCACCGCCATCAACCAAACCACCGTCCCCTGGTGCAGCATCATCGTGCGCAACGTCTTCGGCGTCGGCGGCCTGGCCCACCAACCCGTCAACCGCCTCACCACCCGCTACGCCTGGCCCTCCGCCGCCTGGGGCTCGCTGCCCCTCGAAGGCGGCATCGAAGCCGCCTACAAAGCCGAAATCGAAGCCGCCGAGGACCCCGAAGCCCACCTAGACCGCATCAAAAAACGCCTCGATGACCTCCGCTCCCCCTTCCGCACCGCCGAAGCCTTCTGGGTGGAGGAAATCATCGACCCCCGAGACACCCGCCGCCTCCTCTGCGACTTCGCCCACCTGGCCGCCCCCCTGCGAACCCCCGGCGCCAGCACCTTCGCGGCCAGGCCATAGGGAAGAAGCAAGCAAGGCTCCGCCGGCGTCGTGCGCAGCGCGCATTCGCGCGACGGAGCTTGCCCCTTTGATCCCATTCCCAAGTCATCCGTCATGGCCCGGCTCGTCCGGGCTACCCACGCCTTCAAAGGCCGTCACCGACTGAACAAACCCACCACCTTCACCCATCTCGGATAACCTGAGGCCATGACCGAGACCACCACGCGCCCCGCCCCATCCGCGCTCCCCCCAACCGAGGCAGAACGTGCCGCCTGGGAGGCCCTCTCCCGTGACGATCAACTCGCCCGCACCCGCGAAGCCCTCCAGACACCCGACGCCGCCCGCGCCAGCAACGCCACCATGGCCGAGGTCTTGAACGCGGCCCGCCAACGCGTCGCTTCCAATTCCAGGCCCATACCGTGATCTACACCGAGGAGACGGCCTTCATCCTGATCCACGCCGTGCTGCACCAATCCCGAGCGATCAAGCCCGATCTATTCGACTGACGCGACGGACGACAAGTATCGGGTCGCCATAAGTCCGCCTCAAAATCCCGCAGCGCGCTTGAAACTCAGAACTTTCGGGTCTCCCGGAAGATATGTATCGTAGCAACGCATCAACTTGACGGTTGCATCGAGCTTGTCAGAGGCTGTCTGAGAACGCCATCAGAATGGGTTGGATGACCACGGTCTGATGTGATTCCAAAGGGTTGTCGAGGCCCTATTGGATGATCATCATGTGGACTGTGGCCACCCGTCGGGATCATAGGCGGGAAGGATTGCG
>CAIMWH010000128.1 GCA_903845065.1 uncultured Rhodospirillales bacterium | reverse complement strand
GTGCTGATCGCCGACGAGCCGACCACCGCGCTGGACGTGACCACCCAGGCGCAGATCCTGGAGCTGATCCGCAAGCTGCAGAAGCGGCACGGCATGGCGGTGATGTTCATCACCCATGATTTCGGCGTGGTGGCGGAAATCGCCGACCGGGTGGCGGTGATGCAGTACGGCCGCATCGTCGAGCAGGGGCCGACCGCCACCGTGCTGGACGCGCCGCAACACCCCTACACCAAGGCGCTCATCGCCGCCGTGCCGCGCCGGGCGGAACAGGCGCGCGGCCATGTCGCTGGCCGCAAGCTGCTGGAATTCATCGGGGTGGAGAAAACCTTCTGGCGCGGCAGCCAGCCGGTCCGCGCGCTGGATGGCATCAACCTCACCCTGCGCCAGGGCGAAACCCTCGGCCTGGTGGGCGAGAGCGGCTCGGGCAAATCCACCCTGGCGCGCACCGCGGTCAACCTCATCCGCCCCGATGCCGGCGCGGTGCGGTTTGACGATACGGACCTCACCAAGCTCTCCTCACGCGGCTGGCGGCCCTTCCGCAGCCGTATCCAGTTCATTTTCCAGGACCCCTTCGCCGCCCTCAATCCGCGCCAACGGGTGGACGACATCATCGCCGACGGACCGGTGACGCTCGGCACCCCCCGGGCCCAGGCGCGCGAGGAGGCCCGCGCGCTGCTCGCCTTGGTGCAACTCGATGCCTCCGCCGCCGACCGCTATCCGCACGAATTCTCCGGCGGCCAGCGCCAGCGTATCGGCATCGCCCGCGCCTTGGCGATGAAGCCGGAACTGCTGATCGCCGACGAACCGGTTTCCGCGCTCGACGTCTCCGTCCAGGAGCAGGTGCTCACCCTGCTGGAAGACCTGCGGGACCGCCTGGGCCTAACCATGCTGTTCATCACCCATGACCTGCGGGTTGCCAGCCGCCTGTGTGACCGCATCGCGGTGATGCAGCGCGGCCGCGTGGTCGATGAAGGGCCAACCGGCGAGGTGCTGGACAATCCGGCCCACGTCTATACCCGCGAACTGCTGGCCTCCATCCCCGGACGGGCCTGGCGGTCAGCGGTCTGAACCACCGGCCCTCCACCACGCCGCGACACGGGTTGCCGAACCGCGGCAAATCTCGGCATGCTCGCGCCGGTGGACCGATGGGCCGTTCCGCAAATCAGGAGATGCCGATGCGTGCTTTCCAATGGCTGGCGATTGCGACCCTGGCGGCGGTGCCCGCCCTGCAACCACCGCCGGCCCGTGCCGCCGACCTGCCGCTGCGGGTGGCCCTCGAATTCGACCCCGCCCCGCTCGATCCGGCCACCGACGGCAGCTATACCAACCGCGTCGTCACCTCGCTGATGTGCGACAGCCTGATCGACCTCACGCCCGATCTCCAGTTCGTCCCCGAACTGGCGACAAGCTGGGAGTGGTCGGCCGACCGCCTCTCCCTCACGCTGAAGCTGCGCGCCGGCGTGGTGTTCCAGGACGGCGCGCCGTTTGACGCCCCCGCCATGGCCGCCAACCTGCAACGCTACAAAACCGCCGCCTACTCCATCCGCAAGGCCGAGATGGCGGCGATTTCCGGCATCGACGTGGTGGACCCGCTCACCCTGCGCATCACCCTGTCCCGCCCCTACGCGCCGCTGATCGCTCTGCTCGCCAACCGGCCGGGCACGCCCTATTCGCCGAAAATCCTCGACCTGCCGCGTGAGCAGATCTCGGGCCATCCGGTGTGCGCCGGGCCCTTCTCCTACAAGGAGCGGGTGGCGCAGGACCACATCACCCTGGAGCGCTTCCCCGGATACTGGAACGCCGCCGCCATCAAGCTGCCCGGCGTGGTGTTCCGCACCATCACCGATTCCAACATCCGCAAGGTGGACCTCGCGGCCGGCGCGCTCGATATCGCGCAGCATCTGTCGCCCACCGATGTCGCCTCGGTCAGCGCCAACCCGAAGCTGCGGGTGGCGAAATCTCCCTCGCTCGGCTTCGTGCCGATCGAATTCAACGTCGGCAACGGCAAGGCCGCCGACACCCCGCTCGGCCGCGATCCCCGCGTGCGCCAGGCGTTCTCGATGGCCATTGACCGCGCCGCGCTGAACCAGGTCGCGTTCGATGGCCAGTACGTGCCGTCCAACCAGATGGAAGCGCCGGGCAGCGCCTATTTCGACACCAGCCACCCGGTGCCGGCCCGCGATATCGAGGGCGCGAAGAAACTCCTGGCCGCCGCCGGCCTGAGCACCGTCTCCTTCACCCTGCGCACCGGCACCGATCCGCTCGACGGGCAGGTGGCGCAGATCATCCAGGCGATGGTGAAAGACGCCGGCTTCGACATGAAGATCGTCTCGGAGGATTCCGCCGCCCTCGTCGCCGCCACCCAGGCCGGCAACTTCGAAGCCACCATGCTGCTGTGGTCCGGCCGCGCCGATCCGGACGGCAACGCCCCGATCTGGCTCACCTGCAAGGGCTTCACCAACTGGGGCCACTACTGCAACCCCAAGCTCGATGATCTCTACCAGCAAGCGTCGTCGTTCCAGACCCCGGCCGAGCGCCTGCCGTTCTACAAGCAGGCGACCGACATCTTCCTCGCCGACCAGCCCGACGTGGTCATCTACCACTGGTCCATGCTGTGGGGCGTGTCGGCCAAGGTGCAGGGCTTCAAGGGCCGGCCGGACGGGCTGTGGCGCCCCGAGGCGATGGCGATGACGCCCTGACCATGGCTCCGCTGCCGAGGCCGGAGATCTACGTCCTCGGCAATGCCTCCATCGACGTAACCCTCGCCGTGCCGCGCCTGCCGGCGGCCGGCGAGACCTTGATGGCCACCGGCATCCTGCGCGCGCCGGGCGGCAAGGGGCTGAACCAGGCCGTGGTGGCGGCGCGCGCCGGCATGGCCTGGACGGCTGCTGCGGTGAAGTTCTGCGCGCCCGTCGGCACCGAGCCCGAGGCGCGGATGCTCCCTGCCGCCCTGGCGCGCGAACCCTTCGGCGGGCTCCGCCTGATCGAGGCCACCCTGCCCACCGACCTCTCCACGCTGATCGTGGCGGAGGGCGGCGAGAACGTCATCATCAGCACTGGCGATTGCGCCGATGCGCTCACCCCCTACATCGCCGGCGTGTTCACCCGCCCCATGCGGCCACTGGACTGGCTGCTGGTGCAGGGCAACCTGTCCGAAGCAGCCACCTGGGCGGCTGTCTCGCGGGCGCGGCAGGTGGTGTTCAACACCGCGCCGATCCGCTGGATATCGCCCCGCATCCTCGCCGCTTCGACGGTGGTGGTCGCCAACCAGGGCGAGGCGCGCGAGATCACCGGCCTGGCCGACCCGGCCGCCGCCGCCGCCGCGCTCGGTGGCACCATGGGCATCGTCACCCTCGGCGCCGCCGGATGCATTCTCGCGCGCGACGGGAGAACCGAGCATTTCCCCGCTCCCAACACAGTGGCCGTCGATACCACCGGCGCCGGCGACACCTTCTGCGGCATACTCGCCGCCGGCCTCGCGGCGGGCGGCGCGATCGAGGCCGTCATCGGCCTCGCCCAGGCCGCGGCCGCCCTTGCCGTCACCAGGCGCGGCTGCTTCGGCGCGCTGCCGAGCGTGGCGGAAATCAGCAGCCTCAGCGATGCACGACGGGCGCCGGGCTGACGCGCGGGGCTACCAGGCTGCGCAACCAGCGCCGGGCCGGAATTTCAAAATGCCGATACGACAGCGTCGCCACCGCAAGCACCGCGGCGAAGTTGATGGTGTTGGCGGCCATCAGCGCCACCATGGGGTCCACCACCCCGGCCGCATCCAGCCCGCGCAGCAACACCGGCCGCAACGGCAGGAACGCCGCGTGCCACAAATAAAGCGAAAACGAGATGGTGCCGAGCCAGTGTGGAATCCCGCTGCCGAACCAAGCCGCCAACCATGAACGCTCGACGGACAACCCGATCACCAGCACGCAACACGCGGCCACGAACGGCAGGTCGAGCGCCTTGAACGGCGTCATCGCCAGCATCGCCACCACCACCAGGCCGAGCGGCAGCGTGCGCCCGAACATCGCCGCCCACGCCGCCCGTTCGCGTAGCCGCCAGCACAGCATTCCCAGCGCGAACTCCGGCCCGCAGCGCAGATACATCAACCGCGTATCCAACGTGCCCAGCCCCCCCGCCGCGCCGCCATTGACGCGATGGTCCAGCACCGTCACCGCCACCAGCGCCGCGAAGCACGCCACGGCCAGCCCCGCACTCCACCGCCACGCCAGCCGGCAACACAGCAGCACGAACAACGGGAAGAACAGGTTCAACGTGAATTCCACGCTGATCGACCAACTCGGCCCGTTGAACGCATCGACCTCCCACAAATGGGTGGTCGTCATCAGCAGGTTGGAGGCGATGGCCCCCGCGGCAATCCCCGCCTCCCCCTGTCGCCATAGTTCGACCAGGCATACCAGCGTGGTGACCGCGTAGAGCGGATAGAGCCGGCAGAACCGCTGCCACACGAAGCCGCCGAAGCCGGTCCACAGCCCCGCCCCCATCCGCGGCACATAGGTCAGCGCCAGCACGAACCCGCTGAGGATCATGAACAAATCCACCGCCGCGTAGCCGTGCAAGGCGATATCGCGCCCCCACCCCGTCAACTCGCCCGCCGTCCAGTGGCACAGCACCACCCAGCAGGCGGCCACACCGCGCACCCCGGTCAGCGGCCTGATTTCCCGGCTCATTGCCGCCGCGCGCGCTCAGGCATCGAGGCGATGAATACGCGCGGCCGGCACCACGCGCTGGCCGATCTCCGCCAGATGGAGATGATGGGTCAGGTAGATCACCTGCCCCACCCCCGCCATGTCGCCCAGCACGCGAAAGGTCTCCTCGGCACGGAAGTCATCGAACGTCTCCATGATGTCATCCGCGATGAACGGCACCGCATGGCGCGTCGCCACGAACTCCTGGTAGCCTGCCGCCCGCAGCGCCAGGTAGAGCTGGAACCGCGTGCCCTTCGACAAGTCATCGGCCAGCTTGGAGGCCCCGTCCGCCGCGATGGCAATCAGCACCTCGGTATCCTTCTCCAGACGCGAGGTGAGGCTGGTGTAGGCCCCGCGGCTGATGGTGCGAAAGGCCTCCGAGGCGCGGGTCATCATCGCGCCCCGGTGCTGGTCACGGTAGGCCCGCAGCGCCATCTCGGCGGCGATCACCCCGGCGCGCAGGCGCAGATAGGCCCCGGCGGCCTCCTCGATCTCCAGCAGAATGGTGCGCCGCCGCACCTCGGTGCGCGCCACCGCGTCATCCCCGCCGATCGCCTCGATCCGGTGGGCGGACTGCCGGCTCTGGGCATAAAGCTCCCGCGTGCGCGCCTCCAGCGGTTCAGCCTCCGTCCGCAGCACTGCAAGTTCCGCCTGCAACGCATCCCTGGACAGCCCGGCGATATGCGCCTCGGCCTCCCCATCCGTCTCAACCCCCAGCGCCTCCACCATCTGCGCCGCTGCGGTGCGCGCCCCGGCGTTCAGCCTGTCCCGCTCACCGGCCTGATGCAGCCGCGCGGCGACCTCATCGAGGGTCGCAACGCCGAAGAACGCAAGCATGGCGCCCTTGCGGCTGGCATGGGCGCTCTCCGCCCCCGCCAGCTCGCGGCGGGCATCGCGCTTGCGCGCCAGTTGCCCCGCCATCTCGTCGCGCTGCGCCGCCGCGTCCTGTGCCGCCCGCACCCGGTCGGCGATCCGTTGCGCCACCTCCAGCGCCGGCTGCGCGGCAGGATCGATACCAAGCACCCCGGCGATGGCCTCCACCTCGGTCGCGAAGCGCGCCTGGTCGGCCAGCATATCCTCGATCCGCCCGTCCAGGTCCGCGCGGCGTTGCAGCAGGGCGGCGAGGTCGTTGAGCGCAGCCAGGCGCCCGGCCACCTCGGCAGGCTCGGGCGGCGGGTCCTGGTCACCCAGCCAACAGGCCGTGCAGGCTTCCTTCCACCCCACCCGCCAAGCCTGATCGCGGCCGATGGCGGATTGCAGGGCGTGGCTGCGCTGCGCCAACTCTCCCTCGCAGTCGATCACCTTCGCCCGCAGCGCCGCGCGCTCCCCTTCCCGCGCGATCGCGCCATCCGCCACCGCGAGCAGCGCCGGCACCGTGGCGGCCGGATCATGGGGAACCCCGGCACGCGCCAACGCCCCGGCCAACGCTACCGCCGCATCGGCCGCATCAGCCTCGGCCGCCGCCATGTCAGCCTCGGCGAGACGCAGCGCCTGCCAGGTCTCCAGCGCCACCGCACGCCGCGCAAGCCAGGTTTCTAGCGCCTCGGGCCCCATCCCCGCCGGCATTCCCACCGCGACGGCACCAGCAATCTCAACCTCCACCGCCGCCGCCCGCGCCATGCCGGCCACCCGCAACCCTTCCAGCCGCAACCTCTCGGCACTCTGCATCGCCCGCGCCCGCATCATTTCCTGCGAACGCACAAGGTCCGCCTGATGCCCCAGCCGCGCGCCCGTCACCAAGTCATCGCGCCGCAACGCCGCCTCGAACGCATCGGCGGACCCGGCATCGAACGCCCGCCGATGCGCCGCCCACGCCGCTTCCCGCGCCGCGCGGATATCCGCCGCCTCCCCATCGCTCACCACCCCCAGCACGCTGGCGAGCGCACCGAGTTCCGCCTCGGTGCGAGTGGCGTCAGCCGCCAGCTTGGCAAGCGCCTCATCCTGCTGCGCGATATCGCGCCGGGCCTGCTCAAGCGCCACCTTCCAGCGCACCACGACACTGCCGTCCGGTACCACCATGCGTGCGAGTTCCGCCACCTCCCCGCTCCAGGGACGCAACGCCGCGCCATGATCATCCAGCTTGATCCGCGCCGTATCCCGCGCCCGCTCGGCAGTCCGGCGGCGAACCGCATGGTCACTGCCACGCACCGCCGCCACGATCGCGCGCAACCCATCATCCCCGGCCGCCGCCTCCGTGCCGCCGGCCTCCACCAACGCCCGATGCGCCCCAGCCAGCCGCTGTTCCGCCCCGGAATGCTCGCGCGTCGCCGCATCCAATGCCTCGGCAATCCCGGAGCGCTTGCCAATCAGGTCGGTCAGCACGGCGGACAGGCTCGCCGCAATCACCAGGCGGCCGGGCGCAGCCTCCCCCGCCCGATCCAGCCGCGCCAGCGCCGTCGCGATATCGGCATCCAGCCGCGCCAACGCGCCGCGCCGCTCCGGGATATCGAGCGCCGCTGTCACATGGCGGGCGCGCAGCCCGGCAAGCTCCCCCACCCGCACGGCCAACCCGGCCGCCGTCTCATCCACCACGACCTCCCCCATCTGCCGGGCCCGCTCGGCGATGTCCTCATCCAGCGTACCCGCCCGCGTCGCCAACTCCACGTCATCGCGCTGCAACCGGGGGAGTTCAACCGCCCACCCCGCCGGCGGATCAGGCAGGTCCGCAAACGCCGCCAGAGCCAATCGTGCCCGCCGCAACGCCTCCCAATGGGGAAACGCCTCGAGGCTGCGCCGCACCGCCTCGATCCGCCGCTGCTGCTCGCCGCGCTCCTCCTGCGCCCGCTGATACAGCTCGGCGTCGCGGTCCCGCTGCTCCACCAGGCGATGATACTCGGCCGCCGCGGTATCGAGTTGGTCGCGCTGGTCCTTCAGGGCGGCAAGCTCCCCCTTCAGCCGCGCCAAGGCGCCGCCATGGGCGTGGAACTTGTAGAAACCATCCGCCTCGCCGCGCAGGCGCAGAATGGTGCGGCTGAGGTCCGCCAGCCCCGAACTGGCGGAAAACAGCAGTTGCCCCAACTCACCCTTGCTTTCGAGAATACTGCGCCCGCCGGCCTCCAGCGTGTCATCGTCCAGGCAGAACATCGCCTGGTAGGCGGCACGATCGAGCCCCGCGAGGTCCCCGACCAGGCTGGTATCGGAGATCGTCCGGTCGCAGCCGTCCAGCAGGCTCCCCTTCGGCCGCTTGAGGCGCGCAAACCCGCGCGGCCCGTCCAGCGTCTCCAGCATCGCGCCGATCCGCATGGTGTCGTAGGGGTGGCGAAAATTGTACGGGCTGGTCTTGCCGAAGCCGAACAACAGGTCCAGCACGGCCGCCGTCGCGGTGGATTTGCCCGCCTCGTTGGGCCCGTAGATGATGTGCAGGTCTGGCTGCCCCGGCACCGCGGCGCCGAAATCGATACTGTGATCGGTGAACTTGCCGTAGCGGGTGAGGTCGAGCCGGCGCAGGCGCATCAACCGGCCTCGGCGCCGCTGCCGGCCTGCAACCGCGCCATCACATCGTCCACGCCCTCCTGCGCGAAGCCCGCCATCCGCGCGCGAGACGCCGCTTCGTCCCCACCCAGCAAATGCCGGCACTCCGCCGGCAACTGCCCCCGCAACTCATCGGCGAGCCGGGCGAGTTCAAGCTGGTAGGCCTCGACACCCAGGATGTCGCGATCGATCAACCGCCGCAGCTCCGCCACCGCCGAAGCAGACCCCGCCTGGTGCTCCACCGCGGCAGGCGCAACGGTGGCCAGTTCCACCGCCTCGATCCAGCAGGCACCCACCCCCTCGGCATGGCTGACCGCCTCGGCGCGAACCAGATCAAGGTCACCACGGATCCGCCAGGACAGTGGCGTGGCCCCGGTGAGCATCAGCCGCACGATAAGGTTTTCGGCCGCAGCCGCCCGCCGCGCCACGCCCAAGGCCGCGCCAATCGCCGCCACCATGTCCCGCCAATCCGCCACCCCCGCCAAATCAACCGGCACCCGCTCGAACTGCGCCACACTGGTAAGGCGTTCCTCGATGGTGATGGAACGATCATCGCCAATCGTCACCAACGTGACGGATTTCGCCCCGGCCTCATTGATATCGCGGCCCTGCGGCATGCCCGGCATCACGATCCTGCACCGCCCCTCCACCACCGCGCGCCGATGGATATGCCCGAGCGCCCAGTAGTCGAACCCGGACTCCATCAGGTCCCGCGTCGAACACGGCGCATACGGATCATGCCCGGCGGCACCATCGAGACTGGTGTGCATCAGCCCGATATTGATGGCCCTCTCCTGCGGCGGCCGGTACCGTCCAAGCAGGCTTTCGGGCGCCAACGGCTGGGCAAAGCTCAGCCCATGGATCACCACCGGCACATCCCCCGCCCCCTGCAACGGCGCCACTGCCTCCGCCCGCCCGGCGAACACCTTCACCGAACTGGGCAACACCAGTTCCTTGGTAATCTTGGACAGCGCATCGTGGTTGCCACGAATAATAAACGTCGCAATCCCCGCCTCATGCAGCCGCCGCAACTGCGCGCCCATGAACAGCGCCGTCTTCATCGAGGTCTGGTCCCCGTCGTACAAATCCCCGGCGATCAGCAACGCGTTGACGCGTTCCTCGATGCACAAGCCAATGATATCGGTAAAGGCGCGCCTGGTCGCATTGCCCACCACCTCCGCCAAAGCCGCATCACGCAGCGCCAGGGAGCGCAGCGGCGAGTCGAGATGAATATCGGCCGCATGGACGAATCGAAATGGCACGGTCGCACTCCAACGCTGCTGAGCCCGATCATGCGTGATCGAACCCGCAACGGCCAGCCCGCCAGCATCCATCCGGCCAATACCGCGGTTGATCTGCCACTACGGCTGGAGGGCTATGATGTCTTCGTTTTAGCCCGCCGTGCCCTGGAGGCGGACGTCGACGTAAGGGACGCCCGATGCGGTGCCCGTGCCAACGACGCTGCTGGTGAGGCCGGAACCGTTCAGTCCGCTCATATAGGTCGGTGCCGTGCCAGGCGTGCCGGCTGCTGCGCCCTCGAAGCGAGGATTGCGGACCGCGTTGGTGCGCGCCTCCTCCATCAGCAGGCCGAGGCTGGCCAGCGTGATCGGGTCGTGGTCGTAGCGCGGCGCGTCGATAGCCACTGCCAACAGCGCACCGGTGGCGTCGAAACACCAGCCGGTCGAGGCGCGGCGGAAAGTGTAGCCGGGGGGCGGGGTGATGCTGCCGGTGTCGACGCGCAGGTCGAACAGCGGCGTGGCCTCGACCAGGGATTCGGCCGGGCCAAGGCGCCAGCGCACAGTGGCGTCGGACGGCAGAGGCGTGGAGATCAACGCCGCGGCCTCAAGGGCGGTGTCGGCACCAAAGTCGACCAGGACGCTGGCGCCGCTGCCGAGCAGACAGGCGCGCAGCCGCGGCTGCGGATCGAGCAGGTTGGACAAGGGCATCGAGGTCACCGGAGTGCCGGTGACGGCCGTCAGGCTGGCTGCCTTGGCCACTTTGTCGTCCCAGAGGAGAGCTCCGGCCACTTTTATACCTCCGGCAACGTGACGAGGATGAGGGTGAGGCGCCGCGCGCCGAGGGCCTCGCGCCACCCGACGACGACACAGCGGACGCCGGCGTCGAGACCGAAGGCGGGATAGGCGACGCGACCGATATCGCCGCACTCGATCTGGCCGAGATAACGGTCCGTGGTGATCTCGAAGATGCGCGGCCCGGCCTCGAGGAAGGCCTGCCATTTCGCGGCACGGACCATGGCATCGGCCTGCGACCAGTAGAGCCCGGCGAAGGCGAGGTCGCGCTGCTGGGCAACGCGATTTGTGATCAGGGTGGAAATCGCCCGCGCCGGGCCGGAAGCGGCCGATCCAGAGACCGGCGAGATCATCTCCGGCTGATCAAGAAAGATGCCAACGCTATGCAAAGGGCCCCGATCGGGGCCCTTTGCATAGCGTTGACGCGAGAAGCCAATGGCCTGCTTTTGCTCCGCCACAATGGCCTGGAATCGGACCGCCGTTGACACCGCGCTTGCCGCGGAACACATAGAGGTCACCGGCATGCGGATCGCGATGCAGCGCCTGCTGCACCTGCAACGCCAGCCCGTTTATGCCGCGTCGCATGTCCGACGCCTCGACCGCAAGCCACACACGCATGCCGGACGGCGGCAGGACCATCCGCGTAGAACCGACATCACGCGCCGCAGCGCAGCGGCATTCACGCCCTCGTCCACCCGCACCCGCACGCCGCCGCTCAACTCAATCTCGATCAATCCGGTCCGTCGTTGCGGCAGACTCTCCAAGCCAGGAGCAAGCGCCAGTGGCGCCTCAGCGGGGGCCGACACAACACGAGCCGGGAACAGGCGCCCCGTGCTGTCGTCGCCCTTCGCCGAACCAGCCATCCGACGCCACCGATATATCAGGCTCGGGCAGATCCCGTGGCGCAAAGCCACATCCTGCACGCGCGCGCCAGCCGACATCGCCTCCGTCACCACCATCCGACGAAATGCAGCGTCATGGGCACGGCGACGATCGCCGACAATCTCGATCCGAGCGAATGCCTCGACATCTGTGGCTGCCACAGTGGCAGCCTCACCGGTGATTCTCTTCATCCACAGCAGATGAGCCGCCCAGCACTAGCCACGCAAGGCGGTCGTCACCGCAGGGATACGATAGTTCGTCGATCCGCGTGCATCAGCACGCCGCGAACGTTAAAAAGGGGGTGCGGCGGAAGCCGCCGCTGGGGACGTCGCTGCAGCCCGATGCATGGGGCGCTCGCGCGGCGGACTGACCACCAAGATACATGCGGTGGTGGACGCCAATGGCAACCCCATCGCGCTGAAGCTGAGTGAAGGCCAGGCACATGACGGCCGCAGCGCAACCGACTTGCTGGAAACCGTCAAAGCCGGCCAAATCCTGCTCGCAGACCGCGGCTATGACAGCGACGCCTTGCGGGCAGCGATGGTCGCACGCGACGCCTGGGCCAACATCAAGCCAATGCCCAACCGGGTGAACGTGCCGGCCTTCAGTCCATGGCTCTATCGCTACCGAAATCTCGTTGAGCGCTTCTTCAGCAAGCTCAAGCATTTCCGAGCTATCGCCACCCGCTTCGAAAAGCACGACGCCAACTACCTCGCGCTCATCAAGATCGCAGCGTCACGAATCTGGATGCGGTTTATGAGTCGGTGACCTAGAGCCAAACCTTCATCCAAAAAGTGTTATCGAGCAGCCAGCAGACCGCGCAACGCCCGAATAAGATGTGCCGGGCGAAACGGCTTCTGGATGAATTCGGCATCGGGGAAAGTCGCCTCGAGCTGCCGGGCGGAATAGCCGGACAACACGATGAACGGCAGCCCGCGCGCCACCATCGCCGCGGCGGCGGGGCTGGAGCTCACGCCGGCGAGATTGGCATCCAGGATCGCCGCATCGCACGCCCCGCTTTCGATCAGCTTGAGCGCCTCGTCGAGCCGGCTTGCCACCCCGGCACACGCGAACCCGGCTTCGATGATCAGGTCCTGGACATCGAACGCGATCATCGGTTCATCGTCCACGATGAGAATACGTGGGATCTGGGCGTCCAGGACCGGCATCACGCGTCCGCTTTCACGGCAGGACCATGCGTATCGTCCCCGCCATCGATGGTGCCCTCGAGCGGGGCACGAAGGTTCCAGACGATCCCGCTGGCATGGAACAGAATTTCCGCGCTCCCGTTGACAGCCGCCGCCGCCATCGGGCCGATGACCATCTGCCCGAAGCCCTTGCGGGCGTCGGCGACCACCGCCGGGCCACCCTCCTCCCGCCAGGACATGCGAAACATCCTCTCGCCCTTGGTTACCACACGCCACGAAATGCGCACCTGGCCCTCGGGGTTCGACAACGCCCCGTATTTCGCTGCGTTAGTGGCAAGCTCATGCAGCGCCATGCCGATGCCTTGTGCCGCCGCCACGGACAGCCGCGCGTGCGGGCCGTCAAGCAGCACGCGCATGCCGAGGAGGTCCGTGAAATGGGCGAGCTGGGCCGTGACGAGTTCCGCCACATCGACGCCCTGCCACTGGTTCTCGACCAGCAGATCATGGCTGGCGGCAAGACCGACGAGCCGCTCGGACAGCCGCTCCACGAACGTTTCCGGGTCGCTGCGCTTGGCGGTTTGGCGGATGATTGCCTGAACCACGCCAAGCAGGTTCTTGGCCCGATGATTGACCTCGGCCATCAGCAGCAGGGTATGCTGCTCGGCCAGCTTGCGCTCGGTGATGTCAACCGCGACGTTTACGATCCGCCGGGCCTTGCCGTCCGGAGTCCGCGATAAAACCTGTGCATGGCCGGACAGCCAGCGCACCGCATTGTCCGGCCGCACGATCCGGTATTCGAACTGGAAGGCATTCTGCCGCTGGGCAAGCGCATGATGCTCGGCTTTCAAATGCCGGTCCTCGGGATAAACCGCGGCCAGAAGCTCATCATCGTCACCGGTCACGTGACCGTCGCTCTCGCTGGGCCACAGCCCGAACAGCGCCATCCCCTCCGGTGTCCAGGTCCGGGTGTGATCCTCAAGGTCGGTCTCCCAGGATCCCATCTCCCCAACGCTCATCGCGACACGGTATCGCCGGTCGCTCGCGGCGAGTCGCTGCTGGATCGCTTCCCTCTCGCTTGCCAGCGCGGCGGCCGACCGGAAGGCGGCGGAAACGGCGAGGACATCGGTGATGCCATCGCTCAGTGGCGGCAGGGCACGCCCTTCGCCGAGCGCCCGCGCGGCATCGCCCAGCGCGCGCACCGGATCGGAAATCCGCCGCGCGATGTAGGAAGCGAAAATCAGGCTCGCGCCGATCAGCCCCACGCTGACCGGAAACAGCCAGAGCATGGTGCCCCAGATTGTGGCATCAATCTCCCGTTTCGGCACCGCCACCACCGAAATCCAACCCGACGCCGGGGATCGTTGGAACGCGTTGGTCACCTGCTGCCCTTCGAGCGTGGCGGTGTCGTACGATCCGTCGGTGAGCTCCGACTACGCAAGCGCCACGGCATCCGCGCGGACGGGCTTGCCAAGATAGAGTGCCGCGCTTCGGCTCCGTGCCATCAGCGTCCCGTTGCGATCGATAATCGCCGCGACCCAGTCGGCTCCCAGGCCGGCCTCCGCAAACAGCCCGCTCAGCCGCTCCAGCCCCGCCCCCGCACTTACCACCGCGACGACTTCGCCGTTGCGGTGGACCGGAACCGAGACGATGAAAATCGGGCGTTGGGCCAGAACGCCCGTATCCATCCGCCGAGGACCGCGGCGATCTGACTTCAGGCTGCGGCGGCTTCCGATTTGGCTGACTTTTTCCAGTTCCATGGGAGCAATTCGTGCAGTTGCGTCGCCGGGTGGTCGCTGATGCGGGCGAGGACGTCGGCGAGCCAAGCTCTGGGATCGACGTCGTTGAGCTTGGCGGTGGCGATGAGCGCATACATCGCGGCCGCGCGCTCGCCACCGCGGTCGGAGCCTGCGAACAACCATGACTTGCGTCCGATGGCGATACCACGGAGCGCGCGCTCGGCGGCGTTGTTGGTCAGGCAGATCCGGCCATCGTCGAGGAAGCGGGTAAATGCCTCCCAACGCTTCAACATGTAGTCCATCGCCCTGGCGACGTCGGCATGGCGCGAGAGCTTACCGCGCTCGGCGCGCATCCAGCTTTCGAGGGCCGTCACCAGAGGGACGATGCGGACCTGCCTGATGGCACGCCGCTGTTCGGCGGCGAGGCCGTTGATGTCGCGCTCGATGGCGAAGATCGCATCGATCCGGCGCACCGCCTCGACAGCCAGCGGCGCGCGGCCCAATTCGGCGAGGACGAACAGCTTGCGTCGGCCGTGGGCCCAGCACGCCGCCTCACGCACCGGGCCGGGCTTGCGGCCGGGCGCATAAAGATCGTTGAACCCGGCGTAGGCATCGGCCTGCAGGATCCCCGCATAGTCAGCGAGATGCCGACAGGGATGCTCCCCGCCACGGTCCCGCGAGTAGAAGAAGATCGCCGCCGGCTGGGCCGCGCCACCGAACGGCCGATCGTCGCGAACGTATGCCCATAATCGGCCGGTGACGGTCTTCGTCCGCGCCAGCACCGGCACGGTGGTGTCGTCACCATGGATGCGTTCGGCGGCGAGCACGTGGGCGCGGATCATCGCCACCAGCGGGGCGAGGGTGGAGGTGCAGGCGCCGACCCAGTCGGCCAGGGTGGAGACGCTGAGATCGATCCCCTCGCGGCCGAAGCTCTCGCTCTGCCGGTTCAGCGGCAGATGCTGGCCGAACTTCGCTTCCAGGATGGTGGCCAGCAGGTTCGCCCCGGCGCGGCCGCGGGCGATCGGGTGGAAGGGGGCCGGCGGCTGCGTGATCGCCTCGCAGGCGCGGCAGGAGAATTTCTCGCGCACCGTCTGGATCACCTTGTAGCTGCGCGGCACGAC
>CAIMWH010000127.1 GCA_903845065.1 uncultured Rhodospirillales bacterium | reverse complement strand
CCCCTGTTCGATCGGCAGGACAATCACGACGGTGGTGCCGACATTCGGCTGGCTCTCGATCGACAGCGTGCCATGGTGATCCATCTCGATGAGCTTCTTGGCGAGCGGCACGCCGAAGCCCATGCCATTGGGCTTGCCGGTGCTGTAGAGCACGACACAGTCTTTCAGCGTCTGCTCGCTCATGCCGCATCCGTTGTCGGCCACCGTCAGCCTGACATGGGTGCTCCCTTGTTGCTCCGCCGATATGCTCAGCACGCCCCGCCGCGGCAGGCCGTCGCATGCCTCGACCGCATTGACTATGATGTTGATGAGAGCCTG
Organism: uncultured Rhodospirillales bacterium; assembly: GCA_903845065.1. GTDB lineage: Bacteria > Pseudomonadota > Alphaproteobacteria > Acetobacterales > Acetobacteraceae > CAIYPH01. The sequence goes on along the minus strand of CAIMWH010000127.1, from coordinate 1,568 downwards.
GGTCAGGCGCGAGTGGCTGCTCTCCGCCTTCACGCCGTCGGCCACGGCCAGGCGCACATCGACGCTGCCGGCGCCATCGATGTGACTCAGCGCCAGCTCGACCGCCTCCATGACAATCGGCAGCAGTGCTTCTGACGTGAAATCGGTCGGCGCGTCAGCCGTGAAGGCACGCAAATTGTCCAGGAATTCCGTGATCAGTTTCACGCGCCCCTGGGCGCGTCGGGCATGCTGTAGCACGTGCTCTGGAACATGCGGGATGGCTGCAAGTTCCCGGCTGAGGTTGAGCAGCGAGGCGTCGAGTGGCGAGATGATCCGAATGATCTCGTGATATGCCTCTCGAACGAACCGATGGTGGAGGTGATCGGCCACATTCATCGCCGCCCGCCGGGCCCGCGCACCGTGCCGCGTTTCCACGGCGGCGAGCAGCCCATCGATCGCATCGCCCTGTGCCTGGCCATGGATTTCGCCGCGGCTCAGACCCTCGCGCCGCTGCAAGGTTTTCCGCGCCGCCTCGCGAACCCAGGCGTTGTCGTCGTCGACGATGCGGGCAATGACCGCAGGGAACGCGTCGTGGCGGAGGAAGAGCACGGCATGCGCGACCGCCTTGCGCACTTCCCATTTGGGATGGGACGACAGGTGCAGCAGGCGCGCTGCTAAGCCGGCACGCAGCGCATCATCGACCTGTTGGGTGCGCAGCACATCGCCGGCCTGCTCGACGGCCTCTCGTACGGCACTCCAGTCGTCCGCGTCGAGCGCCGCGAGCAGGTCGCGCCCATCGTCCTGCATCATCCCGGCCGGCCTCAGTGGCCGTATTTGTGCATGCGGAGAACGAATGCCTCCTTGCCGCCCTCCAGCAGATGTTCGATCTGCCCCTTCACGTCATCCACCGTGCCGACATGAGATACGCCGCCGCGCCGCCCATCGGAGGTGAAAACGAACACGCGTTCGGCCTCGCCGAGGACGGGGATGTTGGGGTTGTGGGTCACGAAGATGAGCTGGCGGCCGCCTTTCGCCTCACCCAGGCTCTTGACGATCGTGTCATAGACGAAGGCGTTGTCGAGATTGTCCTCGGGCTGGTCGATCAGCAGCGGCCGTTCGCTTTCGAGCAACAGGATCGGCAGGATCACGGTGCAGCGCTGGCCGGTCGAGAGATCGGCGGAATTCTTGTAGTCGGCGCCGTCCTTGAGCGAGATCTGCGGCTCGTCCTCCAGGTCGACGGTCTCCAGCTTGCCGATCTGGTCGCTGCCCTGGAGGTGGAGGACAATGCGCTGGGCCTGCTCCAACGCAATCCCACCATCCTCGGCAAGGCGGCCGGCATCGCCCTTTCGCACGATCCGTGACAGTTCTTCCGGCGACATGCCTTCGACGATGCGGGTGGCCAGGCGATGGTATTGCAGGCCGCAGCCCTTGAGCATCTCCTTGAGCAGGGTTTCGTAGCCGCCACGGTGGCCAGCCTGGATGATGAGCACCCGAATGGTCGGCGCCAGAGCAAGAGTGAGCCGATCCGCCACCTCCTTGCGCAACCGGAAGCGCAGGTCTCGGAGTTCCGAAAGCCGCGTGTTCATCTG
>CAIMWH010000126.1 GCA_903845065.1 uncultured Rhodospirillales bacterium | reverse complement strand
CTTGTCATCGCTCCACCTTCTCAGGAGTTGGAGCCTCCGACAAACCCGGAGCGGTTCATAGGATTGCGCCCCCCACTCGACAAGCGGCGCCCTGCCTGCACAACTGGCGCAATCACGAAGAGCGGAGCAACCCCCCATGGCAACACTCGATCGGACCGGACTGGGCGGCTTCATCCCGGCCATCGTCACGCCGTTCACGCCGGCCGGCGAAATCATGGAGGATGCCTTTGCGGCACTGGTTGACTGGCTGATAGGGATCGGCGCGCGCGGCATCTGCGTGGCCGGGGACAACGGCGAAAGCTGGACGCTGGATGCCGCCGAGCGCGCCCGCCTTACCCGCATCGCGGTTGACTGCGCCGCCGGGCGGGTGCCGGTGATGACCGGATGCAGCGCGCCCTCCTCGGTGCAGACCGTGCGCTACGCCCAGGCCGTGGCCGAGGCCGGTGCCGATGGCCTGCTGCTGCTGCCGCAGACCTATGTGCTGAAGGCCACCCGCGAGGAACTCCTGCGCCGTTTCGCCGCCGTGGCCGCGGCGGTGCCGCTGCCCATCGTTGCCTACAACTCACCGCGCCGCACCAGCATCGACCTCACGCTCGATGACCTCAACGCGCTGATGGGGGTGGCCCCGATTATCGGCATCAAGGAATCGAACCGGGACTTCTTCCATCACACCCATCTGCTGGAGCGCTTCCGCGACCGCCTCGCCATCATGGTTGGGCCGTGCCACTACATCTTCCCCGGCATCGCCCTCGGGGCTGCCGGCTACATCTCCACCGGCCCCGAACTGCTTGGCGCGGATGCCGGCCGCCTGACCGGCCTCGCGCGCCAGGCGCCGGGTTCGGAACAGGCCGCCCTGCACTACAAGATCACCGTGCTCTACCAGATGCTGATGGCCAACGGCACCTGGCCGGCCGCCTTCAAGGCCGCCCTCAACCTGATCGGCCAGCCCGCCGGCGTTCCGCGCGATCCGGTGCTTCCTTTGCCCGCCGAGCAGATCGAGAAGCTGCGCCGGACGATGGGCGACCTCGGCATCCGCCTCGCCGGCTGACCTGACAGCATGATTGTTCGTCGCGATCAAAGGAGCCCCCGCCCATGATCCATCGCCGCACCGCCCTTCTCGCCGCCCCTGCCCTGTTCCTTCCCCGGCTTGCCGCCGCCCAGGCGCCCTCCACCTGGGAGCGCATCGCCCGCACCAAAACGCTGCGCGCCGGCCTCATCCCGAGCCGTCCGCCCTACCAGTGGAACCGCGATGGCGTGCTGACCGGGTTCGCGGTGCAGATGGCGCAGGACATGGCCGCGGCCCTCGGCAAGGAAATGGGCGCCACCATCGCCGTCGAGCATGTGCCGACCACCTGGGGCACGGTGGTTCTCGATCTGCAATCGGTCCGGCTTGATGCGCATTTCGGCATGACCGACTCGCCCGAGCGGCGCAAGGCGCTGAGCATCTTCGGCCCGCTCTACACCGTGCCGGTTGTGGCTCTGAACGCGCGCGGCTTTGCGCCGGGCGAGAACTGGGAGGACTACGACAAGCCCTCGGTGACGATCTCCACCGTGCTTGGCACCAGCGATGACGAAATGGTTCGCGGCATCATCAAGCAGGCCCAGGTGCGCAGTCTGCGCAGCCTCGCCGAGGCCGCGATGGAGGTTCATTCGGGCCGGGCCTCGGCGTTGATCACCTCGATCCTGATCGCGCTTGACGCCAGCACCAAGGGGCCCGGCGCGGGCACCATTGTCGAACTCAAGCCGGTTCGCTCGTCGCCATCGGGTGGCGGCACCGCGCGGGACGTGGATGGACGCTTTGCCGCCTTTGCGCAGACCTGGGCCGAGGCCTACCGCGCGTCGGGGCGCATCCAGACGGTGATCACCGATTCGATCCGCGATGCCGGGCTGCCGATCGAGAAACTTCCAATCGGCGTGCGGTTCTAGCGCGGGCTCCGCCCTAGCTCGACGGCAACGACGGCGGCAGCGTCAGGGCCGCCGGATCGAAATCGCCGGTCAGGGTCCCGATCGGCATCGGGCGCAGCGGCGGCCGCGCCACCATGGGGCCGAAGGCTTCCGCCGCGATGCCGCGCTGTGCCGCCAGCGCCTCGATGGTCGGACCGCAGAACCGCCCCTGGCATGGCCCCATGCCGCAGCGCGTCCAGGCCTTGAGTTGGCCGATCTGGCGCGCGCCCTCGTCGAAGGCGGCCTCGATCTCTGCGCGGGTGACGTCTTCGCAGCGGCATATTGTCGCCTCCGGCGGGATCGCGGCGATCAGGCCGGGGCGGATGCGCACCAGTGCCGCCATCGCGCGGCCGAACCGTGCCGCGCGTGCCACCCGGGCCGCGAGAGGCGCCTGCTCGGCCGTATGGCGTGCGGCGTCGATCCGGCCCAGGTCATGTGCCACCGCCAGACCGGCTTGCGCGCCGGCCAGTGCTGCGGCCGCAGCACCCCGGACGCCGGCGCCGTCGCCAGCGATATAGAGGCCGGCGATCGAACTGCGGCCGAGCCCATCCAATTCCGGCACCCAGCCGCCCAGGGCCGGTACGTGAAGGTGCCGCGCGCCCAGCGATCGGGCGGCCTCGCTCGCCGGGACCAGCCCGTGGCCGACCAGCAGCGCGTCCACCTCGAACCGGCGGGCGTTGCCGCCGGGCTCGAATGCGCCGTCGCCATCCACCGGGGCCACTGTCACGCTGGCAACGCCGTTGTCTCCTTCGGCACGCAGCACGGCGTGGCGGGTCAGGTACGGCACGCCGTGGCGCAGCAGCAGGGCCCGCCAGCCGAGGCCGCGCAGGATGAGATCGGGCCGGCCGAGCATCGCGGGGACCCCGCGCAGCCACTCCGGCATTGACCCGAGATCCACCACGGCGGCGACCGTGCCGCCGCCCTTGAGGATCGATGCTGCCACGGCCACCAGCAGCGGCCCGGCGCCCGCGACGACGACCTTGCGCCCCGGCAGCATCCGGTTGCCCTTCAGCAGCGCCGTTGCGCCGGCCAGGCCCATTACCCCCGGCAAGGTCCAGCCCGGGAAGGGGATCACGCGTTCGGTCGTCCCGGGCGCCAGCAGCAGCGCCGGGGCCTGGAGCCGCGCCGCGCCATCCGCCGCGGCCGCATGCACCGTAAACCCAGCCTGGAGCAGCCAGGCGCGATGCCCCGCCAACACGCGCACCTTCGAGGCGGTTAGCGCCGCCCGCAGCGCCTCGCCGGCGCGGTGGTCGGGGCCGAGCGCGGCGTGATTGCTCACCGCAACGCCGGGGGCCCGCCAGACCTGCCCGCCGGGCGCGGCACCTTCGTCGACCAGCACGACATCGAGCCCCGCGCCACTCGCCGCCAGCGCCGCATGGCCGCCGGCCGGGCCGCCGCCCAGCACCACGAGGTCGGCCGTCAGGTCAGCGCACATCGCGCAGCCGCCGCGTTGTGATCACCAGGCCGTCGCGCACCGGCAGCCGGCACGCCTCCCGCACCACGCCATCGGCCATCACCACGCATTCCTGGCAAACCCCTATGGCGCAGAACATGCCCCGCCCGCCCCCGCCCGGGCCGCTGCGCAAATCCCGCCAGCCCGCGGCCAGCAGTGCGGCGCCCACCGTCTCGCCGATATGCCCGGCCACGGCGACGCCATCGACGCTGAACGTCACCGCCGGGCCGCGCTCGACGCCCGCGGCGATGCGCATCCCGCTCACGCCGGCACCGGGGTGTTGACCCGGGTTGCGACCCGCGCCGGGTCGAACAGCGGTAATGCCGGCTCCTCGCCCAGGATGCTTGCCGCCAGCAGGTCGCCCATGCAGGGGCCGATCGTGTAGCCGCCGCGCACGCATGCGATCACATAGGCCTCCCTGAGCCAGGGCAGCACCCCCACCACCGGCAGGAAATCCGGCACGAACCCGTCATAGCCGTACCATGTCCGCACGATCCGCAGCGGCGCCAGTGCCGGCATCGCCAGCGTGGCGAACCGCAGGTTGTTGGTGAGGTTGTCCATCACCGGGCGCCCGGGCTCGCCCACCGCCCCCTCGCCCTGCCATCCGCCGCCGATGATGATGGTGCCGTTGTCGGATTGCTTGAGGCTCATCAGGCCGGAGATATGCCCGAGCACGCCGTTCATCAGCGCCGGTGCCCGCTCGGTGACCATCATCTGGTTGACCCGGGCGCCGATCGGCAGGTCGACACCGAGTTGCAGCACCGACGCCCGCGTCCATGCCCCCGCCGCCAGGACCAAGCGGCGCGCCCGCACATTGCCCGACTGGAGGCGCAGCGTGTAGCCGCCGTCGCCGGCCTCGATGCCCAGCACCGGATCATGCTCGATCATCGCCACGCCCCGCGCCGTCAGGGCCTTGCGGAAGGCCCGGCCGGTCAGGCTTGGATTGGAATAGCCGTCGAGCGGGCAGAAACTTGCGCGCCGCACATGATCCGATAGGCCCGGCTCCCGTGCCCGCGCGGCCGGGAGGTCGAGGAAGCTGATCGGCAGCCCGGCCTCGCGCCGCGCCGTCATGTCGGTGACGAGTTGCGCCTCCTCGGCTTCGGTGAAGGCGAGATTGAGGCCGCCGGACTGGCGGAACTTCACATCCGCCCCCAGCCGCGCGCTCATCTCCGCCCAGTGTTCGGCCGCCCGGATCGCATAGGGCATCAGGCTCAACCGCTTGATCTGCAACGACAGCGTGCCTGCGTTGACGCCGGAGGCGCCACCGCCGATCCCGCCGCGATCGATCACCACCACCCGCATGCCAGCCTCGGCCAGGCGCAGCGCCACGGAGCAGCCCATGATGCCGCCGCCAACGATTGCCACGTCGGCGGTTCCATGCGGCGCGGCGTCCGTGGCGCGTGCCATCACGCGGCGATGCGGCGGAACTTCTGCATCCGGCGCAGCTTCTCGGGCCGCGGGGTATCGGGGAACACCGCCGCCCAGTCATTGGCGATGACCTCGCCGACGTACAAATCGCCCACGGAGTCGAGCGCCACGCTGTGCGGCGCCACGAACGCGCCGGGCGAGGTGCCGGGCTTGTCCTGGCCGAGCCGGTTGATCAGCGCGCCATCATTGTCGAGCACCAGCAGGCGCGGCCCGAGGTTCGGCGTGGCGTGGTTCACCGCCATGTACGGCCCAAGCTCTCCCACCAGCAGGCAGGGGCATGGCCCGGGGGTGATGGCGAGGCCGCAGGGGCGATGCAGGTTGTTGATCTGGCGCAGGTAATTGCCATCGCCATCGAACACCTGGATGCGATGGTTCTCACGGTCGGCGACATAGACCTGCCCCGCCGCGTCACAGCAAATGTTGTGTGGCAGGTTGAACTCGCCAGGGCGGGTGCCCGGCTTGCCCCAGGTCTTGATCAGCTTTCCCGTCGGCGAGAACTTGTGGACGCAGGCATTCCAGTAGCCGTCCGAGACGTAGATATCGCCGGTGGGGGACAGTGCCGTATGGGTGCAGCGGCAGAACGGCGCGCCGCTCATGAACGGCGCCGGGTTGTTCGGCACGCCGATTTCCAGCAGCAGCTTGCCGTCGGGGGTGAATTTGCGGACCGTATGGTCCCCGTTGTCGGTGAGGTACAGGCTGTCATCCGGCCCGATGCTGGCGCCGTGCGCGTTGCTGAACACGCCCTGGCCCCAGGAGGACAGGAAGGTGCCGGCGCGGTTGAGCACCACCACCGGATGGTCGCCACGATTGAACAGATAGACCCGATCCTGCGAATCGACCGCAATGCCGGCCACGTCGCCCAGCACGATATCAGGCGGGAGCTGCTCCCATGCCTCGACGGGTTCGAAGCGGAATTGGTCCAGTATGGTCATGGCGTGTCCTGCGTGAAGTTTCGTGGCGCTGTGCGGCCATCGGCCGCGCGGGATGACGTTGGAGCGCCGGACCCGATGTGGCAACAGGCACCACGGCCGCGGCGCGGTTGAAATTCCCCCCCGCGCCGCGCGCGGCTATCCGTGCTACCTCTCCGGCCATGGAAACCAAACCGCCAATCCCGCTCGCCGTTCTCGTCGGCATCCAGACGCCGGACGTTGATGACGTGGCGCACGAGGCCAGCCTCGAGGAGTTGGGGCGCCTGGTGAAGACCCTGGGCTATGAGGTGGTCGGCACCGTGTCGCAGAAGCGCGAGGGCACCGGTGCGGGGCTGCTGCTGGGCAGCGGCAAGCTTGCTGAACTGGCCGCGCTCACCGGCGGCACCGGTGTGGTTGGCACGATGGCGCCGCCGCCGAAATCCAAGGCACGGCAACGCTTCGAAGGCGCGGGCGCGAAGATCGGCCCAGCGGACGCGATGTCCGGCGAGGCCGGCTCGGAGGATGCCCGCAAGCCCGAGTTCGTCATCGTCGACCACGAGCTCTCGCCCAGCCAGATCCGCAATCTCGAACGCGCCACCGGTGCACAGGTGCTGGATCGTACCGGCGTCATCGTCGAGATTTTCCACCGCCATGCCAACACCCGCGAGGCGAAGCTGCAGGTGGAGATGGCGCGGCTGAAATACGTCGCGCCCCGCATGCGCGAGTCCTCGGCCGGCGGCGGGCGGCAGCAGGGCCCGGGCGCCGGAGAAAGCGCCCTGGACCTCGATCGCCGCAAGGTGCGTGATCGGCTCTCCGAGTTGAAGGAGCAGTTGGAGGCCGTGCAACGCGACAGCGACCAGCGCCGTTCGGCGCGGCGCGACCAGTTGCGCGTGGCGCTGGTGGGCTACACCAACGCCGGCAAATCCTCGTTGATGCGCGCCCTCACCGGCAGCCAGGTGTTGGTGGAGGACAAGCTGTTCGCCACCCTGGACACCACCGTGCGCACCCTGCAGCCCGAGACCCGCCCGCGCGTCCTGGTTTCCGATACCGTGGGCTTCATCAAGCAACTGCCGCACGACCTGGTCGCCTCGTTCCGCTCCACCCTGGCCGAAGCCCTCGAAGCCTCGCTGCTGCTCTATGTGGTGGATGCGTCGGACCCCACATATGAGGCGCAACTGGAGGTCAGCCGCAGCGTGCTGCGCGAAATCGGCGCGGATGCGGTGCCGTCCCGCCTGGTGCTGAACAAGCTCGACCGGGTGGATGCTGCCGGGCGCGCCGCGCTCGCGGAAAAGCACCCCGACGCCATCCTGCTCTCGGCCCACGCCCCGGAGGATGTCAGCGCCCTGCGGGATACCATCATCGCATTCTTCGAGGCGGCGATGGTGGAGGACGTGCTGGTGTTGCCGTACGCGAAGCAGGGCCTGATCGGGGAGGTGTACGAAAGCGCGCGGGTGCTGTCCGAGGAGTACGACGAAGCCGGCCGCGTGCTGAAAGTGCGCGGGCTCCCCGGCGCCATCACGCGCCTGCGCCGGCGGCTTGCGGCGTCCTGACGTGCCACCGGGTGAGCCTCGTTTCTGTCCGGGGCGCTGGATCGTCACCGCGATGGGGCGCGTGGTCGTGGCCGTTCGCTGAGCTTTCCTCGGGTTAGCCTAGAGGAGGCCTTCGCGGCGGAAGCTGAGCCAGCGGCCGTTGCCGACGATGACGTGGTCGTGCAGGACGATGGAGAGGGCGCGGGCGGCGGCCACGACTTCGCGGGTCATCTCGATATCATCGCGGGAGGGGGTTGGGTCTCCCGAGGGGTGGTTGTGGACCAGGATGATGGCGGTGGATTGGAGTTCCAGGGCGCGCTTGACGACTTCGCGGGGGTAGACCGGGGTGTGGTTGACGGTGCCTTTGGCCTGGGCTTCGTCGGCGAGGAGGCGGTTGCGGGTGTCGAGGAAGAGGACGCGGAATTGTTCGACGCGTTCGCGGGCCATGACGGCGTTGAGGTAGTCCATCAGGGCGTCCCAGTTGGCGAGGACGGGGCGTTGCATGACTTCGGCGCGGGCGAGGCGCAGGGCCGCGGCGTGGACGGTTTTGAGGGCGGCGGCGCCGGCTTCGCCGAAGCCTTCGACGGCGACGAGGTCATTGAGGGGGGCGGCGATGGCGTTGGCGAAGCTGCCGAAGCGTTCCATCAGGAGTTTGGCGATGGCCTTGGTGTCACGCCGGGGAAGGGCGAGGAAGAGGACCATTTCGAGGAGTTCGTAGTCGGCCAGGGCGGTGGGGCCGGCGGTGAGGAGCTTCTGGCGCATGCGGGCGCGGTGGCCTTCGGCGCCATTCGATACGCGGAGGTCAGTCTCGGGTTCGAGGAGGCCGAGTTGTTCGGAGAAGCCGGCGCGGCGTTTTGCCATGGCGCAAGTCATGCCATGGTCGGTTGGCGGGGCTGAAGTGAATGCGTCGTTATAGCGCGGGTTTGACGGGGGAGATGGGGCGATGGGCGAGCGGGAAGAGGTTTCGGTGCGCGAGCGGGTGAAGCAGCCGCCATCGGCCGCGCTGATCGCAGCGTATTTCGCGCCGACGCTGGCGCGGCAGAGTGCGCACGGGTTCGATGCGGAAATATGGTGCCATTTGGCGCATGCGGCGATGCTGGCGCGGCAGGGGATTATTTCGCAGGGCGATACCGGGGCGTTGCGGGAGGCGCTGCTGGGGGTGCATGCGGCGGGGGTGGCGGCGCTGGGGTTCGATGGGCAGCAGGAGGATTTGTATTCGTATATCGAGCGGTATCTGACGCGCACGCTGGGGCCGGAGGTGGGCGGGCGGCTGCATACCGGGCGATCACGCAATGACCTGCACACCACGACGGCGCGGATGGTGCAGCGGGAGAAGTTGCTTGGGGTGATGGCGGCGCTGCTGGAGGTGCGGGGTGTGGTGTTGCGGCTGGCGCGGGCGCATGCCGGGACCATCATGCCGGGGTACACGCATTGGCAGCATGCGCAGCCGATTACGCTGGGGTACTATTTGTTGGCGTTCGCCGATGTGCTGGCGCGGGATGGTGCGCGGCTGCGGGGGGCGCTGGCGCATACCAACTTGAGTCCGCTGGGATCGGGGGCTTTGGCGACGACGGCGTTTCCGCTGGATAGGGAGATGACGCGGGCGGCGCTGGGGTTCGATGGGCTGGTGGAGGTGGGGTATGACGGGGTGGCGAGCCGGGATGATGCGCATGAGACGGCGGCGGCGCTGGCGGTGTTGATGACCAGCGTTTCGCGGCTGGCGGTGGATTTGCAGGCGTGGAGCACGCTGGAATATCGGTTCATCGAATTGGCGGACCAGCACTGCGCGGTGTCCTCGATCATGCCGCAGAAGAAGAATCCGGCGGCATTGGAGCATTTGAAGGCGGCGGCGGGGATGGTGACGGGGCACCTGGTGGCGGCGCTGGCGGCGAGCAAGAACACGGCGTTCGCGGATGTGAGCGACGGGGTTTCGGCGATCAACGCGCCGGTGCTGGAGGCGTGCCTGGTGACGACGCGGGGGCTGGTGCTGCTGGCGGAGGTGCTGGACGGGATCACGGTGTTCGCGGACCGGATGGGGCATATGGCGGCGGTGGGGTATGGGACGGCGACGGAACTGGCCGATGTGATTGTGCGGGAGACCGGGCTGTCGTTCCGGATGGCGCATAACGTGGTGGCGGCCGTGGTGGCGCCGGCGATCGCGGCGGGGCGGGAGGCGACCTCCATCACCGCCGGGGAATTGGAGGCGGCGGCACGGGCGTTGTTCGGGCGGGGGCTGGGGGTGTCGGAGGCGACGGTGGCGGCCGCGCTCGATCCGGCGCGCAATATTGCCGGGCGGACGGTGATCGGCGGGCCGGCGGCGGGGAATATGGCGGCGATGCTGGGGGGGCGGGAGGCGGCGTTGGCCGGGGAAATGGCGGGGTTGGAGGCGGTGGTGGCGGGGATTGCGGCGGCACGGGTGGGGGTGTTCGGGATCAGCGCGGGGTGATGCCGGTCCATTCGCTGGCCTGGGTTTCCTGGCGCAGGCGGAGGCGGCGGAAGTCGACCGCGGCGAAGAGTTCGTCGGCACCGATCTGGCCGTCCTGCGGAAGTGGCAGGGTGGTTCGGGCTTCCTCGTAGAAGCGGGCGCGGACGTCATCGCCGGCGGAGAGATAGGCTTCGTCCCACCAGGCGGTGATGCGGGGGCGGGCATCGGCGAGGGCGGCGGCGGAAACCAGGCGTTCGCGCTTGCTGTGCTGGTTGATGGTGCGGGCGGCGGACATGAGGTTCCACAGGTCCCCGCAGGGCCAGGCGGACCAGGGCAGGCAGTGGTCGATGTCTAGGGAGGCGGCTTGCAGGTTGCGGCCGGACCAGACGCAGGCGATGGCGCCGCCGCCATCGAGGCGCCGGTTGGCGAGGGCGCGGACGAACATGGTGTCCCGCTCGGGCTCCGACCAGCCGAGGGCGGTGACGACTTCGTCGATGGAGACCGCCCTGCCCTGCCCACGCGCGTAGCCCTGGGTGAGGCGGACCCATTCGGCGATGAGCATCGGTTCGATCCAGGCGGACATGCGCAGCAGGGCGCGCCAGATGTTGAGCGGCACGCGGGTGGTGCCGTAGCTCCATAACAGTTCCTGGTTGATGCGGATGACGCTGCCGGCGACGGAAGGTTTGGCGGGATGGGTGAGGAAGACCGGGGTGTCATCGGGGAAGGTCAGGTGGCGCGCCGGCATCAGGTTGATGTGCTGGGCGGCGTCGGCGAGGGCGCGGCGCAGGGCGATGGCGTCGGGGCCGGCGAAGGTGGCGCCGAGGCGGAGGTCATACGGGGCTCGGGCGTTGAGCGCGTTGAAGGCGTCCTTGACGAAGCCCATGCGGCCGCCGGGGAGTTGGGGGAGGCCACGGGCGACGAGGGGTTTGTACATGCGCAGCCAGTTCAGCGCGACGAGGCCGAGGGGGAGGATGACATCGTCGCCGTCATCCCGTGCAACGTTCGGCGAGGTGTCGGCGATGCGGGCGATGCAGCGCAGAAGGGCGAGCTTGTAGGTGGCCGATTTGTCCTGGCGCAGGATGACGCCGCGCAGGAGCGGCAAGGCTCCGGCGCCGTCATCGGGGAGTTCGAGGATGACGGTTTGCCATTTGATGGTTTCGCGGCCGCCGCGATCCTCGGCGCGCTCTGTGGCGACGCGCAGGGCGAGGCCGTGATCGAGGCCGAGGCGTTCGACCTCGTGGACATCGACCGGCCACATCGGGCGGTCCGCCGGGGCGGGGCCGTGGCGCAGGGTGAGCATCATGCGGCCACCCGGGCGCAGCAGGGTGGCGAGTTTGCGCATGGCGCGCGGGCGGTCCTCGGGCGGGAGGTGCATCCAGACGCCGCTGAGCCAGATCAGGTCGAAGCCGAGGCCGGTGCGGTGGACGGCGGCGAGGGCGGGCAGGCGGTCATCGAGCCAGCGGATTTCGGGGGCGGGATGCCGGCGGGCGGCTTCGTGGCGGAGGTTCTGGGCGGGTTCGACGGCGACGACGTGCCAGCCGCGGGTGGCGAACCAGGCGGCATCGCGGCCGCTGCCGGCGCCAATGTCGAGCATGTGGCCGGGGGTATCGGGGAGGAAGGGGATGGCGCCGGCGTGGACGTCTTCGAAGCCGAAGGCGTCATAGGTGGCGGCGAATTCGCGGAAGCCGCGGTGGTAGGGGGTGATGGTGTCCCAGCTCATGTGCCGGGCGGAGGGTGCGGCGCGCGGAGGGGGGCGTGCCCTTGCCTGGCCCGCCCCCCGGCCCCCTCCCGCGAGGGCGGGAGGGGGAGGAGGTTGGCTAGAACTCTGGGACGAACCATTGGTCGAGGGTGGTGCGCCATGCCTCGGTGAGGGGGATGGCTTTGCGGGTGGCCATGTCGAAGGTGGTCAGCACGGTGTGGGCGCGGGCGGTGATGTGGCCGTCGCTGACGAGGTGTTGGCGGAGTTGGAAGGATTTGTTGCCGAGCTTGTGGATGACGGTTTCGCAGCGGACTTCGCCGGGCCAGTTCATTTCGCGCAGGAAATCGAGCTCCAGGCGGGCGATGACGACGCCGTGGCCGCGTTCGGGATCGAGGAGGCCGGCTTCGCGGACGAGTTCCACGCGGCCGGCCTCGAGGATCACCGAGTAGATGGCGTTGTTGATGTGGCCGAGCATGTCGGTGTCGTTGAAGCGCAGCTTCTCCGTGGTGACGCGGGGGGCGCCCATGCTCAGGCGGTCGGGTAGGGGGTTTTGTCGAGGCCGGCGGGCGAGAGGGTGAAGATCTCCACGCCGGGTTCGGTGACGCCGACCATGTGTTCGAACTGGGCGGAGAGGCTGCGGTCCCGGGTGACGGCTGTCCAGCCGTCATCGAGGACTTTCACGTCCGGGCGGCCGGCGTTGACCATGGGTTCGATGGTGAAGAACATGCCGGGCTTGAGGATGGGGCCTTCGCCCGGGCGGCCGAAATGCAGCACATTGGGGGCGGCGTGGAAGACGCGGCCGATGCCGTGGCCGCAGAAATCGCGCACCACGGTGAAGCGGTTGGCTTCGACGTAGGTTTGGATGGCGTGGCCGATGTCCCCGAAGGTGGCGCCGGGTTTCACCGCGTTCACGCCGCGCATCATGGCTTCGTAGGTGACCTCGATGAGGTTGCGGGCCTTGGTGGAGGGCGGGCCGGCGCAGTACATGCGGCTCGAATCGCCATGCCAGCCGTTGAGGATGACGGTGACATCGATGTTGAGGATGTCGCCGTTTTCCAGCAGCCGGTCCCCGGGGATGCCGTGGCAGACGACGTGGTTGATGGAGATGCAGACCGACTTGGGGTAGCCGCGATAGTTCAGCGGCGCGGGAGTGGCGCCGTGGGCGAGGATGAACTCGTGGCAGATGCGGTCAAGCTCGCCGGTGCTGATGCCGGGGCGGACATGGGCGCCGATCATATCGAGGGTGACCGCGGCGAGTTGGCCGGCGGCCATCATGGGCGCGAAATCCGCCGGCGCGTGCAGGGTAATGCGCCGGGATTCGCTGCTGCCGTCCATCATGGTCAACTCCATAGGCGGCGGCATGAGGCCACCGCGCGTCTGATTATGGCATCAAAATGCGCAACCGGGTTGCCGGGCGCAAGGGTGGCGCGCGCAATGATGGTATGGCGACGCTAGCGGCTGGCGAGTTGCTGGGGGTCGAGGCGGATAGGGCTGCAGGGAGCCTTCTGGCGGGCGAGGCTGGCGCAGGTGCCGCGGGCTTCGGCTTCGCTGAGGCCGATGACCTGGGCGCGCCAGAGCGGCTTGCCCTGCTGGGTGATGCCCTCGACGCGGGCTTCGCCGGCGTTGGCGGCGCGGCGCGCGGTGGCGGCGGCCTGGCGG
>CAIMWH010000125.1 GCA_903845065.1 uncultured Rhodospirillales bacterium | reverse complement strand
GGGGGCTACTCGATGGTTGCATCCATCGAGTAGCCCCCTCTCTCACTCGCAGAGCATTCCTGTCCTAAGTGGATGAGGTCCAGGGGATCATCCCCTGGCGGGTCCAGGGCAGAGCCCTGGCCTTGCTGACCCTTCCCTGTGCCACCCTCGCGCCGCTTGGTATAACGCTCCGCATGACCGAGGATTTTACCCCGCTGCGCGGCGTTACCGTCATTGAGACGGCGCTCGAAACCATGCCGCTCTCGCCCGGCGTCTACCGCATGCTCGATGCCAAGGGCGACGCGCTTTACGTCGGCAAGGCCCGCTCGCTGAAAAAGCGCGTGGTCTCCTACACCCAGATCGCCCGCCTGCCCGAGCGCCTCCGCCGCATGGTCTCCGAGACCGTCTCGATGGAGATCGTCACCACCCACACCGAGGCCGAGGCGTTGCTGCTTGAGGCCAACCTCATCAAGCGCCTCAAGCCCCGCTTCAACATCGTCCTGCGCGATGACAAATCCTACCCCTGGCTGATGCTCACCGAGGACCACGAGTATCCCCAGATCGCCAAGCACCGCGGCGCCCGCACCCGAAAAGGCAGCTACTACGGCCCCTTCGCCTCGGCCTGGGCGGTCAACCAGACCGTCACCGCCATGCAGCGCGTTTTCCTCCTGCGCTCCTGCGCCGACACGGTTTTCGCCACCCGCAACCGCCCCTGCCTGCTCTTCCAGATCCGCCGCTGCTCCGCCCCCTGCGTCGAGCGCATCTCGAAAGAGGACTACGCCGGCCTCGTCGACCAGGCCAAAACCTTCCTCTCCGGCAAGGGCGGCGCCGTCCAGGCCGCGCTCGCCGCCGAAATGGAAGCCGCCGCCGAAACCCTCGAATTCGAACGCGCCGCCGCCATCCGGGACCGTATTCGCGCCCTCACCACCGTCCAGGGCACCGACATCATCAACCCCGCCAGCCTGACCGACGCCGACGTCATCGCCACCTGGCAGATCGCAGGCCAATCCTGCGTCCAGGTCTTCTTCTTCCGCGGCGGCCGCAACAACGGCAACCGCGCCTTCTACCCGGTCCATTCCAAGGGCGAGGAATCCCCCGAAATCCTCGCCGCCTTCGTCGCCCAGTTCTACGACGACAAGCCCCCCCCGCCGCTCATCCTGCTCAACCACACCCTGCCCGAGCAGGACCTCATCGCCGAAGCCCTCACCCTCAAGGCCAGCACCTTCACCAGTGACAGCAAGGCCGGCCGCCGCGTCGAAATCGCCGTCCCCCAGCGCGGCGAAAAACACGCCGTCGTCGCCCACGCCGAGCTCAACGCCCGCGAGGCCCTCGAACGCAAACTCGCCGAAACCGCCGGCCAGGCCAAACTGCTTGACGGCGTGGCCGACCTCTTCGGCCTCGGCGCCCCACCCGCCCGCATCGAAATCTACGACAACAGCCACATCATGGGCACCAACGCCTACGGCGTCATGGTCGTCGCCGGCGCCGATGGCTTCAACAAATCCGCCTACCGCAAGTTCTCCATCAAGGGCGCTATCACCCCCGGCGACGATTTCGCCATGATGCGCGAAATGCTCGAACGCCGCTTCGCCCGCGCGCTCAAAACCGAAGGGGAGGGGCCAGGCACCCCCTCATGGCCCGACATCGTCCTCATCGACGGCGGCGCCGGCCAACTCTCCGCCACCCAGGGCGTCTTCGACGAACTCGGCGTCGATGACGTCAAACTCATCGCCATCGCCAAAGGCCCCGATCGCGATGCCGGCCGCGAGTGGTTCCACACGGCAGGCCAACCGCCCTTCCAACTCCCGCCGCGTGACCCGGTGCTCTACTTCCTGCAACGCCTGCGCGACGAAGCCCACCGCTTCGCCATCACCACCCACCGCGCCGGCCGCTCAAAAGCCCTCATCACCAGCGAACTCGACGAAATCGCCGGCATCGGCCCCGCCCGCAAACGCGCCTTGCTGAACCACTTCGGCTCCGCCCGCGGCGTCAAACAAGCCGGCCTCACCGACCTCGAAGCCGTCCCCGGCGTCTCCCGCGAAATCGCCCGCAAGGTGTACGCGCACTTCCATCCGGGGGCCTACGTCGAAGGGTAGCGAAGCAGTAAGGCAGATCAACCACAGAGACACAGAGACACAGAGACAGGGAGAAGCATAGATTCTGCTTCTCTTGCTTCTCCCTACCTCTGCGTCTCTGTGGTAAAACTTCTTCCTCTACGTCCGAGCCTGCGCCATCTGCATCGCCGCCCGAAAATCCTCGGTCGTATTGGTAAACGGATACGCCGCCTCCGGCACCGGCACCCCCAGGAACGGGCACAACTTCTCCCACCCATCCGTCGGCTCGAACATCAGCAGCCGCTCCGGCGCAATCCCCGCCTTCACCTCCGCCTCGCGCTTCTCGAACGCCGCCCGCGCCACTTCCTTGTCCTCGATCCGCCCGCCGAACACGTCCACCTTGATGATCTGGTTCACCATCGCCCGCTGCTTCAGCCGAATGGGGTCCTCGGTCGGCGTATCCGTCATCAGCGACTCCGCGATGGTCTTGGAGAAACTCTTCCACCACTGCTCGAACGGCCGCGTCGTATGGATCACCTTGGCCTCGGGAAAAGCATCCGCCATCTCGCGCCAGTAATTGCAGGACGGCCAATCCACCGCCGCCTGGAAGCCCTCGAACACCGCGTGCCAATCGGTCGGCTTGCCCTGCGAGATATCGTACCAGAAATCCACCTGCCCCGGCGTCGGCCGGATTTCCAGCATGTGATGGCACGGCGTGAAGCCAAGCTGCTCCAACGCCAGCTTGAGTGACTTCGTGCCGGTGCGGCCGAAGCCCGAGCCGATAACCTTGAGCGCCAAGTGCGAATTCCCTGTTCCACCGTGTTGGCCGGAACAATTGCCCAATCCGCGCCCGCTTGTCGACACACCCGCGCCACCCGCTACCATCGCCGCAACCGAACCCCAGGAAACGCCCCCATGAGCCTCCCGCCCGACCTCGCCGCCCGCCTCCGCCTGCCCCTCATCATGGCCCCGATGTTCCTGGTCTCCGGCGTGGACATGGTCGCCGCCGCCTGCGCCGCCGGCGTCATCGGCGCCTTCCCCACCGTGAACTGCCGCACCGCCGCCGAACTCGACGCCTGGCTCACCGACCTCCACCACCGCGCCGAAACCGCGCCAGGCGCCCCCATCTGCCCCAACCTCATCGTCCACCGCTCCAACGCCCGCCTGGCGGACGACCTCGCCGTCCTCATCCGCCACCGCGTCGAACTCGTCATCGCCAGCGTCGGCAGCCCCGCCGCCGTCATCCCCCAACTGCACGATGCCGGCGCCCGCGTCTTCACCGATGTTGCCTCCCTGCGCCACGCCGAACGCGCCATTGAAGCCGGCTCCGACGGCCTCATCCTGCTCACCGCCGGCGCCGGCGGCCAAACCGGCTGGGCCAACCCGCTCGCCTTCGCCCGCGCCGTCCGCGCCTTCTGGAACGGCCCCCTCGTCCTCGCCGGCGGCGTGGCGGACGGCCACGCCCTCCTCGCCGCCCGCGCCCTCGGCTGCGATCTCGCCTACATGGGCACCCGGTTCATCGCCACCGCCGAAAGCCTCGCCGCCCCCGCCTACAAACGCATGCTGGTCGACAGCACCCTCGATGACGTCCACCTCACCAAGGCCTTCACCGGCCTCGAAACCAACATGCTCCGCCCCTCCATCATCGCCGCCGGGCTCGACCCCGCGGCCCTCCCCGAACGCGGCGGCATCGCCATCGGCGAAGACATCAACCCCGAAAAACGCCGCTACCGCGACATCTGGAGCGCCGGCCACTCCGTCTCCGGCGTCCACGACATCCCCACCGTGGCCGACCTCATCGCCCGCACCGCTGCCGAATACACCGCCGCGATGGGCGCGCTTCAGCAAGCAAGTTGAACAAAGAGACAGCGAGACAGCGAGAACGAAGATTTCTTCCTTCTCGCTGTCTCGCTGCCTCTTTGTGAACGCTTCCTTCCGTCTACGGCCAATGCCTGAGTCCATGCCCCATGAACAACGCCACCCGCATCACCCGCCCCGAAACCGGCACCTCCGCCGGCGCCAGCGTCTCGATCCGCTCGAACACTCCCGCATAAGCCGCTCGGATACGCGCCTCATCCTGCCGCGGCGCCACAATCAGAATATCGCTCCCCACCACCGGCCCCGGCAAAAACGAGTACTGCCGCGCATCGAGGCTCAAACACAGCACCACCGGCGCCCCCCCCAACGCATAATCCACCTTCCCGGTATCATTCCAGGACGGCGCCGCCACCGCCTGCCCCAGCAATCCCCGCGCCGCCAACACCCCCCGCAACGGCGTCCAGTCCAACGCCTGCACCCCAGGATCAAACCCCGGCCGGAACGCCGAAAGCCAGTTCAACCGAACCTCGCTCACCGCCACCACCAGCACCACACCGATCAGCGCCGCGGACCCCATTGCCCACCGCCGCGCCACCCCAGGCCGCCACCCCGCCACCCGCTCCCCCAGCAGCGGAAACAGAAACAAGTACCCCGGCATCGCCCAATGAAACAACACATTGCGCGACCACAACGCCACCATTGCGAACAACACGATCGGCACCACCGCCAGCCACCCCAGCAGCCACCGCACCCGATCTCCCGGCCCGCCGCGCAAAGCCCCCCACAACCCCGCCATCAACCCAACCCAAACCCACGGCAGCAGAAACCCAGCCTCCCCCGCCAAAACCCCAATTGGCCCCAACGGCTGAAACCGCGCCGCCGCCGCCCGCCCGCCCTGGAACGCCAATGACGCCCAGCCATGCCCCGCATTCCACACCAGCACCGGCGAAAACACCGCCAACGCCAGCACGGCCGCCACATAAGGCTGCGGCCGCCGCAACCACCCCCGCCACGCCGGCACGGTCGCAATCGCCACCACCCCGCCCGCCATCACCAGCACGCCCGAATACTTCGACAGCAGCGCCACCCCCGCCGCCACCCCAGCCCCCAGCCACCACCGCCACCCCGAACCTGGCCCCTCCAACCCCCGCACCAGACACACCGCCGCCGCCAGCAACGCACACACCAGCGGCCCGTCCGGCAACACCCACCCCCCCGTCGTCAACCCGAACACCGGCGCCAGATTGAACGCCACCGCCGCCCAAACCCCCGCCCGCTCCCCAAACAAATCCGCCGTCAACCGCGCCATCAGCCAGGTCGAAACCGCGAATACCGCAATAAACGGCAGCCGCACCACCCAGGCCGCCTCGCTCCCCACCACACGCGCCACCCCCGACGCCATCCACCACGAAACCGGCGGATGATCGAAATACCCGAGCCGCATCACCCGCCCGGCCGCCACCATGTAGCTCTCGTCAATCCCCAACCCAATCGCCGCGCCCAGCACCAGACGCAGCAACGCCGTCGCGATCACCAGGATCGCGACGGCGTGCCGAGGTTTCAGCGCGGTGCTCAGGCTGCGATGACCGTCTGAGACTGTTCTCCAAGCCCCTCGATCCCGAGATGCATGGTCTGCCCCACCTTGAGGAACACCGGCTGCGGCTTCTTGCCCAGCCCAACGCCCGGCGGCGTGCCGGTGGCGATCACATCGCCCGCATGCAGCGTGATGAAGTGGCTGACATAGGACACGATCTCCTTCACCCCGAAGATCATCGTCTTGGTCGAGCCATCCTGCATCCGCTGCCCATCCACATCGAGCCACATCTTGAGGTTCTGCGGATCGGCGATCTCGTCCTTCGTCACCATCCACGGCCCGGTCGGCCCGAACGTATCCGCGCCCTTGCCCTTGTCCCAGGTGCCGCCACGCTCGGACTGGAATTCCCGCTCCGACACGTCATTGATCACGCAGTAGCCCGCGACATGCTTCATCGCGTCATCCTCGGTCACATAGCGCGCCGTGGTGCCGATGATGATGCCAAGCTCCACTTCCCAGTCCATCTTCTTGGACCCGCGCGGCATCTTCACATCGTCATTCGGCCCGCAATACGCGCCGAGGGACTTGAGGAACACGATCGGCTCCTTCGGAATCGCCGCCCCGGTCTCCGCCGCATGATCGGCATAGTTCAGCCCGATGCACACGAAATTCAGCGGCCGCGCCACGCACGGCCCGATCCGCGGACGCCCCTTCACCAGCGGCAGGCTGCCAGGATCCACCTTGGCCAGCTTGCGCAGGCTCGCCGGCGACAGCGTCGCGGCATTCACATCGTCGATCACGCCCGAAAGATCGCGGATCTTGCCGTCCGCATCGAGCACACCCGGCTTCTCGGCGCCGGCCTTGCCGTATCGCAGCAGTTTCATGGTCGTTATTCCCCGTTCTAGGTCGTTTAGAGAGAGATGCCCCCGTCGATGACCAGGGACTGCCCGGTCATGAACACTGAATCGTCGCTGGCCAGATAAACCGCCAGCGCCGCGATTTCCTCCGCCGTGCCGAGTCGCCCCAAGGGCTGCCGCGCGACAAACGCCGCCCGCGCCGCCTCGATCGACCCCGCCGCCGCGGCATTGGCCGCAATCCGGTCATCCAGGCTAGGCGACTGCACCGTGCCCGGGCAGATGCAGTTGCACCGGATACCCTGCTTCACATAATCCGCCGCCACCGACTTGGTGAGCCCGATCACCGCCGCCTTGCTCGCCCCATAGATGAACCGGTTCGGAATCCCCTTCACCGAACTCGCCACCGAAGCCATGTTGATGATCGACCCGCCGCCAAGCCCGATCATCCCCGGCAAAAACGCCCGGATCATCCGGAACATCGAGCGCGCATTGAGGTTGAACGCAAAGTCCCAATCCTCCTCGCTCGCCTCCAGCAGCGCCCCCTGATGCACAAACCCCGCGCAGTTGAAGATGATATCCACCGCCCCCAACCGCTCCGCCAAAGCATCGATCGCCTTGGGATCAAGCACATCCAACCCCCCGGTCTTCAACCCCGGCCCGGCAATCTCCGCCACCTTGGCGGCATTGATATCCGTCGCAAAAACCTCCGCCCCCTCCGCCGCCAACGCCAACGCGGTCGCCCGCCCAATCCCCTGCGCAGCAGCGGTAACAACAGCACTCTTTCCAACAAGACGACGAGCCATGAGCGGGTTCCTTGGTCGATGCAGCAGGAAGGCAGAAGGGTTTTCACCACAGAGACAGTAAGACGGGGAGAAGAATTCTTCAGTAGGTCAGGCGGCGAAGCCCATTCTTGAGAACGGTTTCGTTGAAATTCATCAGCAGGCCAACCCCGATGCCACTGAGGCGCAGATAGGTCAGCATCTGTGCCTCATGGATCGGCAGCAGGCGTTCGACGGCCTTGAGTTCGATAATCAGAACGTCGTCAACGACAACATCCATCTTGTATCCACAGTCCAGCCGAACCTCCTTGTAGACGACAGGCAGGTTGACCTGGCGCCGGAACGGCACCCTGGCCTGGTCGAGTTCGAAGCACAGACACGCCTCATACGCGGATTCCAGCAGCCCCGGCCCAAGATGGCGATGCACATCGATCGCCATCCCGATCACACGCTCGGATAGCTCGCTCCGCGGCTGCCGCAAACACCTCTTCTCCCCGTCTTACCGTCTCTGTGGTAGAATCCCTTCCTACCCTACCCTAGTGATTATTCCGGGCCTCCCCCCGCGTCTCCAATATATTCAAATACATCGTAGCCGGCTCCAGGCAGCTCCCGCTCCCCATCTGCCCAACCATCGAGCGGAAAATCTCCTCCCAGGGCGTCTGATTCTGCAACACCGGCGCCACCCACGCCGCCCGCCGCGCCGCCAGCTCCCCATCGGGCAACAACACATCCACCTTGCGCGTATTGAGATCGATCCGGATCCGATCCCCCGTCCGCAACAGCGCCAGCCCACCCCCAACCGCAGCCTCCGGCGAAACATTCAGGATCGACGGCGAACCCGAGGTGCCGGACTGCCGCCCATCCCCCATCGTCGGCAACGCATTGATCCCCCGCTTCAGCATCGAAGCCGGCGGCTGCATGTTCACCACCTCCGCCGAACCCGGATACCCCACCGGCCCCGCATTGCGAATCACCAGCACCGACTGCTCCTCGACGCCCAGATCAGGGTCCTCGATCCGCGCGTGGTAATCCTCCGGCCCCTCGAACACGATCGCCTTGCCCTCGAACACATTCGGCCGATCCGGATTGGCCAGGTACCGGGTGCGGAATTCCTCGTCGATCCCGCTGACCTTGATCACCGCGTTGTCGAAGATATTGCCGCTCAGCACCACATAGCCCGCCGCCTGCTTGATCGGATTGGCATACGAACGCACCACCTCCCGATCCCCATCCGGCACGCCCGCGAGATTTTCCGCCAGCGTCTTGCCGGTGCAGGTCATCACATCGCCATGCAGCTTGCCCGCCTTCAGCAACTCCTTGAGCATCGCCGGCACGCCACCGGCGCGATGGAACGCCTCGCCGAGGAAGCGCCCGGTCGGCTGCATATCGATCAACTGCGGAATATCCGCCCCGCAGCGCTGCCAATCCTCCAGGCTGTGATCCACCCCCATATGCCGCGCGATGGCGATCATCGAGATCGGGCAATTCGAACTCGCCCCCAGCGCCGCCGCCGCCACCACCGCGTTCTCGAACGCCTTCTTGGTCATGATGTCGGACGGCCGAAGGTTCTCCTTCACCATCCCCACAATCCGCCGCCCCGTCTCGTATGCCGCCTGGCCGCGCTCCCGATGCGGCCCCGGGATCATCGCCGAACCCGGCAATGACATCCCCAGCACCTCCTGCAACGAGTTCATCGAACTCGCCGTCCCCATCGTGTTGCAATGCCCCACCGACGGCGCCGAGGAGGCCACCATCTTCATGAATTCCTCGTAGTTGATCTTCCCCTCGGCGTAGAGCTTGCGCCCCTCCCACACGATGGTGCCCGAGCCCGAAAGCCGCCCCTGCCACCAGCCATCCAGCATCGGCCCGCCGGACAGCGAGATCGACGGGATATTCACCGTCGCGGCCCCCATCAGCATCGCCGGCGTCGTCTTGTCGCACCCGGTCGTCAGCACCACGCCATCGAGCGGATAGCCGTGCAGCACCTCCACCAGCCCGAGATACGCCAGGTTCCGATCGAGCGCCGCGGTCGGCCGCTTGCCGGTCTCCTGGATCGGATGCACCGGAAACTCCAGCGGAATCCCCCCCGCATCCCGAATCCCATCGCGCACCCGCCAGGCCAGATCCTTATGGTGCCGATTGCACGGCGAAAGGTCCGAACCCGTCTGCGCAATCCCGATGATCGGCTTGCCGCCCTGCAACTCCTCGCGGGTAAACCCGTAGTTGAGGTAGCGCTCCACATACAACGCCGTCAGCGCCGGATCGGCCGGATTGTCGAACCACCGGCGGCTGCGCAAACGCTTGTCCGATCCGCTATCGTCGTGATGTGCCATGGCTGCGTCGCTCCCTCGCCGGTTGCCCGGAAAGTGCGACCCACGGCGCCAAAGTGTCAACCGTGCGACTGCCGCCGCGCGCCGTCACAACAAGCAAGGTGCACAACGAGACGGCGAGACAGCGAGAAGACCCTTTCTCCTCGCCGTCTCGCTGTCTCGTTGTGACCCTTATCCTTCGCGCCCCCTCAGCGCGCCTTCACCGCCCGCTGCGCAAAACTCTGCTGCGGCACCCCCCGGTTCAACGACATATGCGAGTGCACGCAAACCCACCGCCCATCCCCCCGGTGAAACACCCCCCGATGGAACACCATCGTCGCCCGCCCCGGCCGGTCATACGCCGAACCATCCTGGTGAAACCCCGTGCTGGTCCACGGCGCAATCACCACCGCCATCGTCCCATCATCGCCCGCCAACACGTGTGACCCCTCCAGATCGAACCGGAAATCCGCCGTCTTCGGCCACACATTGTCCCACTGGGTATCAATCCACGCCTGCAACCCCGGGATCACATTGGTGAACGTGCCAAACGCCAGCGTATCCGGATGAAACAACGGCCGCGCCGAGGCATAGTCCACCTCGCGCACATATCCCGCGAAAACATCCAGCCACTCGATGAAAAACGCCCGCGTCGCGGCATCGGCATTCGGCAAATCGGCCATGTTGTAATTCCCCTGCTTCGCCGCAATCCTACCCCACCAACAGGAGGCGGCAATGGCAGGTGCACGGCGCGTGATCTTGATTACCGGAGCCGCCAGCGGCATCGGCGCCGCCCTCTGCGCCCGCATGGCGCAACCCGGCGTCGCCCTCGTCATCCACACCCGCAAGAACCAGGACGGCGCCGAACGCGTGGCCGAGGCCGCCCGCGCCACCGGCGCCGAAGCCACCGTCATGCTGGGAGACCTCGCTGACCCCGCCACCGCCAAATACCTCATCCACCAAACCACCGAACGCTACGGCGCGCTCGATGTCCTCGTCAGCAACGCCGGTTTCGCCGATCGCACCCCCCTCTCCGCCCTCACCGACGAAGCCTTCGGCCGCTCGTCGGACGCCATCGAATGGGCCTTCCTCCGCCTCGCCCGCGCCGCAGTGCCCCACCTCAAGGAACGCCGCAACGCCCGCATCGTCGCCGTCAGCAGCTTCGTCGCCCACGCCTTCCGCCCCGACGTCACCCTCTTCCCCGCCTCCGCCGCCGCCAAGGCCGCCCTCGAAGCCCTGGTGAAAGCCCTCGCCCTCGAACTCGCGCCCGACGCCATCACGGTGAACGCCGTCGTCCCCGGCTTCATCCGCAAGGACGCCGGCGCCCACGCCGCGATGGACCGCGCCCGCCTCGCCAAACAAATGGAATCCGTCCCCCTCGGCCGCCAAGGCCTGCCCGACGAAGTCGCCGCCGCCATCGCCTTCCTCGCCTCCGCCGACGCCGCCTACATCACCGGCCACTGCCTCCACGTAAACGGCGGCCTGGTGATGTGAGCACCGCCACCCTCTACGCCCGCTGCTTGCGATACGAGTTCTTCACCACGATCTTGTCGCCCCGGAACGTGAACACATCACACCCCGTCACCTCGACTCGCGTGCCATCCCGCCGCGTCCCGGTGAAAGTCCACTGCGACAACCCCCGATCCCCCGACACGAAATGCTGCCCCCCGCCCCAATGCGCGTCCGGCACCGCCTCCCACGCCGCCATATACCCCGCCCGCACCGCCGCCCTTCCTTCAAACCGCGTGCCACACGCATCCGGCCCCGCCGAGGACTCGAACACGCAGTCATCGGTCATGAACGACATCAGCGCCTCGATGTCGTGGCGGTTCCACGCCGCGCAAAAATCCTCCAGAATACCAACGGTCATCATGGCGAAACCCCTCTCGTGTTGATGCCCCATGGTGCGCAATGCCGGCGCTTCAGGCCAGCCCCGTCCGCAGCCGGCCGGACCAGCGCGGGGCCAGGAAGGCCCCCAGGCGGT
>CAIMWH010000124.1 GCA_903845065.1 uncultured Rhodospirillales bacterium | reverse complement strand
GCGACGGGTGCTCGCGCTCGTGATCCAGCACCAGCCGAACCGCGCGATCGCGCACCTCGGGAGAAAACTTGTTCGTCGTCTTGCTTGTCATCGCTCCACCTTCTCAGGAGTTGGAGCCTCCGACAAACCCGGAGCGGTTCATCGGGAGTAGAATTTTCTCGGCATGATGCATGAGGAGATTTTGGATGAAGACGAGCCGATACAGCGACGCGCAGATCCTCTCGATCCTGCGCCAGGCCGAAGCCACGGCGCCGACAGGCTCACGACGCCCGCCATCGCACCGCGCCGTCCGATCCACATCCCCACCCCTGGCGTCAATCAACCTTGCCGGCCGCCGGTTCCCCGCCCGGGAACGCCATGCCATCCTACCAGCCTCGCAGGAGCCCCATCATGACCGACGCCGTCATCGCCCATCTCGCCGCGCAGCGCGACGTCATCCTCGATCGCCTCAAGGTGTTGCTCCGCATCCCGAGCGTCTCGACCGACCCGGCGTTCGCGCCGCACATGCGGGCCGCGCAGGACTTCCTGGTCGATAGGCTGCGCGCCATCGGATTTGCTGACGCGCAGTTGCTGGAGGGCGGCGGCCAACCCGCCGTCTATGCCTCCTGGACCGGCGCGCCGGGCCGCCCGACGCTCATCGTTTATGGCCATTATGACGTGCAGCCGGCCGATCCAGTGGAATTGTGGACCTCGCCGCCGTTCGAACCCATCGAGCGCGACGGCCGCCTCTACGCCCGCGGCGCGTCGGACGTGAAGGGCTCCACGCTCATCGCCATCGAAACCCTCGGCGCCTTCCTGCAGATTTCCGGCGGGCTGCCGGTGAACGTGAAGGTGTTCATCGAGGGCGAGGAGGAGTGCGGTTCGCCCAGCCTGCGCGGCATCGTCGAGCGGCACCATGACAAGCTGGTGGCGGACGCGATGTTGTCAGCCGATGGCGGGCGGGCGAGCACCACCATCCCCACCGTGGGCGTGGGCGGGCGCGGCCTCACCGCGCTGGAGCTGACGCTGCGCACCGCCGACAAGGATGGCCACTCCGGCCGCTATGGCGGTGCGGCGCGCAACGCGGTGCGCGAACTCGCCGCCCTGATCGCCACCCTGCATGATGCCGAGGGCCGCATCCTGGTCGCCGGCTTCGGGGACGATGCGGCACCCATCACCAACGCCGCCCGCGTGTCCGCCGCCGCGCTGCCGTTCGACGAAGCGGAGTTCTATGCCCAGTTCGGCGGCCTGCCGTGGGGCGATCCGGCGATGACGGTACGCGAACGCACCACCCTGATGCCGACCATCGAGGTGAACGGCCTGTGGGGCGGCTATACCGGCGTCGGCACCAAGACGGTGCTGCCGGCGGAGGCACATGCCAAGCTGACCCTCCGCCTCGCCCCCGCCATGGACCCCGCCCGAGCCCAGGAGCGGTTGCGCGCCCATTTGTTGCGCCATCTGCCGCCCGGCGTGCGCCTCGAATTGAGCCCCGAAAGCGGTGGCACCCCGGCGGCCACCTTGTCGGAAGATCACCCCATGCTCCGCGCGGCGCTCAGTGTGTTGCAGCAGGCGCACGGCCAGCCCGCCTACGCCGTGCGCGCCGGCGGCACCATTCCGATCACCGCGGTGTTCCGGGAGATCTTCGGCATGGAGGCCATGATGTTCGGTCTGGCGATGCCGGACGAAGGCGCCCATGCCCCCGACGAATTCTTCCGCCTTGCCTCGCTCGATGAAGGGCTGCGTACCTGGCCGATGCTGCTCAGCGCGCTCGGACAGCTTTCGGCCGCCGATTTCAGCCGTTAGGCCCGGGTGGCTATCCTTCCGCCCGCCGGGGTGCTTTGGTGCGCGCGACGAGACCCCGGGAGACAACATGACTCGACCCACGCGGCGGACGCTGCTGTCCGCGAGTGCTACCGCCGCATTGGCGGTGCCGGTGACGAGCGGCAAGGCGGCAACCATCGCGGGCGTGCTGCCCTGGGCGCCCAACGCGGTGACCCCGCCCGAAGCCGTCACGCCCGGCGGCTGGCGCTATTTCACGCCGGAGGAGGCCGAAGCCATCGACGCCATCGTCGCGCGGCTCATCCCGGCCGATGACCTCGGGCCAGGCGCGAAGGAGGCCGGCTGCACCGTCTTCATCGACCGCCAGCTGGCCGGCCCCTATGGCGGGCATGACACGCTCTACATGGAAGGCCCGTTCCCGGCCGACCCGCTGCCCCAGCAGGGCGTGCAGTCGCAGGTAACGCCGCGCCAGCACTATCGCGCCGGCCTCGCCGCGCTGGCGGCCTATTGCAAGGCCACGTTCGCCGGCAAAGGCTTCGCGGCACTCGATACCGAGGCGCAGGACAAGCTGCTGGCCGGGCTCGAAAGCAACGCCGTCAAGCTGCCCGGCGCGGACGGACGGGCCTTCTTCGCCGCCGTACTCGGCAACACCATGGAGGGCTTCTTTGCCGACCCCGTCCACGGTGGCAACCGTGACCTGGCGGGCTGGAAGCTGATCGGCTTCCCCGGCGCCCGCTACGACTACCGCGATGTGATCGCCAAGCCGAACCAGGCCTACGCGCTGCCGCCGGTTGGGCTGCAGGGACGGCCGGACTGGAGAAACAAGCCATGACCCGCCGTCTGCCGCGCAAGGATGTCGTCGTCGTCGGGCTCGGCTGGACCGGCTCCATTGTCGCGCTCGAACTGGCCCGCGCCGGGCTTTCGGTGGTCGCGATCGAGCGGGGTCCGTGGCGCGATACCGCGACGGATTTCAACATCGGCACCGCGCCCGATGAACTGCGCTACGCCGTGCGCAACGATGCGTTCCTGCCGCCCAAGGTGGAAACGCTGACCGCGCGCAACAACATCTCACAGCGCGCCCTGCCGATGCGCCGCTGGGGCAGCTTCCTGCCCGGCCACGGCGTCGGCGGCGCCGGCATTCACTGGAACGGCCAGACCTGGCGCTTCCTGCCCGACGATTTCCGCCTGCGCAGTAAAATCGTCGAGCGCTACGGCGAGGCGTTCCTGCCGGCCGACAGCACCATCCAGGATTGGGGCGTGACCTACAGCGAGCTTGAGCCGCACTATGACCGGTTCGAGCACGTGCTCGGCATTTCCGGCAAGGCGGGCAATATCGGCGGCAAGCTCCAGGACGGCGGCAACCCGTTCGAGGGGGCGCGTTCGCGCGAATTCCCCACCGAGCCGATGGCGCCGAGCCACGCGCAGAATCTGTTCGCCAAGGCGGCGGCCGAGCGCGGCCTGCATCCGTTCCCGCGCCCGTCCGCAAATCTCTCCACCGCCTACACCAACACCTACGGCTGCAAGATGGCGCCCTGCACCTATTGCGGGTTCTGCGAGCGGTTCGGCTGCGCCAACTACTCCAAGGCGAGCCCGCAGACCTGCGTGCTGCCGGTGCTGGTGCGCGAGCCGAATTTCGAGGCGCGGACGGAATGCGAGGTCACCAAGGTGAACCTCGCGCCCGACGGCAAGCAGGCCACCGGGGTCACCTACGTCGATGCCGCCGGGGAGGAGTTCGAACAGCCAGCCGACCTGGTGATTGTCTGCGCCTATGCGATCTTCAACGTGCGCCTGCTGCTGCTTTCGGGCATCGGCAAGCCGTACGATCCGCAGCGCAACGAGGGCGTGGTGGGGCGTAACTACGCCTACCAGTGCGGCGCCGGCGCCACCGGGTTCTTCGAGGACACCAAGTTCAACCCCTTCGCCGGCGCGGGCTCCAACGCCACTGCGGCGGATGACTACAACAGCGACAACTTCGACCACGGCCCGCACGGCTTCGTCGGCGGCGCCTCGATGAGTTGCGGCCATTCCAACGGCCGGCCGATCCTCTATCACCCAACCCCGCCGGGCACGCCGGCCTGGGGCAGCAAGTGGAAGCGCGCGGTGCGTGACACCTACCAGCGCGTCGCCGGCGTTGGCGCCCAGGGCAGCGTGATGAGCTATCGCGGCAACTATCTGGACCTTGACCCCACCTACAAGGACCCGCTTGGCCGCCCGCTGATGCGGATGACGTTCGATTTCCAGGACAACGAGCGCAAGCTCTCGGCCTGGATGGCTCTGCGCTGCGAGGAGGTCGCCAAGGCGATGGGGGCCAAGCAGGTGCTAACCGGCAAGCTCACCGGCCCATGGTCGACGGTGCCGTACCAGACCACCCACAATACCGGCGGCGCGGTGATGGGCAGCGATCCCAAGACCAGCGTGCTCAACCGCTATCTGCAATCGTGGGACGTGCCGAATGTGTTCGTCATGGGCGCCTCGGCCTTCCCGCAGAACGCCGGCTACAACCCGACCGGCACGGTAGGCGCGCTGACCTACTGGGCGCTGGAGGCTATCATCGGCAAATACCTCAAGTCTCCCGGCGCGCTGGTGCCGGCATGAGGGCCGGGGGAATGCGTGCGGCCGGCCTGGTGCTGCTCGCGCTGCTGCTCGCACCAGTCGCCCGCGCCGAGGATGCGCAGGTGGCGCGCGGCCGCGCCCTGGCGACCGCGGGCGATTGCGTGGCCTGCCACACCGCCCCAGGCGGCGGTGATTTCGCCGGTGGCCTAGCGCTCGAAACACCCTTCGGCATCATCCGCACCGCGAACCTCACGCCGGACAAGACCACCGGCATCGGCACCTGGTCGGCCGAGGATTTCCGAGTGGCGATGCGCGAGGGGGTGCGGCCCGATGGCATGCACCTCTATCCGGCCTTCCCCTACCCATACTACGCCCGCGTCGCGCCCGCCGATGTGGACGCCATCTTCGCCTACCTGCGCACCCTGAAACCGGTGGCAAATGCGGTCGATCGGGACACCCTGCCGTTCCCCTACAGCATTCGCGGGCTGATGCGCGGCTGGAACCTGCTGTTCCTCGGTGGCCAGCCCTTCACGCCGGACCCGAAGCGTTCGGCCGAATTCAACCGCGGTGCCTATCTCGCCGAGGGCCTCGGCCATTGCGGCGCCTGCCATACCCCGCTCGAGCGCTTCGGCTCCAGCAACAACGCCGCCTATCTCCAGGCCAACCGCATCGCCGGCTGGACCGCACCGAATATCACGGCGGACGCCCGGCTTGGCATCGGTGCCTGGTCGATCGAGGAGATCGTGGCCTACCTCCACACCGGCGCGAACAGCACCAGCCTCGCCAGCGGGCCGATGGCCGAGGTGGTCACCCATTCGACATCGCAGATGCCGGTCGAGGACCTGCGGGCGATTGCCGTCTACCTCAAGGAACGCGGCGCGGCCGGCGCTCCGGCCCCCGCCCCGGTGGCGCCCAACGATCCGGCGATGCAGGCCGGGCAGGCGATCTTCGTGGATACCTGCGGCGCCTGCCATGGGCGGGACGGCGCCGGCGTGAGCGGCGTGTTCCCCCGCCTGGCCGGCAATCCCGTGGTGGTGCAGGACGATCCGGGCAGCCTGGCGCGGGTGGTGCTGGGCGGCGCGCGGGCGGCGGCAACCAGCGGCGCACCCACCTCGCCCGCCATGCCGGCGTTCGGCTATCGGCTGGATGACCGGCAGGTGGCGGCCGTGCTCACCTATATCCGCAATGCCTGGGGCAATGCCGCCGCCGCGGTACCACCCGCCGCCGTCGGCGAGATGCGGTCAGCGTTGGTGGCCCGGGCGCCGTAGCGCAGCAGGGTCAGCGCAGGACTGGCGCCTCGAAGTCAATCATCGGTCCGGCCGGCACGATGCCGGTTGGATTGATGGTGGCGTGGCTCTCGTAGTAGTGGCCCTTGATATGGCGGAAATCGACGGTCTCGCGCACCCCGGGCGTCTGATAGAGGTCCCGCGTGTAGGCCCACAGATTCGGATAGTCGACGATCCGCCGCAGGTTGCACTTGAAGTGGCCGACATACACCGCGTCGAACCGCACCAGGGTGGTGAACAGGCGCCAATCCGCCTCGGTCTGCCGATCCCCGCAGAGAAACCGCCTTGTGGCGAGGCGTTCCTCCAGCCAGTCCAGCGTGTCGAACAGTGGGCGGACGGCTTCCTCGTAGGCGGCCTGGCTGGTGGCGAAGCCCGCCTTGTAGACCCCGTTGTTGAGCGTGTCGTAGATGCGGGCGTTCACCGCATCGATCTCGCCGCGCAGGTCCGCCGGGTAGTAGTCGCCTTCCCGCGCGCCCACGCCGTCGAACGCCGTGTTGAGCATGCGGATGATCTCGGCCGACTCGTTGTTCACGATGGTGCGGCGCTGCTTGTCCCACAGCACCGGCACTGTCACCCGGCCGGAATAGGCGGGGTCGGCCAGGGTGTAGATCTCGTGCATGGCGCGCACACCGTTGACCGTGTCAGGCAACATGCCCGGCCCTGGCGCGAAGGTCCAACCCTGTTCGCGCATCAGCCAATGCGTCGCCGAGACCGTGATGGCGTCCTCCAACCCCTTGAGCGCACGGAAAATCAGCGTGCGGTGCGCCCAGGGGCAGGCGAGGGAGACATAGAGGTGATAGCGCCCCGCCTCGGCCGCGAAACCGCCGCCGCCGGTCGGGCCGGGCGCGCCGTCCGCGGTGATCCAGTTGCGGAACTGGCTTTGCGAGCGGACGAAGCGGCCGCCGGTCCCGGCGGTTTCGTACCATTTGTCGTGCCAGACGCCATCGACGAGAAGGCCCATGTCAGCTCTCCGGCCCGCACGCGGCGGCCAAGGGGTTGGACGGCACGGCGCACGGAGGGTTACTCCGCGGCCGCCTCGACAAGCACGAGTTCGGCATCCTGCGCGGCGGTGATGACGATTTCGGCCTCGGCCTGGATCGCGGCGCCATCGCGGGCGTTGAGTTTCGCGCCATTCACTTCCACCGCGCCACTGGCCGGCACCAGATAGGCGATGCGGCCGGGGGCGAGCGGCAGGCGCAGGGTCTGCCCAGCCTTCAGCGTGGTGGCAAGCACCGCGGCGTCGGCGTTGATCGGCAGCGCGCTGCTGCCCGCATCTCCGGGCCGGCCCGAGGCCAGCACTTCGAAGCCCGCCTCGCGCGCCGCATTGGGGAAGCTCTTGGCACCCCAGTTCGGCTTGGCGCCCCGGCGATCCGGCATGATCCAGATCTGGAAGATCTTCGTCGGCCCGGCCTCCAGGTTGTATTCGGAATGCACCACGCCGGTTCCCGCCGACATGATCTGCACGTCACCGGCCTCGGTGCGGCCCTCATTGCCCATGTTGTCACGATGGGTGATGGCGCCTTCCCGCACGTAGGTGACGATCTCCATGTCGCGATGGGGATGCGGGTCAAACCCGGTGCGCGGGGCGATCTCGTCATCGTTCCACACCCGCAGCCGGCCCCAGTTCATCCGGGCGGCATCGTGATAGTTGGCGAAAGAAAAGTGGTGTTTGGCCTTGAGCCAGCCGTGGTCGGCGCCGCCGAGGCTGGCGAAGGGACGGATATCGATCATTGTGCAAACTCCCGTGATGGGTGCGTGGGCCGAAAGGTTCAGAGCGCGGCGGCTTGGGCGTTGCCGTGGCCCAGCAGGGCCGCCGGCTTCACCGCATAGGCCCCGTCACCGAGCAGGAACTGCACGGCCAGCGTCAGCGTCCAGAACACCGGGAATTCCCAGCCGCCGCCCGGCGTGCTGAATACCCAGCCGTTGCCGGCATGCTGCAATGTGGCGCCGACCATGATCGGCAGCAATGCCACCGTGATCGCCCGCGTCCACAGGCCGAGGAGGAGCGCCGCCCCGCCGCCGATTTCGGCAAGGATGATGATATAGGCGAAGAAGCCGGGATAGCCGATGCTTTCGAAGTACTTCACCGTCCCGGCGGGGGTGAAGACGATCAGCTTCAACAGCCCGTGCGCCAGGAACATGACGCCGAGGCTGAGGCGGAGCAGGAGGGCGGCGTAGGCCGCGTTGCGCGTGTCGGTCATGGTTCGAAGCCTTCTCTCGGCCGGCGGCCCGCTGGGGGCCGGCGGTGTGGTGGGGGAGGGGAGGCCATCCGGCGCTGTGCCCCTCGGTCGAGAGCGGAAATAAGGGTTCACCTGGCGTGGATAAACATCGGTTCGTTTGATAGATTGTCCGCTGTAATTGACCAATCGGCGGAGACTGCGCCATGGATCGGCTGACTGCGATGGAAACCTTCCTGCGCGTGGTGGAGCGCGGTGGCTTCACTGCCGCCGCCGAGGATGTCGGCCTGTCCCGCGCCATGGTCAGCAAGCACATCCAGGACCTGGAGGAACACCTCGGCGCCCGCCTGCTGAACCGTACCACCCGCCGCGTCAGCCTCACCGAGATCGGCCGCGTGTATTATGAGCGCTGCGTCCAGATCGTCGCGGAAATCTCCGAAACCGAGGATGCGGTGGGCGAGCTTCAGGCCAGGCCGCGCGGGCGGCTGCGGGTCAACGCGCCGGTGTCCTTCGGGGCGCTGCATCTGGCCGCATCGCTCGCCGACTACATGGCGGCGTTTCCCGAGGTGGTGGTGGAACTCACCCTCAATGACCGCATGGTGGACCTGGTGGAGGACGGATTTGACCTCGCGATCCGCATCGGCCGACTGGCCGACAGCAGCCTGATCGCGCGGCGGCTGGCGCCCTGTCGCATGGTGGTGTGCGCGGCGCCGCCCTATCTCGATACGCGCGGCATGCCGCTGCATCCCGATGACCTCGCTGGCCACAACTGCCTCGGCTACCCCTACGGCCAGTCGCGTGACGAATGGCCGTTCGAGGGGCCGGATGGTCCGGTCTCGGTGCCGGTGCGCGGCACCTTGCAGGCCAACAACGGCGATGTGCTGAGGGTGGCCGCCCTGCGCGGCGCCGGGATCGTGCTGATCCCCACCTTCATCGTTGGCCCCGACGTCGCGGCCGGGCTGCTGCGCTGCGTGCTGCCGGGCTACAAGGTTCCGGAACTCGCCATCCACGCGGTGTACCCGCACAGCCGCCATCTTTCGCCCAAGGTCCGCAGTTTTGTCGACTTCCTGGTGCCGCGCTACGGCGATCGGCCGGAGTGGGACTGCTGGATGGCGGAGGTATAGCGTCGCTCAGCCCTCCCGGCTGCCCGCCGCCCGCACCTGCACTTCCGGCAGCGGGATGAACTCCCGTTCGTCATCGCGCACCGTGCCGAAGCGCCCGGCTTTCCAGTCCTCCTTGGCCTGCGCGATCCGTTCGCGCGACGAGGAAACGAAGTTCCAGAAGATGAACCGCGGCCCGTCCATCACCGCGCCGCCCAGCATCAGCACCCGCGCCCCCTCGGGCCCCGCGGTGAGGGCCAGCCGGTCCCCGGCGCGAAACAGCAGCATCCGTCCCGCCTCGAACCGGGTGCCGCTAACCTCGACGGCCCCCTGCACCACATAGGCGCCGCGTTCCTCATGCCCCTCCGGCAACGGCAGCGCTGCGCCGGGCGCCAGCACCGCATCGGCGTAGAACAGCGGCGAGGAAACCGCGACGGGGGAGGTCAGGCCCCAGCCGGTCCCGGCTATCAGTCGTAGCCGCAACCCGCCATCCTCGATGGCCGGCAGCGTGGCGCCGGGATGATGGACGAACCCGGGCGCCACCTCCTCCTGGTCCCTGGGCAGCGCGACCCAGGACTGGATGCCGAACAGCCGGTTGGCGTGGCTGCGTTGCGCAATGTCGGTGCGCTCCGAATGGGCGATGCCGCGCCCGGCAGTCATCCAGTTCACATCGCCCGGCCGGATCGGCTGCAACGAGCCTACGCTGTCGCGGTGCAGGATCTCGCCGTCGAACAAATAGGTGACGGTCGAGAGCCCGATATGCGGATGCGGCCGCACATCCAGCCCCGCCCCGGCGAGGAACTCGCCGGGTCCCATCTGGTCAAAGAAAATGAACGGCCCGACCATCTGCCGCCCCTGCGCCGGCAATGCGCGATGGACCTCGAAACCGCCGACATCATGGGCGCGCGGCAGGATCACGGTCTCAACGCCGGGCGGCAGGTGCGGGGGTTCGCTGTCATGAGGGGCGGTCATCGGATTGGCGCTGCTCCTGGTGGATCACCGTGCAGATTGGTGCGATCCGCCGGCCTTCAAGCCGGGGCGGCCTAGCCGCGCGGCTGGGCTTCCAGCCACGGACATATGCCCGGCCCGAGATCGTAGTTCCCCGCCATCACCTGTACCGGCTGGCGAATGCCGCGCGCGGCCACATCCAGGCGCATCCGCCGCAGGCTGTCCTGCTGCTCCGGCGGCATCCACGGCCGCTCATGCCCCCACAGGCTCGGCCCGTCGGTGGTTTCATGCGCCTGCCAAGTGGCCGGATCGATCGAGCGCCCGCCCCATCCGGTCTCGACGAAAAAGCCCGACGGGGTGTGCATGTAGAACGAGGTCATGAAATCGTTGGTGTGCCGCCCGAGCGTGTAGGCCACCCGTTCGGGATCGAGCAGCGCGAGGTCATAGCCCTGGCCCACGTCGTCGAGGCTGAACAACTCGATCATGAAGTGGTGAAACCCGCGCCGCCCGGAGCCCACCATGGCGAAGCTGTGGTGGCGGGCGTTGATGTGGAAGAAATAGAGGCCATACGGCTTCAACCCGTAGTCGCTCACCCGGAAGCTCAGCAGATCCCGATAGAACGGCAGCATGCGCTCGATGTTTTCTACGTTGAACACAACGTGCCCCATGCCGAGCGGCCCGGTGCGGAAGCCGGAAATCGTCCGCCCCGGCGTGAACGGCGTGTCCGCCCGCACGCCGCCGTGGAACACCTCCAGCTCATTGCCCTCGGGGTCCTGGAAGCGGATCAGCCCGGCCACCATCCGCGCATCGGCCAGCCCGTCGCCATGGCGCACCGCGATGCCGGCGGCGTCGAGCCGGGCGGCCAGGCGATTGAGCGCGGCGGCGTCGGCCACCTCGAAGCCGAGATAGCCGAGCTCCTCCTGCGCGCTCTCCTCCACCATCAGGCGCTGCGCCCGGTCATCCATGCGAAACGCCCGCAGCGCGCCGGCGCGGTCCACCTGCTGCATGCCGAGCAGCCGGGTGGCGAACTGTCCCCAGTCATCCAGCCTGGCCGAGCGCACCCCAACATAGCCCAGAGCGATGATCTCCATGTGACCCTCCCGTGCCGGCGCTACGATGGCGCCACCCCAAGCCGGGCGGCGAACCAGTCCGCTACCAGCGTGTTCTTCTCGTGGGCATGATTGTAGATGCAATGCTCGCCGTCATCCCAGACGATCATCTGCCGATCGGTGGAGGCGGTGGCGGCATACAGGCGCTGTGCGTTCTCCAGCAGGAACACCTGGTCCGGCGCGCCATGCAGCACCAGCAGCGGGCAACGCACACGGTGGGCGTCGGCCGTGAGGTCTAGCAGGCCGATGCATGCCGATACGCCGCCCGCGCCACGGCCACGTTGCGGCCCCCGAGGTATGCGCCCGCGGCGATCCAGCGCACCCCGGCGGTGGACATCGCATGCAGCACCACGGCGTCCGCATGGTCCATGCCGTTGTCGAGCAGGCGTGACAGCGGCATGGCGCGTCGCATCGCCTCGCCTTCGCGGACGGCCGCCTCATCGGCGTCCGGTGCCAGCGGCGGCATTTCGCGCTGGATGTAGCGCATCGCCTCAGGCCCCTTCCGGCACCAGGCGCCGCAGGGCGCGCAATTCCGCGGCGTCATGCGCCACGCCGAGCAGATAGCGATCCGGCCGGATCACCGCCACCTGCGCCCCAAGCTCCGCCAGACAGGCGGCAACCTCGGCCCCGTCATCATCGATCACCGCCACCGCGCGCATCGCCCCGCCCGAACACCGGCAGCCAGCGCAGCCAAACGCTGAAGATCATCATCAGCCCGATACCGATGAAAAACGTCGGCAGCGACACCCCGGACAGCGATAGTGTCTGCGTCAGCCCCGCCAATACGGAGCGCGGTGCGAGGCCGCTCTGCACCCCCATCGCCACCCCGAACACCAGCGCCAGCACGGTCGCCACCGCCACCAGTTCCAGCGTCGCGGGCAACCGGTCGGCGATCAGGCTGTCGACGTTGCGGCCCAGCCGGTAGGATTGCCCGAACTGGCCGCGCGCCACCTGCGCCACGAAGCGGACGAACTGCGCCGGCGCCGGATCGTCCAGCCCGAGCTCCTGCCGCAGCGCGGCGCGCTCATCGAGCGGGGTATTCGGCCCGACCAGGCCCGCCCCCGCGTGCCCAGGCTGGCGGCCTTCATGGACGAGGCCGAGCCCGACGTGCTGGCCTACATGCAGTTCCCCGCCCAGCATCGCGCCAAGATCCACTCGACCAACCCCCTCGAGCGGCTCAACGGTGAAATCAAACGCCGCAGCGACGTCGTCGGCATCTTTCCCAACGAAGCAGCCGTCATCCGCCTCATCGGCGCACTGCTCCT
>CAIMWH010000123.1 GCA_903845065.1 uncultured Rhodospirillales bacterium | reverse complement strand
TGCCGGCCAGTCCAACTACAGCGCCGCCAAGATGGGCATCGTCGGCCTCACCAAGACGCTGGCCAAGGAATGGGGCCGCTACAAGGTCAACGTGAACGCCGTCGCCTTCGGCTTCATCAAGACCCGCCTCACCGAAGCCACCGCCGATTCGGGCGCCCGCATCGATATCGAGGGCCGCCAGATCCGCGTCGGCATCAACCCCGACAACGCCCGCGATATCGAGGCCCGCATCCCCCTCGGCCGCGGCGGCACCCCCGACGAAGCCGCCGGCGCCGTCTATTTGTTCTGCATCCCCGAGTCGGACTACGTCTCCGGCCAACTCCTGGTCTGCGGAGGCGGCACCGCCCCGGGCTGACCCACAAAAAACGCGGCGGGCTCACACCCGCCGCGCATTTTGCTACCTGAACACCGTCCGCGATCAGCTTGCCTGCGACTTGCCGCCCTGAACCGCGCGCAGCACCGGACGCGACAGGATCCGCTCGATCCGCTCATCCAGCGTCGCGATGTTGAACGGCTTGCGGATGATATTGTCGGTTCCGACCGCACCGTCGTCTTCCATATCGGCATGGCCCGTCATCAACAGCGTCCGCAGCCCGGGCCGCACCGCCTGCAACCGTTCGAGCAGGTCGATCCCGTTCACACCCGGCATCACATAATCCACCAGCGCCACGTCGATCCCGCTGTCACGCGCCAGCACCGCCAGCGCATCCGTGGCATCCGCCACCAGTTCGACCGAATAGCCGCGTTCCGTCAGCATCTCGCCGGTCATCTGGCGCACGTCGTTGTCGTCATCCACCACGAGCACGCGGGCGCGCCGGCGCGGTGCGTTGCGGGTGCTGGCGGTCTCTGTCCGTGCCGCCGGGAGGCTCGCGGCCCGTGGCATCAACAACGTCACCGTCGTGCCCTCGCCCGCCTGGCTTTCAATCCGGATGTCACCACCCGACTGCTTCGCCAACCCATGGACCTGCGACAGGCCCAGGCCCGACCCGCGGCCCGGGCCCTTGGTGGTGAAGAACGGCTCGAACACCCGCGCCAACACGTCCGGCGTCATCCCCGAGCCAGTATCGGACACGCGAACCGCTACATAGTCGCCCGGAACCATGTTTCCACCGACGTCATGCGTCACATTGCGGGTTGAAATCGTCAGCACGCCGCCTTCGGGCATCGCATCGCGCGCGTTGATGGCGAGATTGATCACGGCGGCTTCGATCTGCCCGGGATCGATCATCGCCGGCCACAAATCCTGCACCAGGTCGGTCTGAATACGGATGGAGCGGCCCAGCGTGCTGCCGAGGAGATTGGAAAGCGACACCACGATCATATTGAGATCGGTCGGGGTCGGCAGCAGGCGCTGGCGGCGCGAGAACGCGAGCAACTGGCCCGTCAGCTTGCCACCACGCTCGGCCGCCTGCAGCGCATTGTCGACCAGACGCACCATGTTCTCCTGCCCGGCCGGCATGCGGCTGCGCATAAGGTCAAGCGCGCCGACAATGGCGGTCAGCAGATTGTTGAAATCATGCGCGATACCGCCGGCAAGCTGCCCAACCGCCTGGAGCTTCTGGGCCTGCCGCAACGACGCCTCGGTCTTCTCGCGCTCGGCCATCTCGACCTGCAGCCGGTTGCGGCTTTCCGAGAGGTCCCGCGTGCGGTCCGCCACCCGGGCCTCGAGCGTGGTATTCAGTTCCTGCAACTGCTTCTGCTGGTTGCCCAACGCGCCGGCCATCTCGTTGAACGCCAGCGCAAGACTGCCGAATTCCGACTTGGTGGACTCACGCAGCTTGGCCCGAGCCGACAAATCGCCCGACGTCCAGCGCCGCGCGGCGGCCAGCAGCGCTTCCGTCGGCCGGCGTACAAAGCGCTGGCCGACGAATAGCGCGAGGATCAGTGAGAGCAGCGCGCCGGCGACGATCAGCAGGGTGCCCTGCATAGTCGTGCGGTCGAGTTCGGCGAGCATGGCGGGGAAATACATCCCGATGCTGACGAACAACCCCACCGGACCGTCACCCACCGGCACGAAGCCGATCATGCGTTCCTTGCCGTCGTAGCCCATCACCACCGCGTTTCCGCGGGTGGCAGCGTTCATGTAGGGCCGCACCGGCGGCGGAAACAGCTTGCCGACGAACTTGTCGTGCTCGGGATACCGCGCCACCGTCACGCCGTTTCGATCGGCGATCCCGATGGTGCTTTCGGCCGGCCGCTTCAGTTCACCGAGATGCGCGCCGAGCCAATCGAGGCTCAATCCGAGCACCACCACCGCCTGACGGCCGGTTGCCATGGTGAACGGCAGGCACAACGGCAGGATCGGCCCGCGACTGGCGGTGGCCGGCATGAAGGTGCCGCCATCGAAGCGGCCATGGACCAGGATCTCGCGGACATGCGCGACATCGGCGGCCGCTGCAAACGCCGGCGCGCCCTGCTCGGTGGAGCAGATCATCTGGCCGTCGGCGGCGATCACCGCGAGCATGGTGTAGCTGGCGAGATCAACCCGCAGCCGCTCAAGGTCCCCGCGGCAACCGGCATCGCCATTGGCCACTGACGTGAAGTGCGAAATCGCCAAGCTCAGCTGGCGCGCGCCCTCGACCACGTTGGTCATATCCGCATTCAGCAATTCTGCCTGGCGCAACGCCTCGCCAGCGATCCGCTCGCGGCCCTCGGCGCGCAGATTCTGCTGCATATACGCCATGACCAAAACAGCCGGCAGGGTTGCAACCGCCACGAGAATCAACAGCCTGGTGAGCAAATTCGTGCGCGACACCAAAGTTCCCCTCTCGCGGGCCGGGGCACGTGAAGTGGTGCCTGACGGCGAGTTCGCTCCGGACTGCATGGGCTTTGGGCCTCCCAAACGGAAATCAAGATAACGCGAAAACATCTTAACGCAGCGTCAAGACCCGACATTCCGCCCAAAACGGCGCTAGTTGGTGCGAGAGGGGGGATTCGAACCCCCATGACTTGCGCCGGTCGATTTTGAGTCGACTGCGTCTACCGTTCCGCCACTCTCGCAGCACTCTCCGCACGGCGACCGCCGCGTGAGAGATGGACACTATAACGCCTCGGCGCATCTTTACCAACTCCGAAACTTCAAACCCCCGGTTTGCATCCTGCGAAAGCGTTCGCTATAGGGTGCGCCGCGCTGATCCCGGATAGCTCAGCTGGTAGAGCAAGCGACTGTTAATCGCTCGGTCGTAGGTTCGAGTCCTACTCCGGGAGCCATTGCGCAGAGGGCCGCTGGTGAAAGCCAGCGGCCCTTTCTCGTTTTGGCTCACCCGCCGAGGCGCGCGGCAGCCGCCGCCGTGAGATGCGCGATCCGCCCGCCGGCCAACGTGGCCACCAGTGCCCCTAGCGGGCTCACCAGCAGCAGGTCGCCACGCTTGCCGGCCGCAATGGCGCCCCGGTCCGACAGGCCCGCAGCAGCGGCCGGATTGGCTGAAATCAGGGCCCATGCGCGCGGCAGGTCCAACACGCCGCGCCCAGCGAGGATGAATGCCGCGCGCAGCAGGCACGGATAGAAGTAATCGCTCGACAGGATGGTGCAGAGCCCGGCCTCGGCCATCACTGCCGCGGATGCCCAGCCGAGGTGCGAACGGCCACGCACAACGTTCGGGCTGCCCATCACCACCGAATCGCCCGCCGCTCGCGCCGCCGCCGCCACCGACTCCTCCATCGGGAATTCGCACACCCGCGCGCCCAGCCCGCGGAACGCCGCCCGCGTCGCCACCGAGTCGTCATCATGGCTCGCCATCGGCAGCCCCGCGCGCTGCGCCGCGGCAGCCAAACGCTCCCGTGCCGGCACCACTTCGGCCTCCCGCGCGCCCACCCGCTCAGCGAGCCGGCGAAATTCGTCCAGCGGCATTGCCGCCCGCTCGCTGTACTTCGAGGCCTTCAGCGGGTCGCTCATCCGCCGCAGGATCGCCGGCGTGTGATCATTGAAGGCGAGCAGATGCACACGCCCGGCCGCGATATCCGCCTCGGCTGTATCCAACGCGTCGAGATTGAAAGCCTCGAACCGCAGATGCACCCGCATGTCGCAGGTCCAGTCCGCCGCGCCGAGCCCGTCGAGCAGCGCCCGCCACGTCTCCACGCTGCGCAGCCCCGGCTCCCAGGACAGCGTCACGCCATGGAATGCGGTGGTCACGCCATTGGCCAGCAACTGCCGCTCGGTATCCTGCAAGGCCAGGTCCATCGGAAATTCGATGCCCGGGCGCGGCTGGATCTGCCGCTCGAACGCATCGCCGTGCAGATCGATGATCCCCGGCAGCACATACAAACCGCGCGCATCGATCCGCAGCCCATCGCCGCTGCCTCCCACGCCCGCGATCCGCCCGTCGGCCAGCACGACATCCGTCTCCTGCAGCGCGCCGTCCACCAGCACCTGCCCGCCCGCAATCACCATTGGTCGCATCACGCCCTCATGTTTCGAAAATAATCTGCACGCGCGGCGACGGATAACGCGCCACCCCGAACTCCACGACGGTTCCGTCGACATCGACATTGAGGCTCTCGGTGACCAGCAGCGGCCGGCTGCGTGACATTTCGAGCAGTTCAGCTTCCTGCGGCTGCGGCATCCGCGCGATCACCCGGGTCAGTTGCCGGCGATAATCCACCACCCCCACGGCCGCGAGGGCGGCGGAGATGGTGGCGCTGGATCGCAACAATGCGAGCAGGCCGGGAAACCGGGCGGCGGGGAAACAATGGGTGCCGAGTGACACCGGCCGGCCATCCGCCAGCCCCAGCCGCTCCAGCCGCAACACCCGCCCGCCGGCTGGCAGCCCGAGCGCCGCCGCGGTTGCCGGATCGGCCTCGGTTTCACGCAGGTCCAGCGCGCGCCCGGATGGTTCGCGGTTGTGGCGACGCACCGTCTCGGAAAACCTCGTGCGGGCGGACACTGCATAGTCCAGCACGTCCTCGGCGACGAAGCTGCCGCGCCCCTGCTCCACACGCACCAAGCCCTGGCGCACCAGATCCTCGATTGCCCGGCGCACGGTATGGCGGTTGACGGCAAACTGCGCGGAGAACTGTGCCTCGGTTGGCAGTTGCGCCCCGGCCGGTCGGCGTCCATCGGCGATTTCGGCAGCAATGGCCGCGGCAATCTGGCGCCATAGGGACGTGCTCCCGTCGCGCCGAGCCGGTCCACCACCGCCGGGCGCTGCCGTCCCGGATGCCGCTGTCATCGTTTCTTCATCCATTTTCGCCCGGCCTTCATGCGACGTGTCTTGACGATACGGGGACCGCCGCATAGTTGTCTAGACATCTTGACAACAAGCAGCCGATGCACCCAACATCCCCACACCGCTCCCCCGACCCAGCCATCGCAGCCCGCCAATCGTGGATGGCGGTGCTGGCCCGTGCCAGTCTGGCCGACCTCACCGAGCGCCTCGCCTCAAGTCCCGCCCTGCCCGACCATGTCGTGCTGCGTGGCCCCGAGGAGGGGCTGGTGATGGTCCGCGGCCGCATCGGCGGCGGCGGCGGCGGCTTCAATCTCGGCGAGATGACCGTGACCCGCTGCACCGTGCGCACGCGGGGTGGCCAGGTCGGCCACGCCACCATCGCCGGGCGCAACGGCGCCTGCGCTCTGCTCGCAGCCCGGATTGACGCAGCCCTGCAGGACGCCGGCTTCCACGATATCCTCCTGGCCGCCGTGATCGCGCCGCTTGCCCTTCGCCAGGAGGCCGCCCGCACCCAGCAGGCCGCGCGGGCCGCGGCCACCAAGGTCGATTTCTTCACCCTCCAGACCATGCGAGCCTGAGCCATGAGCATCGCCCTGCCTGGCTTCGCCAACCCGGTGCTGGACGCCCAATCCTGCTTCCGCGCCGTGCTTGACGCGATGGCCCGCCCCGGCACCATTCACGCCACCGGCCACGCGCTAACGCCGCCGCCTCCCCTGTCACAGGCCACGGCCGCGGTGCTGCTGACGCTGATCGACGCCGAGACCGGACTGACCATCGCGCCCGGGCTCGCCGCCGCCGCCGAGTGGATCGCCTTCCATTGCGGCCCCTGCCCCGGCTGCGACTTCATCGTCACCGACAG
This sequence comes from uncultured Rhodospirillales bacterium, assembly GCA_903845065.1. Taxonomy (GTDB): domain Bacteria; phylum Pseudomonadota; class Alphaproteobacteria; order Acetobacterales; family Acetobacteraceae; genus CAIYPH01. The sequence goes on along the minus strand of CAIMWH010000123.1, from coordinate 1,493 downwards.
CCTTCCCGATCTCGCCACGCTTGACGCCGGCAGCGACGAAGTGCCCGAGGGCTCGGCCACGGTGATCCTGCAAGTCGCCGCCCTAGGCGCCGGCACCGCCTTCACCCTGGCCGGCCCCGGCCTGCAACACCCCACCCGCTTCCAGGCCACCGGCCTGCCGCCCGGCTTCATCGCGATGTGGGCCGCCAACCACCGCCTGTATCCGCGCGGTATCGACCTCATCCTCTGCGCCGGCGACCAGCTCGCCGCCCTGCCGCGCAGCGTGTCCATCGGGGAGGGCTGAGCATGGCCTATGTCGCAGTCAAAGGCGGCGAGCGCGCCATTGACGCCGCCCACGCCTGGCTCGCCACCGTCCGCCGCGGCGACCCCGCCGTCACCGAGATCGACACCGCCCAGATCCGCGAGCAACTCGGCCGCGCCGTCGATCGCGTCATGGCCGAGGGCTCGCTCTACGACCCGGACCTCGCGGCGCTAGCCATCAAGCAGGCCCAGGGCGACCTTATCGAGGCCGCCTTCCTGCTCCGCGCCTACCGCACCACCCTGCCCCGCCTCGCCCACTCCCTGCCGCTCGACACCGCCGCGATGGCCATCCACCGCCGCATCTCGGCCGTCTTCAAGGACCTGCCGGGCGGCCAGGTGCTGGGCCCAACCTATGACTACACCCACCGCCTGCTGGACTTCGCCCTGCAGGACGCAGCGCCGATCACCGCCGCGCCAGCCGAAGGCGCAGCCGCCACCGAACCCATGCAGCGGGTCAATGATTTCCTGCGCGACGAAGGCCTGATCGAGCCCGACGGCGCCGACACCGGCACCCCCGGCGATCTCACCCGCGAGCCGCTGCGCTTCCCCGCCGGCCGCGATGTTCGCCTCCAGGCCCTGGCGCGCGGCGACGAGGGCTTCCTGCTGGCGATGGGCTACTCCACCCAGCGCGGCTACGGCGGCAGCCACCCCTTCGCCGGCGAAATCCGCATGGGCACGGTCAGCGTCATCATCGAACCCGCCGAACTCGGCTTCCCCATCGATATCGGCGATCTCGTGCTAACCGAGTGCCAGATGGTCAACCAGTTCAAGGGCTCGAAAACCGTCCCGCCGCAATTCACCCGCGGCTACGGCCTCACCTTCGGCCACGGCGAGCGCAAAGCCATGGCGATGGCGCTGGTGGACCGCGCCATGCGGGCGGAGGAACTGGGCGAGGATGTCACCGCCCCGGCGCAGAACGTCGAGTTCGTTGTCTATCACAGCGACAACATCGAGGGCACCGGCTTCGTCGAACACCTCAAGCTGCCGCACTACGTCGATTTCCAGAGCGAACTGGAAACCATCCGGCGCATGCGCGCGGAAGCCCAACACGCGGAGGCAGGCGCATGACCGGCTACAACTTCGCCTATCTCGACGAGCAGACCAAACGGATGATCCGCCGCGCCCTGCTCAAGGCGGTGGCCATCCCCGGCCACCAGATCCCCTTCGGCTCGCGCGAAATGCCGCTGCCCTAT
>CAIMWH010000122.1 GCA_903845065.1 uncultured Rhodospirillales bacterium | reverse complement strand
TGATCAGAGCATTCCTTGCCTAAGTGGAAGAGGTCCAGGGGCTCGGCCCCTGGTGGGGTCGAGGGGCAAAGCCCCCGCCTTGCTTCCTTACCCCTCTCCGCCGCTCAGCCCGCCGCGGTGAGGGATGCGAGTTCGGACAGGAGTTCGGTGGTGGTGCGTTGGCGGCAGTAGCCTTTGATGGCTTTGAGGGAGTTTTGGTGGCGGGCGTCGGAGTAGGTGGTGCAGGCGTCGGTGACGAGGGTGACGAGGTATCCGAGGTCGCAGGCGTCTCGGACGGCGCCTTCGACGCATTGGTCGGTCACGATGCCGGAGATGATGAGGTATTTGGTGCCGAGGTTTCGCAGCACGTAGTCGATATTGGTGGAGACGAAGACGTTGGAGGAGGTTTTGGGGAGGATTATTTCGTCATCGCCGGGTTTGAGGGCGTCGATGACTTGGGCTTCCCAGCTTCCGGGGGGGACGGAGAAGCCGGTGATTTTGTAATCCAGGCTGCGGTCTCGGCCGTCTTTGGTGAGGTTCTGGATGACGGTGTACATGACTTCGACGCCGGCGGCGCGGCAGCCGGCCTGGAGGCGTTGCATGTTGGCGACGACGTGGCCGTCCATTTGTTCGAAGAACCAGCCGAGTTGATCGTTGAATTCGGTGGGGGTGAGGTGTTGGAATTCGGTGCCGTTGCGGACGGCGCAGAAGTTCTGGACGTCGATGAAGAGGATGGTGGTGTGGGCGGGTTCGACGGGGACGTCTCGCGTGGTGAGGTGGGTCATGCTTGGGCTCCGGTGAAGCGTTGCCAGGCGAGGGGGAGGAGGCGGGTGAAGCGTTCGGCCCACTCGGCTTCGCCTTCTGGGGTGGCGATGAGGTCCTGGCGGATTTCGATTTCGAGGTAGGGTAGGCCGCGGCGTTCGGCGTGAACGGGGGCGGAGTAGTCGGAGGTGTCGGAGACGGAGTAGGGCTCGTTTTCGCCGATGGTGAGGCCGGGTTCGGCGCGCAGCAGGTCCAGCATGATGCGGGAGATGCCTTGGTCGCGGTTGAACAGGACGCCGGCGTGCCAGGGGCGGGAGACGCCTTTGTAGATGTTGGTGAAGCTGTGCATGGCGACGAAGAGGGTGGGGCCGGCGGCGCTGATCTCGCGTTCGAGGCGGTCGTGATAGGGGGTGAAGATTTCGTCGATGCGTTGCTGGCGTTGGGCGGCGGTGAGGTTGGCGTTGCCGGGGATGGGGGTGTTTTCGCTGATTTCGGGGATCAGGGTGGGGCTGGTGAGGGGGCGGTTGTTGTCGATGACCAGGCGGGAATAGGGCTGGCCGATGAGGAAGGCATCGAGCGCGCGGGCGATGCGGACGGAGGTGCCCCAGATGCCGATGTCCCAGCCGATGTGGCGGGCAAGTTCGGCGTCGGAGATGCCGAGGTTGACGCTGGCGGGGATGCGGCGGCCGGCGTGGTCGCAGGCGAGGAAGAAGGGGGCGCGGGTGCCGTAGTGGCCGATGGAGACCGGCGACGGTTCGTCAGGAGCTAGGAGCATGGGGCCTCGGAACTTGGTGTGTCGCGTGATTCACGCCTTCCCGCGATTCCGCGTCAGGCGATCACACTCTAGTAGGTTGCGGCGTAGCGGTCGCACTGGGTGGCTTCGTCGAGGCCGCTGAGGCTGGTGAGTTCGCCGGTCTTGTGCATGAGGTAGGTGTTGAGGAAGGTGGGGCCGAACCAGTCGGCGGCTTCGGGGGTGGCTTCGAGGGCGTCGAGCGCGTCGGCGAGGGTGGCGGGGAGGGGGGCGCCGTCACCTTCGGGGAGGGCGCGGGCTTTTCGGATGCCGTCGAGGCCGGCCCAGACGATGGCGCCGAGGGTGAGGTAGGGGCTCGCTGCGGCGTCGGCGCAGCGGTATTCGAGGTTGAACTGGCGTGCCACGTCGGGGCCGGGGAGGACGGGGCAGACGCGGACGCTGGCGGCGCGGTCCTGGTCGGCCAGGGTGGCGTGGGTGGGGGCCCAGCGGTTCGGACGCATGCGGATGTAGGAGACGGTGCTGGGCGCGGTGATGGCGCAGAGGGCCGGGAGGTGGTGCATGATGCCGGCGGTGAACCGCGCGGCGATGGGGGAGAGGCCGAGGGGGCCGGCGGGATCGTGCGTCACCGGGGTGCCGGTCGCGTCACGGAAGCTGAAATGGACGTGGACGCCGTTGCCGACGCCGTTGGGATCGAGGATGGGGGCGAAGATGGCGCGGTGGCCGAGGCGGTGGGCGGTGGCGCGGGTGATTTCGCGCAGGACGACGGCGCGGTCGGCGGCGGCGAGGCCGAGGGCGGGGTCACAGGTGATCTCGTATTGGCGGGCGCCGTATTCGGGCATGAAGGAGTCGGGTTCGACGCCGGCGGTGCGCAGGGCGGCGACGAGGGCTTCGCCGAAGATGCCCTGGCGGCGGTAGGCGTCGAGCGAGTAGGGGGCGCCGGGGGCGGGTTCGACGCCGGTGTAGACGAATTCGTGTTCGAAGGCGGCGAACAGGTCGAGCCCGGCTTCGGCTTTCAGGGCGGCGAGGGCGCGGCGGAGGAAATCGCGCGGGCAGCATGACCAGGGGGTGCCGTCGAGGTGGCGGATGTCACCGAGGAAGAAGTGTTCGGGGGCGCTGTCGTCGCCGAAATCGACGTTCACTTCGGTTTCGGGGTCGGGGACCAGGATGAGATCGCCGGTGGTGCCGAAGGGAGTGGAGAAGATCGGGCCGAAGGCGGAGATCATGGTGTTGGTGGGGACCCAGCCGACGCCCTTGCGCAGGCGGGAGGGGAGTTCGCGGGCGGGGAAGCCCTTGCCGCGGACGCGGCCGGCGATTTCACAGGTGCAGACCATGATCAGCGGTTCGCGATGCAAGCGGGGCTCTCCTCGGTGGGTGCGATCCAGCGCAGCGGGGTGGCCGCGACGTGGATGTCCAGCAGGCCACCGCCGGGGAGGGATGGCAAGACGGTAAATCCGCCGGTCCAGTCATCGTGTGTGTTGTTGAGGGGGGGGGAGCGATGTGGCGCCGGCCGGGTGGTGCCAGATGATTTCGCGGAGGCGGACGCCGAGGTCCCGGTGGTCATCGGAGCCGGTGAGCAGGTCGGACGGGCGGGCGGTTTGGGTGAGGAGGTGGATGGGGCCGGGGGTTTCGGGGAGGAGGAAGCGGTGGCAGCCGTTTTCGATGGAGACGGGGGGGAGTTGGGTGCCGTTGACGGAGAGGCGGAGCTCGGGCTGGGCCGAGGCGCGCCAGCCGAGGGCGTAAGCGCGGCGGCGGAGGTGGCGGCGGATGGCGCGCATGGCGGGGCCGTGGGCGATGAGGGGGGCGACGGCGTCAGTGGTCCAGCGGGCGGTGCCGAAATCGGGGTGGAGTGCCACGGCGCGGCCGCCGTTGGCGAAGGCGTGGCGGTTGCCGGTGTCGAGGTAGGTTTCGGTGGGGAGGCCCTCGGCGAGGATGATGCTGTGGGTGGGGAGTTCGAGGTGGAGGTAGCGCAGGCGGGGGACGCCGCGGTCCTGGCGGATGGTGGCGCCGTTGGTGAGGTAGCGGGCGGGGACGAGGACGGCTTCGGGGGGAAAGAACAGGGCGTGGTCGGGGGAGACCAGGAGGTCGCGCGTGGGTATCCCGGGGGCGATCGCACCGGTGGCGATGCGGATGGGCCAGACGTCCGCGGGGCTTGGGTGGCGGGTGGCGTCCACATCGCGCCAGCCGCGCCAGGCGATGGGGGTGAACGGGGTGGGAGCGAAGGGGGTGGCGACGAGGTCTCCGGGGCGGAGGGTTTCGATCGGCACCTGGCCGCGCGGGGTGGCGATGCGGGTGCCGGCGGCGAAGCAGGGGATGATGATTTCGGTGCCGCCGGTGGCGTCGGGCGCGAGGGTGAAGGCGGGGGCGGCGGTGGTGCCGTAGGCGCCGGTCAACAGGAGGTCGATCTTGGCGACGGCGCCGATGGAGACGATCGCCTCGCCGCCGGGGCCGGGGACGGCGGGGCCGTTGGTGAAGGGGAGGTAGCGCAAAGCGGGGGCGGCGGACCAGGCGACGTCTGGCAGGTCGATCACGTCGCCGGGCTGGAAGCCGTTCAGGGTGGAGTGGAAGTTGAAGGTGCCGCCGTAGCCGCCGAGGCGCAGCGTGGTGCCGAGGCCGTCCATGAAGGAGACCAGGATGGTGGGGGAGCCGAAGGTCTGGGTAACGGAGCCGACCGATAGCACGCCGCCATTCGCCAACTCGACGGCGCCGGTGAAGACGAAGCCGTTGTTGGAGGGGGGCACCTGGAGCCGGCTGGCGACCGTCAGGCGGCCCTCGATGTGCAGCACCACCTGCAAATTGACCAGCGGCGGTACGATGTCACTCGCCAGCGACAAGGTGGAGACAAACTGCGCCGCATCGCCCGCGCCCAAGGTGACCAGCACGGTGCCATTCTTGCTGGCGGGAAACGACGCCACCACAGCCGGCCCATAAATCGAGGCGTCATCCCCCACCCCAGGAACCACCCCGCCCACCCAATCCGCCCCAAATACCCAAGCCCCGCCCAAGGCCCCCCACGTGATGGTCGCCATGCCGGGCCGCTAGGGGGACGGAGAAGGGAGGAAGCAAGGCGGGGGGCGCTGCCCCCTCGACCCCTGCCAGGGGCCGAGCCCCTGGACCTCATCATTCAAGGGAGGGGTTCGAGACGAAGAGGGGGGCCATTCGTGCGGTTGCAACC
>CAIMWH010000121.1 GCA_903845065.1 uncultured Rhodospirillales bacterium | reverse complement strand
GTTCTATACCGCCACCTCCGTGGGCACACCGATCGCGCGCGGCAAGGAACACCGCGAGTTCGGCGGGCGGGAGATGGTGCTGGAATACGCGCTGAAGGCCGATCTCGCGCTGATCGAGGCCTGGCAGGCCGATCGCTGGGGTAACCTGACCTACAAGGATGCCGGGCGGAACTTCAACCCGATCATGGCGCAGGCGGCCGAGTTGACGGTGGTGCAGACGCAGCACGTCGTCGAACTGGGCGATCTGAACCCCGAGCACATCATCACGCCCGGCATCTTCGTCGATCGCGTGCTGCACATCCCCTACGGCGATCCGCCGATTTTCTGAGGAGAACTTCCATGGACGCTGCGACAGAGTTCAAGCCCCCCGCCTTCAAGCCGTGGAGCCGGGACAAGATGGCTTCGCTGGTGGCCGCCGATATTCCCGAGGGCTGGTACGTCAATCTCGGGATCGGCATTCCCACCATGGTGGCGAACCACGTGCCGGTGGAGCGCGAGGTGATTTTTCACTCCGAGAACGGGGTGCTGGGCATGGGGCCGGCGCCGCCGGAGGCCGAGATCAACCCGTGGCTGATCAATGCTGGCAAGCAGTATGTGACGCTGCGCAAGGGCGGCTCCTACGTGCATCACGCCGACAGCTTCGGCATGATCCGGGGCGGGCATTTGGACCTGTGCTGCCTCGGCGCGTTCGAAGTGGCGGAAAACGGCGATATCGCGAACTGGGCGACCAGCGAGAACGATACGGCGCCGGCCGTCGGCGGAGCGATGGACCTGGCCGCCGGGGCCAAGCGGCTGTGGGTGTTGATGGAGCACATGACCAAGGACGGGCGCTCCAAGATGGTGCAGAAATGCACCTATCCGCTGACCGCGCCGCATGCGGTGAAGCGCGTCTACACCAATTTCGGCGTGTTCGACGTGACGGCCCGCGGGTTCGAAGTGCGGGACATCGTGCCGGGGATGTCGCGCGAGGATTTGCAGGCGCGCACCGACGCCAAGCTGTATTTCGCGGAGTGATGCCATGAGTGCCGCCGAGGATCGCAATGAAAACGTGCGGCTGCTGCGCGAGAGCGCGGCGGCCGTGGTCAGCCCCGCCGATCTCAAGCGCATCCGCAAGTTGCGCTTCCAGGAGCCAGGATTTTCCCGGGAGACCTGGAAGGAGATGTGCGACATGGGCTGGTCGGCGCTGCGGGTGCCGGAAGCGCAGGGCGGCTCCGGGCTCGGGGTGCAGGAATACTGCGCGCTCGCCGAGGAACTCGGCCGCGGGCTGGTGCCGGAGCCGTTGATCTCGGCGGTGACGGCGGCTTCGGCGCTGACGGGTGCGGCGCTGTCGGAGGCGATTTCGGGCGCCCGGGTGATCCTGCCGGCGTGGCAGGAGAGGGCCGGCACGCTGGATATCGGCGGCGATACAACGGTTGCCGGCGGGCGGGCGAACGGGCGCAAGGTGTTCATCACGCAGGCTGCCGGGGCGGATGCCTTCGTGGTGGCCGGGCGGGACGGGCTGGCGCTGGTGGCGCGGGATGCGGCGGGGGTTTCGCTCACGCTGGAGCAGACCCAGGATGGCGGCAATTTCGGCACCCTGACCATGGACAACGCCGCCTGCACGGCGCTGCCGGGCGATCTGGCCAATGCGCTGGACGAGGCGGCGCTGGCGACCGGGGCGTATCTGCTGGGGGTGATGGACCGCGCCTTCGCCATCACGCTCGACTACATGAAAACCCGCAAGCAGTTCGGCAAGGCGATCGGCAGTTTCCAGGCGTTGCAGCACCGGGCGGCGGACCTCAAGATCCAGGTGGCGTTGACGCGGGCGAGCGTGGAGGCGGCGGCGGTGACGCTGGATACCTCGCAGCACCCGGCGTTGCGCCAGGCCGCGGTATCACGCGCGAAGGCGCGGGCGGCGGAGGCTTCGATGCTGGTGACGCGGCAGTGCATCCAGTTGCATGGCGGCATCGGCTACACCGACGAGGCCGATATCGGGCTGTTCCTGCGCAAGGCGATGGTATTGGCCAACCTGCATGGCGGGGCGGCGCTGCACCGGGCGCGCTATGCCGAAGTGGCACCGGATGATGATGAGTAGCATGAAAGCAATTTCCGAAACGCGGCACGGCAGCACCGTTGTCGTCACGCTCGACCAGCCCGCCCGCAAGAATGCGCTGTCGATGCAGATGCGGCTTGACCTCATCGAGGCGTTCGAGCGGATTGAGGGCGATGCGTCGGTGCGGGCGGTGGTGGTTACCGGGGCGGCCGGGACATTCTGTTCGGGCGGCGATATCAGCGGGATGAACGCCGCGGATTTCGCCAACGGACGTGAGCGGTTTCGCGTCACCCACAAGCTGGTGCGGCTGATGGTGGAGAGCGCCAAGCCATACGTCGCGGCCGTCGAAGGGTGGGCCGCCGGGGCGGGGATGGGGGTGGCGATCTGCTGCGACACGGTGGTGGCGGCGGCGGACGCGCGGTTTGTCTCGCCATTCGGCAAGCTGGGCCTGGTGCCGGATTTCGGGCTGCTGCACGTGCTGCCGCGTCGCGTCGGCGAAGGGGCGGCACGGCAGATATTCCTGCGCGGCGCGGCATTCGGTGCCGACCACGCGGCGAAAATCGGCATGGTGGATGAGGTGGTGCCGGCTGGCACCGCGCTTGAGCGGGCGCTGGCGATCGCCGCCGAATATGCCGAAGCGGCGCCGATCCCGCTTGCCATGGTGAAGAACTATCTCGCGCAGGGCCTGGCCGACGCGCTGGACTGGGAACGCAACACCCAGTCCACGATGTTCCTCACCGCCGACCACGCCGAGGGGCGCGATGCGTTCATCGGCAAGCGCAAGCCGGTGTTCACCGGGCGCTAGCAGGCGATGAGCTTGCGCGACTGCCAATTCGAGGGACTGACATGGACGACCTGAATCTCCTGGATGACGAGACCTTCCGCATGACAGTGCGCGAATGGGTGGTCGCCAACTATCCCGAGGACCTGCGCAATCCGCCCAAGCGGCTGCATTGGCGCGACAACAAGGTCTGGTATTTCAAGCTCGCCGAGAAGGGATGGCTGTGCCCGGGATGGCCGGCGGAATTTGGCGGCATGGGGTTGAATGCCGGCAAGCAGATCATCCTGCTGGAGGAGTTCGAGCGCTTCGGCGTGGCGCGCACCAATGACCATGGCATCATCATGGTCGGCCCGCTGCTGATCCACTACGGCAGCGACGAGCAGCGCGCCGAGTTCCTGCCGAAAATCCTCGCCGGCGAGCATATCTGGTGCCAGGGCTACAGCGAGCCCAACGCGGGGTCGGACCTCGCGAGCCTGCGCACCGCCGCGGTTTCGGATGGCGATGACTGGGTGGTGAACGGGCAGAAGATCTGGACCACGCTCGCCAATGACGCCAACTGGATTTTCCTGCTGGTGCGCACCGATGCGACGGCGAAGAAGCAGGAGGGCATCTCCTTCCTGCTGGTGCCGATGGACAGCCCGGGTATCACGGTGCGCCCGATCGTCAACATCGATCTGCATGACGAGTTCTGCGAGGTGTTTTTCGACAACGTGCGGGTGCCCAAGCGCTGGACGGTGGGGGCGGTGAACCAGGGCTGGACGATGGCGAAGAACCTGCTGGGGTTCGAGCGCATCTATCTCGGCTCGCCCAAACTGTCCGGCTATGCGCTGTCGCGGTTGAAGATGCTGGCCGAGCGGATGGGGGTGTGGGACGAGGCGGCGTTCCAGGACCGCTATACCAGGCTGCGGATGGAAATGGCCGATCTCAAGGCGTTGCACGCCACCTACGTCGATATCGTGCGGCGCGGCGATGCGCTGGGGCCGGATGTTTCGATGCTCAAGGTGATCCAGACCGAGCTGTTCCAGAAGATCACCGATGAGATGATGGATATCGGGGCTGAGAACGCCGGGCTGCTGGAGCCGATGGAGGGCAATCGCAACCTGCACCCCTCCGGGCAGTTCATCCAGGCGCGGCCCTCGACCATCTACGGCGGCTCGAACGAAATCCAGCGCAATATCCTGGCCAAGAACGTGCTGGCCCTGCCCGGCTAGAGGTGGCCCGGAACGCCCGGGGCGGGCATTTCCCTTTGCCCCCCGGCGCATGCGTTGCTATGGAGTCTGCCAGGAAAAAAACGGGAGCCTTCACCATGATTACACGTCGCGCTTTGATGACGGTTGCCACCGCCACGCCGTTCTTCTCGTTCGCCGGCCAGGGCTGGGCGGACACCCCGAAGGACACCGTGGTGGTCGGCAAGGCGATCGACGACATCATCAGCCTTGACCCTGCCGAGGCGTTCGAGTTCTCGGGCGGCGAGGTGAACGGCAACTGCTATGAGCGCCTGGTGGTGCCGAACCCGGAGAAGCCGAGCGAGATCGTCGGCGAGATCGCGCAGAGCTGGACGGTGTCGCCCGATGGGCTGGTGTTCACCTTCACCATCAAGCCGGGCCTGAAATTCGCCTCCGGTGCCCCCGTCACCGCCGAGGACGCCGCGTTCTCCCTGCAGCGCACCATCAAGCTCAACAAGTCCCCCGCGTTCATTATCAACCAGTTCGGCGCCAACAAGGACAACGTCGAGAAGATGATCGTGGCCACCGGGCCCAACACGCTCACCTTCACCATCGCCGAAAAAGTGGCGCCGACGTTCGTGCTCTACTGCCTGTCCGCCAACTGCGGCAGCATCGTGGAGAAGGCCGTGGTGATGAAGAATGACGTCGCCGGCGATCTCGGCAATGCGTGGATGAAGACCAACTCGGCGGGTTCCGGGCCGTTCTCGGTGCGTTCGTGGAAGGCCTCGGAGAGCGTTATTCTGGATGCCAACCCGAACTCCACCATCAAGGCGAAGCCGCGGCGGGTGTTCTACAAGCACATCATCGATCCCTCGGCCCAGCAGCTTCAGCTCCAGCAGGGCGATATCGACATCGCGCGGGACCTGCTGCCGGACCAGCTGAAGGCGGCGCAGGCCAACCCGGCGTTTGCGCTCTCCTCGGCGCCGCAGAGCTACATCATGTATCTCTGCCTCAACCAGAACGTGCCCAACCTCGCCAAGCCGCAGGTGCGCCAGGCGATCAAGTGGGCGATCGACTATGACGGCATCCAGCAGAACATCGTGCCGACCACGTACGACGTGCAGCAGTCCTTCGTGCCGAAGGGCATGATGGGCGCGATCAGCGATCGTCCGTTCAAGAAGGATATCGCCAAGGCCAAGGCGTTGATGGCGGAAGCCGGGCTCGCCAACGGGTTCGAGCTGGTGATCGACCACTACAACGGCCAGCCCGGCGGTGATATCGCGCAGGCGATCCAGGCCAATCTCGGCGAGATTGGCATCAAGGTGACGCTCCAGGCCGGCGAGCAGCGCCAGGTGATCACCCGCTACCGCGCCCGCACCCACCAGTCCGCCATCCTGTCCTGGGGTATCGACTACTTCGATCCCAACACCAACGCCGAGACCTTCTGCGTCAACGTCGACAACTCCGACACCGCGCGCAACAAGACCCTGGCGTGGCGCAACTCGTGGCAGGACGTCGATCTGTCCAACCGCGCGATCGCCGCGGTGAAGGAGAGCGACGCCAAGGTGCGCGAGGAGATGTATGCCTCGATGCAGCGCGATCACCATCAGCGCAGCCCGTTCGCCCTGCTGTTGCAGGCGACCGGCTGGGCGGTGATGCGCAAGAACCTCAAGGGGTTCACGCTGGCGCCGCTGGGCCTGCGTACCACGTTCGATCAGGTGACGAAGGCCTGATGAGCGGGACCTGACGGACCGGAAGCGGGCGGAGCATGGCCACTTCGCGGCTGAAAGCGCTGGCGGCGACCACTGCCAGCGTGCCCATCACCCTGTTCGGGCTTGTGCTCGTCACCTTCCTGATCGGGCGGGTGATGCCGATCGACCCGGTGCTGGCCATCGTGGGCGATCGGGCGCCGGCCGATGTGGTGGCCGCCGCCCGGCTGGAGCTTGGGCTCGACCGGCCGTTGTATGTGCAGTTCTGGATCTATCTCACCAAGCTCGCGGTGGGGGATCTGGGGCGTTCGGTGATGACCTCGCACACCGTGGGCGAGGATATCCGCCGCTTCTTTCCGGCCACTATGGAACTGGCGACGGTGGCGATTTTCCTCGCCGCCGGGATCGGCATTCCGCTTGGCGTGCTGGCCGCGGTGAAGCAGGGCACGCGGATCGACCATACGATCCGCGTTGTGTGCCTGGCCGGGCATTCGCTGCCGATTTTCGTGCTGTCGCTGCTCAGCCTGCTGGTGTTCTACGCCACGCTGGGCTGGGCGCCGGGGCCGGGGCGGCAGAACCTGATGTTCGATGATATGGTGCCGGTGGTGACCAACTTCCTCACCGTCGATGCGCTCCTGGCCGGCGAGTGGGAGGTGTTCCGCGATGCGGTGGCGCATCTGCTGCAACCCGCCGGCGTGCTGGCGTATTTCGCCATGGCGTTCATCGCGCGCATGACGCGGGCGTTCATGCTCGATGCGCTGGCCGGCGAGTACGTGATCACCGCGCGGGCCAAGGGGCTCTCGCCGATGCGGGTGATCTGGCGCCATGCGTTCGGCAATATCTCGGTGCGGCTGGTGACCATCATCGCGCTGACCTATGCCGGGCTGCTGGAGGGCGCGGTGGTGACGGAGACGGTGTTTTCGTGGCCGGGCCTGGGGCAGTATCTGACGATTTCGCTGTTGAACGCGGACATGAACGCGGTGCTGGGGGCGACGCTGGTGGTGGGTGTCACCTATCTCGGCTTCAACCTGCTGGCCGATGTGCTGTACCGCCTGCTGGACCCGCGCGTTTCATGAGCACCACCTGGCGTGAATGGCTGATCAGCGAGACGCCGGCCTCGCGCGCGCAGGCGGCGTGGGGGCGGCGGTATCGGTTGTGGTGCGATTTTCGCGCCAACCGGCTGGCGATGGCGGGGCTGATCGTGGCGGTGGCGATGGTGTCGGTGTCGTTGCTGGCGCCAGTGCTGGCGGGTTTTGATCCCGGGGCGCAGAACCTCACGTTGCGGCTGGCACGGCCGAGTGCCGCGCATTGGTTCGGCACCGACGAGCTTGGGCGGGACCTGTTTGCCCGGGTGCTGTTCGGCGGGCGCGTCACGCTGGGCATGGTGGTGGCGGTGGTGGTGATGGTGGCCCCGCTCGGGCTGCTCGTCGGCTGCATCGCGGGCTACATGGGTGGTATTGTCGACCGGTTGCTGATGCGGGTGACCGACGTGTTCCTGGCGTTTCCGCGCCTGATCCTGGCGCTGGCTTTCGTGGCGGCGATCAAGCCGGGCATCACCAGCGCCATTTTCGCCATCGTGCTGACGGCGTGGCCGCCCTATGCGCGGCTGGCGCGGGCGGAAACGATGAGCATCCGCAATGCCGATTTCATCGCGGCGGTGCGTCTGACCGGGGCGTCCGGCCCGCGGATCGTGCTGCGCCATATCATCCCGCTGTGCCTGGGCAGCCTGGTGGTGCGCGTCACGCTGGATATGAGTTCGATCATCCTGACCGCGGCGGCCCTGGGGTTCCTCGGCATGGGGGCGCAACCGCCGTCACCGGAATGGGGCGCGATGATCGCCACGGCGCGGCGGTTCATCCTGGAGCAGTGGTGGGTGCCCACCATCCCGGGGGTGGCGATTTTTGTCGCCTCGCTGGCGTTCAACCTGCTCGGCGATGGGCTGCGCGACGTGCTCGATCCGAAGCAGCGCTAGGAAGATCGATGCAGGTTGAAATCCAGAATCTCTCCATCGCGTTCCCGACCGCGTCGGGCATGAGCCTCGCGGTGCGGTCGGTGTCGCTCACGCTGGGCAATGAGAAGCTTGGCATCGTGGGGGAGTCAGGCTCCGGCAAGTCGCTCACGGCGCGATCCATCCTCAAGTTGTTGCCGCGCAGTGCGCGGATGACGGCGGACAAGCTGACGTTCGACGGGATCGACGTGCTGAGCGCCAACGAGAACGCCATGCGCGCCATCCGCGGCAAGCGGGCGGGGCTGATCCTGCAGGACCCGAAATATTCGCTCAACCCGGTGATGACGGCGGGCGAGCAAATCGCCGAGGCCTGGCGTACCCATCGCCGGGGCGGCAAGCGGGAGGCACGGGAGGCGGCGATCGATCTGCTCGCGCAGGTGAAGATCAACGATCCGGCGCGGGTCGCGGCCGCCTATCCGCATGAGTTGTCCGGCGGCATGGGGCAGCGGGTGATGATCGCGATGATGCTGGCGCCCGATCCGGAACTGCTGATCGCCGACGAACCGACCAGCGCGCTCGATGCCACCGTGCAGGCGGAAATCCTGCGGCTGATGGAGGACCTGGTGTCTCGCCGGGGGATGGCGCTGATCCTGATCAGCCACGACCTGCCGCTGGTGTCGCATTTCTGCGACCGGGTGGCGGTGATGTATGCCGGGCGGGTGGTGGAGGAACTCGGTGCCGGGGAACTGGCGCAGGCCAAGCATCCGTATACGCGCGGGTTGCTCGAATGCATGCCGGCGCTGTCCCACCCCAAGCCGCGGCTGCCGGTGATGACGCGCGATCCGGCGTGGCTGGTATGAGGGCGGCAGCATGATCGGCGTCAAGGACCTCCATGTGCGCTTCGATGCGGTGCATGCGGTGAAGGGGATTTCGTTCTCGGTCGCCGAGGGGGCCAGTTTCGGCATCGTGGGCGAAAGCGGGTCGGGCAAGTCCACCGTGCTGCGGGCGTTGTCGGGGCTGAATGACGACTGGACGGGTTCGATGACCATCAAGGGCACCGCGCTGGCGCCGCGGCGGGGGAAGGACTTTTTTCGCCGGGTGCAGATGGTGTTCCAGGACCCGTACGGCTCGCTGCATCCGCGCCAGACGGTGGATCGCGCGCTGGCGGAGCCGTTGATTGTGCATGGGATGGACGAGCACGAGCCGCGCATCCTGCGGGCGCTGGCCGAGGTGGCGCTGCCGGCCTCGGTGCGGTTCCGCTATCCGCACCAGTTGAGCGGCGGGCAGCGGCAGCGGGTGGCGATCGCGCGGGCGCTGATGGCGGAGCCCGAGGTGCTGCTGCTCGACGAACCCACCAGCGCGCTCGATGTGTCCGTGCAGGCCGAGGTGTTGAACCTGCTCGCCGATCTCCAGGAGCGCCGTCGGCTCACCT